>NZ_BADK01000715.1 GCF_000333595.1 Azospirillum sp. B506
GGCTGCCCCCGGTGTTCGGCGCCGCCTCGAATTCGGCGTTTCGGGTACGGCGCTGTTCATGTCGGTGCTGATCCTCGGGGGCATGGCGCTGCAATGGCCGCTCGGCCGGCTGTCCGACCGCTTCGACCGGCGCAGCGTCATCATCGGCCTGTCGGCCACACTGTCGCTGACCAGCCTGGGCATGATCGCCGCCGCCGGGCTGCATCGCCCGCAGGCTCTGCTGCTGGTGGCGCCGCTGTTCGGCGGGCTGGCCTTCACGCTCTATCCGGTCTGCCTTGCCCACACCAACGACTATGTGCGGCGGGAGGACATGGTGTCGGCCAGCGGCGGCCTGATCCTGGCCAATTCGGTCGGCGCCATCATCGGACCGCCCGTGGCGTCGGCGCTGATGACCATGACCGGCCCGGCCGGGCTGTTCAGCTTCATCACCGGCGGAGCGCTATGCGCAACACTCTATGGCCTGTGGAGGACCCGGGTCAGGCCGCCCCTGCCTGCCGAAGCGCAGGCCGCCTTCCGTCCGCTGCCCCAGACGACGCCCACCGTTTCTCCGCTGGATCCGATGAGCGCGCTGAAATCACCTTTGGCACACCAATGATTTTTGGGAATGCTCCGTTCAGGAGTTCGGGATAAGCTGCTGCCCGCTTGAATGCTGGTTGGTGGTTGAATGCCGTTTTCGCGCGAGTCCCGGTGTCCGGAGCCGTCGGACCAGGACAGATCGCAGAGCCTGGATGCCGACCTGTTCGGGGCGCTGGTCCATGCGGTCGCTCAGGACCGCGACCGCGCGGCATTCGCGACGCTTTTCCGCCATTTCGCCCCGAAAATCCTGAATTATTGCCTGAAGCTCGGCGCCGACCGCAGCACGGCGGAGGAATTGGCCCAGGAGGTGATGCTGACGGTCTGGCTGAAGGCGGGCAGCTTCGATCCTGCTCAGGCGACCGTCGGCACCTGGGTGTTCACCATCGCCCGCAACCGCCGCATCGACCGGCTGCGCAAGGAATTGCGCCCAGCCCTCGACCCGGACGATCCGGCGATGACGCCCTCGTCCCAAGTCTCGCCGGAGGACTCCGCCCAGCTGGTCCAGAGCAGCCGACAGCTGCAGGACGCCATCGGTTCCTTGGAGGCGAAGCAATCCGAAGTGCTGCGCCGGTCGTATTTCCTGGAACAGACCCATGAAGAGATCGCCGAGGACACGGAGGTGCCCTTGGGAACGGTCAAGACGCGGCTGCGCCTCGCGCTCGGCCATTTGAAACGCAGCATGAGGAACAAGGCGTGACGGTGCCGTTCCACCATCCGGACGAGCAGCTTCTGATCGGCTATGCCAGCGGGCAGGAGCGGGCCGGAAAGTCACTGCTGGTGGCGACCCATCTCGCCCACTGCCCGGATTGCCGCCGCCGCGTTTCCACCTACGAATCCTTGTGCGGCAGCTGGTTCGAGGAGCTGCCCGGCGACGATCATGCTGGCGTGGATGCGCTGCTCGACCGGATGGACGGCCTGCTCACCGCCACTCTGGCGCCGGCGGAGATGAAACCGGCCGGTCTATCCTCCGCCAATCCCGCCTCCGCCAATCCGGGATGCGGCCCGCTGGTGCCGGAGCCGCTGCGCAGCTGGCTGCCGGAGGCGATCGACACGCCGACCGATGACGGGTCCTGGCGGAAGATTTCCACGGGAGTCTGGCTGTCGGACTGGGAACGCACCCTATCCGGTACGAGGATCTGCCTGCTGCGCATGGCATCGGGTGCGCCGGTGCCCGCGCATCGCCACACCGCCGACGAATTGCTGCTGGTCCTGCGCGGCGCGTTCAGCGACGAATATGGCCACTATGCCGTTGGCGACGTCGCCCAATATGGCGCCGACACTGACCATCATGCGTGCGGTGCCAGCGAGGAAGACTGCATCTGCCTCTTCCTGCTGGACGGCGACCTGATCTTCCTCGGCGAGGACGGGCATCCGCTTTAGCCGACGAGATCCTGATATTCCGGATGCCGCTTGATGTAGGCCGCGATGAAGCTGCAGAGCGGCAAGACCTTCAGGCCCCTGGCCCTGATGTCGTCCAGCGTACCCTTCGCCAGTTCCGACCCCACCCCCTGGCCGGTCAGCGCGCCCGGCACCTGGGTGTGGGTCAGGGCAATCCTGCCCTCGCGCATGTCGTAGGTCACCAGCGCGGTGGAGCCATCCACGGTCAGCTCGTAGCGGCCGAGATCTTCGTTGTTCCGCACCGTTTCATGCAAGCTCATGGTGTCTTTCGCCTTCGCTGATTGCAGGACCGTCAGCCGACCATCAGGGATTCCGCCCCATCGATCCAGACCGGCGTGCCGGTGATGTGCCTGGCCCGCTCCGACGCCAGGAACAGCGCAAGCTCCGCCACGTCGAAGCTGTCGCCGGACCTGCCGCCGGTCAAGGGCACCTTGCCCTGCGAATACTCGATTGGGACCTGCACAGATTCAAGGTTCCACTTCCGGGTATTGTCGGGAATTTCCGTTTCGATGATGCCGGGACAGATGGCATTGACGCGGATGCGGCTCGGCGCCAGTTCCAGCGGCAGCATCTTCACCATGGCGAGTTGGGCCGCCTTGGTGCAGGAATAGGCGGTGGCGCCGGTGTTGCTGAACACCCGTGTGCCATTGATCTAGGCGGTGACGATCACCGACCCGCCGCCAGCCGTCTTCAGATGCGGAACCGCGTGGTGCAGCGTCAGGTAGGCGGCCCGCCGGTTACGACGCCGTCCGTCAGCGGAGATGCCCGGATCCATGGTTTTTCGGAGAGTGCCGATGCCGTCTCAGGCCCAGACTGAAGTGGTTCCGTCCAATCCTGTCCAATATGCGCGCCAGGGGAATATCGGTGTCATCACCGTCGATTACCCGCCGGTCAATGCCATCGGCCATGGCGTGCGCAGCGGGCTGGTCGCGGCGCTGGAAGCCGGGCTGGCCGACGACGGAGCCGGCGTGCTGCTGATCGTCTGTGCCGGCCGCAGCTTCATGGCGGGGGCCGACATCCGGGAGTTCGGCAAGCCCTCCGCACCGCCGACCCTGCCGGAGGTGGTGGCGCGTCTCGACACCGCGACCAAACCGGTGATCGCCGCCATCCATGGCACGGCACTGGGCGGCGGACTGGAGGTGGCGCTGGCCTGCCATGTCCGCGTCGCTCTGAAATCGGCCCGGCTCGGCTTGCCGGAGGTGAAGTTGGGCCTGCTGCCGGGCGCCGGCGGCACGCAGCGGCTGCCGCGTCTGGTCGGCCCGGCCAAGGCTCTGGACATGATCCTGTCCGGCGATCCTGTCAGTGCCGGGGAGGCCCTTTCGCTCGGCCTCGTCGATGCGGTTGAAGACGGCGGCTCGCCGATGGACGCCGGACTGCGCGCCGCCGAACGGCTGCTCGCCGATGGCAGCCTGCCGCAGCCGGTCAGCGCCCGCACCGACCGCATCGCCGGCACCGATCCCGCCCTGTTCACGGCGAGGCGGGCCGAGCTTGCCAGAGGCCAGCCGCACCTGTTCTCCCCCCATCGCATCGTCGATGCGGTCGAGGCCGCC
Organism: Azospirillum sp. B506; assembly: GCF_000333595.1. Lineage (GTDB taxonomy): Bacteria > Pseudomonadota > Alphaproteobacteria > Azospirillales > Azospirillaceae > Azospirillum. The sequence goes on from NZ_BADK01000715.1 coordinate 3,525, forward strand.
GTCACCCTCCCCTTCGCTGAGGGCGCCGCGCGCGAGCGGGACCTGTTCCTGGCCTGCCTGGACTCGCCCCAGCGCGCCGGCCTGATCCACGCCTTCTTCGCCGAGCGCGAGGTGGCGAAGGTTCCCGGCCTGCCGGCCGATACGCCGACGCGCGACATCCGCAAGGTCGGCGTGGTCGGTGCCGGCACCATGGGCGGCGGCATCGCCATGTGCTTCGCCAATGCCGGCATCCCGGTGGTGCTGGTCGACAGCGCGCCGGAGGGGCTGGAGCGCGGCATCGCCGCCATCCGCCGCACTTACGACGCGACCGCCCGCAAAGGCCGCCTGACCGCAGCGCAGGTGGAAGAGCGGATGGCACTGATCCACCCCACCCTGTCCTATGGGGAGCTTGCCGACGCCGATCTGGTGGTGGAGGCGGCGTTCGAGAGCATGGAGATCAAGCAGACCATTTTCCGGACGCTGGACGAAATCTGCAAACCCGGCGCGATCCTGGCGACGAACACCTCGACGCTCGATGTCGATGCCATCGCCGCGGCGACCGGCCGGCCGCAGGACGTGCTGGGCATGCATTTCTTCAGCCCGGCCAACGTCATGCGCCTGCTGGAGGTTGTACGCGGCGCCAAGACCTCCGCCCCGGTGCTGGCGACGGCGATGGCTCTGGCGCGCCGGATCGGCAAGGTCGGAGTGGCAGTCGGCGTCTGCCACGGCTTCGTCGGCAACCGCATCCTGCACCAGCGCGGCCGGGAATCGATGGCCCTGGTCGAGGAGGGCGCCAGCCCCGAGCAGGTTGACCGCGTGTTGACCGAATTCGGATTCCCGCTCGGCCATTTCTCGATGACCGACCTTGCCGGCATCGATGTCGGCTGGCGCATCCGTGAGGAACGGCGCAAGGCCGGCGATCCGGAGGCACAGGCGCCGGATTGGCTCGACATACTGGCGGAGCGCGGCCGCTACGGGCAGAAGACCTCGGCCGGCGTCTACCGCTACGACTCCGGCAGCCGCACCCCGATCCCCGATCCGGAGGTAACGGCGGTGATCGAGGAGGACCGTCGCCGCCGCGGCATCGCCCCGCGCCCGGTCAGCAACGAGGAGATCCGCGAGCGTTGCCTCTATGCGATGGTGAACGAGGCGGCCAAGATCCTGGAGGAGGGCATTGCCGCCCGCCCGGTCGACATCGATGCCATCTGGCTGCACGGCTACGGCTTCCCGTCCTGGCGCGGCGGCCTTCTGTTCTGGGCCAACCAGGAGGGATTGGGCCGGATCGCCGAAGCGGTCCAACGTTACCACCGTGGCATCGGCGGCCCGCAGTGGCATCCGTCGGCTTTGCTTCTGCAATGCGCGGCGGCCGGACGGCCCATTGGATGCTGAATCCGGAATGTGAATTACAAATCGGAAACTTGTTTCCGTTACTGATTGTTAGGAATCTTCCCTATACTCTTCCATCAGGGACGCTCCATCGTCCACCCGACCGGCCCCCCAGCCGGCTGGGGCGACGGAGCCGACCTGCACGAGGAACCCGGGCTTCACCGAAGGGGAGCAGCATGAAGGACATCACCGTCGCAGCCACCGACTGGGGTCTCCACGCCGTCGCCTGCAGCGGCCTTTGCGATGCTTCGCCGTCCGTATGGCTCGGGACTTTGCGCAGCGCACTGTCCGGTGCCGGCACCAGCCGAAGCCTGTTCCTCGATCTGCGGGAGGTCGGCAATTCTCCCCTGCCGCCGTCCCATCTGGGAGCCTTGGCGTCGGTCATCGTTCAGGCCGGCTTCAGCGCAGTTCTGGTATCGGACCTCCGGCTCGGGCATGCGCTGTGCGACGCGGTTCGCCGCAGCGGTCCGAATGAGAAAACGGCGGCCGGCCTGCGCGTCCTGTCCGCGGAGGGACGTGACCGGGTCGCCATCGCCGCCGCTTATCAGTGGCTGTTGAATGGGCGCGAGCCTGCGGACGCGCTTCTGGTCTCCGACCAACGTTCGTCGGTTCTGGTCTTCCCCGTGACCCCAGTGCAGGGGCGTCCGACCTCCCCCGGTTCGGCCACCCTGCGCCACGCCTCCTGACAGCCAAGTTGTGACCGCCGTGCCGTAACCGCTTTCGTTCCGCAGTCGTCGTCGTCTCAACTGCCTATTCGCCCCGGCCGGACCCCGTCCTGCCGGGGCATTTTATGTGCAGCAGCATGTGCCGGAGAGTCTGCACTCGCCGTCTCCGTTCAGGCGAGCGACGTGTGGGAGCAGACCCAAAGAACCCGGGCATCCTCGGCACCGCCGGACACGCAGGCATGCCCCATCCCGCTGTCGAAATAGCAGGAATCACCCGTCGACAGCGTGAAGGGCGTGTAGAAATCGGTATGGACCGTCACCTCGCCCTCCAGCACATAGAGGAACTCCTCGCCATCATGGCGGGGAAGCTCGCCGAAATCCTCGACGCTACGCGCCTTGATGGTTGTCACCAACGGAACAAGGCGCTTGTTCGGCAGGTCGGCGTTGAGCGCTTCATACCGGTACTGGTCGGTTTCATGCACCATCCCGCCGCCGGCCCGCGTGATGCTGCGGCGCCCCAACGGGGTCGGCTTCGGGGGTTGGCCGAACAGTTCCCCCACCTCGACGCCCAGCCCCGAGGCCAGCGCGGCGATCTTCTCGTAGGTCGGGGACAGTTGACCGTTCTCGATCTTCGACAGGGTCGATACCGAGACGCCGGACCGCTCGCTCAGTTGCTGGAGCGTCAGCCGTGCCGCCGACCGCAGGCGCTTCAACGTCGATGCAAGCATGCTCGCCGCACCCTTTTCCTCCTGCCCATTTCCCTCCTGCCCACGACACTCCCGGCTGTGACCGCTGCGCTGCGAAGACCCGCTCACACTGTTTTTCCTCGACTTGGAACCGCCAGGACCAACCGGCTGCTGGAGTATAGTCGAAATTTTTTCGGATACGAAAAATTTCTGGCGCATGGTCATGTCCGGCGATAGCGTGACGTCTCCCCATGCCCAATCCTTTGCGAGGAGAGCACCGCCTTGACCACCGCCGCCCTGTCCATGCTGTCTCCCGCGGAAACAGCGGAACTGCTGCCCTTCGCGCCCTTGTGTGACGCCATCGCCACGGCGGCTGTCGACTATGCCGCTGGCCGGATCCACAGCCCGGAACGGCAGGTCCTGCCCCTGGCGCAGAATGGCGTCCTGCTGTCCATGCCGGCGACGGCCGGGGACATCGGCATCCACAAGCTGGTCAATGTCTGCCCGGCCAATGGGGCGCTCGGGCTGCCGACCATCCATGGCGTGGTGGCCGCTTATGATGCCGCGACGGGTGCGCCGCTGGCGATCCTCGATGGACCGACGGTCACCGGCCGCCGTACCGCCGCCGTGTCGATGCTTGCGATCCGGACCCTTGCCCGCCGTCCGCCACGGCGGGTCGCCCTGATCGGCACCGGCAAGCAGGCCGCCTACCATGTTGAAGCGCTGGCGGCTCTCTATCCCGAGCTTCAGGTCGATGTTCACGGCCGCACCGACGGGTCGGCACGCTCTTTCTGCCAACGCTTCGCCACGGTGGGGATCGACCTGCATCCGATGTCCGGAGCCGTCGATGCCGCGGCCGATGTTGTCATCGCGCTGACCACCAGTCTCGCGCCGGTCTATGACGAGCCGCCGCGGCCGGACCGGCTGCTGGTTGGCGTCGGGGCCTTCAAACCGGAGATGGCGGAATACGGTCCGGCCTCCATCCATGGCAGCGATGTCTTCATCGACGACCCGGCCGGCGCGCGGCATGAGGCCGGCGACCTGATCCAGGCGGGCTTCGATTGGTCCGCCGGCCGGTCGCTGGCCGATGCACTGGAGGGCCGCGGCGTCTCGGACCGGCCCCGCCTGTTCAAGAGTGTCGGTTGCGCCGCCTGGGACCTCGCCGCGGCACGCTGCGCCCTGGCAGCACGTCAGGCACGGTAACGTTACGACCGGCCCCCTGGCTGGCCTGCGCACACTGGCGTTGGCCGGCAACTTCCGCCGGCATTGTGCGCAGGCCAGCCAGGATGACACCCTCGTCTTCGTCCGCACCGGAACAATCGTCCGGAGATCGCGGACGGCCGATCAGAGTCCTTTTCCTTGATCAACCCGCTGCTTCCGCAGGCTGCCGGGCACGCCCTGTCATGGCGTGGCATGGCATGGCATGGCATGGCGTCAAAAAATTGATCATAGGTTGTAGAATCGCAGGTGCACGATCCCTGCAATGCTGCCACCATGATCGATGGCCAAGCTGTTGCAATATTGCTGGCTGTATATGTTATCTGTTATTATATCCACTAAATTTTCTGGGTTGTCGCTCCGCCTCCGACAAAATTCTACACTATTGACGTTCGCATCGAATCATGTTCACCTAAAATCTACTAGATTTATGGAGATAAAGGAATACCGCCATGCCACAGCCAGGACGCTCCAGTCGCCGTGCCTTCGCGGCGATCGCCGCATTGGTGATGGGGGTACTGATGATGTCGGCAACCGCGGCCCCTGCTGCGGCCGAAGGGCGCATCCGCATCGCCGAGCAATATGGCCTGGGGTATCTGCCGCTCCACGTCCTGCGCCACAACCAGCTGATCGAGAAGCATGGCAAGGCGTTGGGCATCGACATCGCCGTGGACTGGGTCCAGCTCTCCGGCGGGGCAGCGATGAACGACGCCCTGCTGTCCGGCAGCATCGATCTGGGCTCCGCCGGTGTCGGCCCGCTGCTGACCATCTGGGATCGCACCAGGGGCAGCGCCAACGTCAAGGCCATCGCGTCGCTGAACGACATGCCGTTGTTCCTGACCACCAACAATCCGAAAGTCGGGTCGCTGAAGGACTTCACCGACGCCGACAGGATCGCCCTGCCGGCGGTGAAGGTCGGCGTCCAGGCGCGCATCCTGCAAATGGCGGCGGAAAAGGAGTTCGGCCCGGGTAAGTACGACGCGCTCGACAGGCTGACGGTGTCGATGCCCCATCCCGACGCGACGGCGGCCCTGCTGTCGGGCAGCGGCGGCATCACCGCCCACATCTCCAGCCCGCCCTTCCAGTATCAACAGCTGGACGACCCGAAGATCCACAAGGTGATCAGCTCCTATGACGTGCTGGGCGGCCCGCACAGCTTCAACCTGATCTGGAGCAAGCAGTCCTTCCGCGACGGCAATCCGAAGACCTACCAAGCCTTCCTCGACGCGCTGAAGGAAGCGATGGACCTGATCAACGCCAACCATGAGGCGGCGGCCGACGCCTATCTGGCGCAGAACAAGGGCAGCCTGGACAAGGCCTATATCCTGCGCCTGCTGAACGACCCCGACATCCGTTTCACCGTCACGCCCAACCGGACGGAGGCCTTCGCCGACTTCATGCACAAGGTCGGCGCCATCAGGAACAAGCCGGCCTCCTGGAAGGACTATTTCTTCGAGGATCTGCATGACGGCACCGGGAGCTGAGACGATGAACGCGCTGACCTACCCGCACAGCATCGACAGCGACGGCCTGTCCGAACGGCCGCTGCTGGACGTCTCCGGCGTCACCCTGCAATACAAGACGCGCCGCCACCTCGTCACCGCGACCTACCGTGTCGATTTCCAGGTATTCCAATCCGAACGCTATGTCCTGCTGGGGCCGTCGGGCTGCGGCAAATCCTCCCTGCTGAAGGCGGTCGGCGGCTTCCTCCAGCCGGTCGAAGGGACGATCCGCCTGAACGGCCGCAGCGTGACGAAACCCGGACCCGACCGCATGATGGTCTTTCAGGAGTTCGACCAGCTTCCGCCCTGGAAGACGGTCAAGGAGAATGTCATGTTCCCGCTGCTCGCCAGCGGTAAGGCCAAGCGGCGCGAGGCGGCGGAAAAAGCGCTCGACTGCATCGCGCGGGTGAATCTTACGAAGTTCGCCGACGTCCACCCGCACATGCTGTCGGGCGGCATGAAGCAGCGCGTCGCCATCGCGCGCGCCATGGCGATGGAACCCGACATCCTGCTGATGGACGAGCCCTTCGCCGCGCTCGACGCGCTGACCCGCCGCAAGATGCAGGAGGAACTGCTGCAACTGTGGGACGACCTGCGCTTCACCGTGCTGTTCGTCACCCATTCCATCGAGGAGGCGCTGGTCGTCGGTTCGCGCATCCTGGTGCTGTCGCCCCATCCCGGACAGGTGAAGGCGGAGGTCAACTGCGACGGCTACGATCACGGCGCCGTCGGCGGGGCGGAGTTCCAGGCACTCGCCAACCGCATCCACACCATGCTGTTCGCCGAAGATGTCGAAAGCACCGGCCGAGCCACCGGAAAAGGACCAAGCGCATGACCGGCCTGTCCTTCTCCCCGCGTCCGCTTCCCCCCGGCAGCCGGCGCGAACCGCCGCGGCGTCCGGAATATGAGCGCACCGTCACCGTAACCGGCCCCATCGGCGATGTCGCCCGCCCGCTGTCCCTGTGGGAGCGGCTCGGCAACGTCACGGCGCTCCGCCGGTTGCTGGTGCTGGCGGCGGTCGCGGCGCTGTGGCAGGCGGCGGCGGTCTGGCAGAACAACCCGCTGATGTTCCCGACCTTCACCGACACGGTCGCGGCGCTGTGGGACGGCATCCGGCGCGACAATCTGCTGTCGATGGCCTGGACCTCCTTGGCGGTGCTGTTGAAGGGGTACGCGATCGCGCTGGTGCTGGCCGTGCTGCTGACAACGGTCGCCGTCTCCACCCGCATCGGCAACGACCTGCTGTCGACCCTGACCTCCATGTTCAACCCGCTGCCGGCCATCGCCCTGTTGCCCATCGCCATGCTGTGGTTCGGGTTGGGCGAAGTCAGCCTGATCTTCGTGCTGGTCCATGCCGTGCTGTGGCCGCTGGCGCTGAACACCCATGCCGGCTTCACCTCCGTGTCGGAAACCCTGCGGATGGCCGGGCGGAATTACGGGCTGGGCAGCCTGCGCTATGTCGTCACGCTGCTGATCCCCGCCGCCTTCCCGGCGATCCTGACCGGGCTGAAGGTCGGCTGGGCCTTCGCCTGGCGCACGCTGATCGCGGCGGAACTGGTGTTCGGCGTGTCGTCCGGCAAGGGCGGTCTCGGCTGGTTCATCTTCCAGAATCGCAACGAGCTTTACATCGACAAGGTCTTCGCCGGCCTCGTCACCGTCATCCTGATCGGCCTGCTGGTCGAAAACGTCGTCTTCCGCTGGATCGAGGTCCACACGGTCCGCAAATGGGGCATGGTCCGCTAAATGGCTTTCCAAGACATCAACCCGGTGCGCTTCGATTCCAACCTGACGGTCGAGCGCCCGACCTTCGTCACCCATCTGGAATGCGCCTACACCGGCGAACGGTACGAGGCCGACACGATCCACAACCTGTCGCACGCCGGCAAGCCGCTGCTGGTCCGCTACGACCTGAAGGGCGTGAAGCAGGCGCTCACCAAGAGCGCGCTGTCGGAACGCCCGCAGGATCTGTGGCGTTACCGCGAGCTTCTGCCCGTCCGCCGGGTCGAGGACATCGTCAGCCTGGGGGAGGCGGTGACGCCGCTGGTCCCCTTGCCCCGTATCGCCAAGCGCCTGGGTGCCGCCGAGCTGCTGGTGAAGGACGAAGGGCGGCTGCCCACCGATTCCTTCAAGGCGCGCGGGCTGGTGATGGCGGTGTCGATGGCGAAGTCCTTCGGTATCCAGCACATGGCGATGCCGACCAACGGCAATGCCGGGGCGGCGCTCGCCGCCTACGCCACCCGCGCCGGAATCCGCACCACCATCTTCTGCCCGGCCGACACGCCGGAGGTGAATGTGTCGGAGATCGAGCTGCAGGGCGCCACCGTCTACCGCGTCAACGGCCTGATCGACGATTGCGGAAAGATCGTCGGTGAGGGCAAGGCCAAGGTCGGCTGGTTCGACGTTTCCACCCTGAAGGAGCCCTACCGGATCGAGGGCAAGAAGACCATGGGGCTGGAGCTGGCCGAACAGCTGGGCTGGGAGGTACCGGACGTCATCTTCTATCCCACCGGCGGCGGCACCGGCCTGATCGGCATGTGGAAGGCTTTCGACGAGTTGGAGGCCATCGGTTTCATCGGATCGAAACGTCCGCGCATGGTGGCGGTCCAGGCCGCCGGCTGCGCGCCGATGGTCCGCGCCTGGGAACAGGGAGAGGAGCATGCCCCGCGCTGGGAAGATGCCCACACCATTGCCTCCGGCATCCGCGTGCCGCAGGCGGTGGGCGACTTCCTGATCCTGCGCGCCGTGCGCGAGAGCGACGGCTTTGCCATCGCCGTGCCGGACGATGCCATCCAGGCCGCGCTGAACGAGGTGGCGCGGGAGGAGGGCTTCCTGCTCTGTCCGGAAGGGGCTGCGACCTATGCCGCCTACAAACAGGCGCTGGCCGAGGGCCGGGTCGGCAAGGAGGAACGCGCCGTCCTGTTCAATTGCGCCACCGGCCTGAAATACCCGCTGCCGCCGGTCCACCGCACGCTCGACCGCACCCAGCCCATCGACTATTCGCTGTTTCAGGACAGCGGACGATGAGCGGGGTCCGCTACCGCCCCGACCGGCTGGTCGCAACGCTCGACGCCATCCTCCGCCGCAGCGGCAGCGCGGCGGAGGAGGCCGCCATCGTCGCCGCCAATCTGGTTGAGGCCGACGCCCGCGGCCATGCCAGCCACGGCGTCTGCCAGATCGCCGTCTATGCCCGCAGCCTGGAGCTGGGCCATCTCCAGCCCAACCGCCATGCCCGCATCGTCCGCGACGAGGCGCCCTTTCTGGTGGTGGACGGCGATGTCGGCTATGGGCAGGTGATCGCAAAGGAGGCGACCGACCTCGCCATCGAGCGCGCCAGGGCCGGCGGCGCCTGCATCCTGGCGCTGCGCAACGCCCACCATATCGGTCGGGTCGGTTCCTATGGCGAGCAATGCATCGCCGCCGGGTTGATCGGGCTGTTCTTCGTCAATGTGGTCAGCCGGCCGCTGGCGGCTCCCCATGGCGGCGGACGGCCCCGGCTGGGCACCAACCCGGTCTGCATCGCCGTTCCCGGCACGCCGGGCTATGCGCCCTTCCTGCTGGATTTCGCCACCAGCGCCGTCGCCGCCAACAAGTGCCGGGTCGCCGCCTCGCTGGGCAAGGAGGTTGAGGATGGCCTGCTGCTGGACCCGGAGGGCCGGCCGACGCGCGATCCCGGCGTGATGTTCACCGATCCCACCGGGGCCATCCTGCCCTTCGGCGGACATAAGGGCTATGGGCTGGCGCTGGCCTGCGAAATCCTGGCGGGGGCTTTGGCCGGCGGCCTGCCCGCCCTGCCGGATAATCTGCGGCCGGGCCGGGTGGTGAACAACGCGCTCGCCTTCGTCATCGATCCAAACCGGGTCGCCGGCCCGGAATGGCAGACCCTGACCGATGCCGTCCTCGACCATGTCGCCGACACGCCCGCCGCCCCCGGCAGCAACGGCGTTAGCATCCCCGGAGAACCGGAGGCCCTGCACCGCATGGCCGCCATGGACCGCGGCATCGCGCTCGATCCCGACACCGTCGCAGCACTTCATCGCATCGGCGGCGGGCTTGGGTTGGAAATTCAGACGCTGCTGGAGGGATAGCGGGGAACGGGCGGCTTTCCGCCCCCCGCCCCGCCGTCCTCTGCTCCGCCGCCTGCCACCGGTCAGGCGGCGATCCTGTTCCGGAGTTCCCCATCCTCCAGAAACAGCCGCACCGTTTCCGCCGCGTTGCGCCGCATCTCAACGGCCGCCTGATCGGAATGGAAGGCATTGTGCGGCGTCACCACCAGACGCCCGGCCAGCCACTCTTCCCGCGCCCGCCACGCTTCCAGAAGCGGATGGGCGGTGGGCGGCTCGACCGGCAGCACGTCGGTCCCGACCGCGGCCAACCGGCCGCTGCGCAGGGCCGCCGCCAGCGGGTCCAACCCGGCGAACAGTTCGCCGCGCGCGGTGTTGACCAGAATGGCGCCCGGCTTCATCGCCGCCAGGGTGGCATCGTTCAACAGACCGCGCGTCTCGCCGTTCAGCGGGCAATGGAAGGTGACGATGTCGGACTCCGCCAGCAGCTCCTCCAGCCGGCGGACGCGGCGATAGCCGACCGCCTTCTCGTGGCCGGCCGGTTGAAACGGATCATAGCCCAGGATCCGGTAACCGAAGCCCTTCAGCCGGTTCACCACGGCAGTTCCGATCCGCCCGACGCCGACCACGCCGACCGTCGCGGCGCTGGAGCGGTGCAGCGGCGTCAGCGTGTTGGCCTGCCATGTCGCCGTATAGCCGCGGGCGCGGGCATCATGCTCCCACAGGCGGCGCTGCAGCGACAGGATCATGGCGACCGCATGGTCGGCAACCTCCTCCGTCCCGTAATCGGGATTGTTGCAGAACGGAATTCCCGCAGCCTGCAGCGCCGCCACATTGATGCGGTCATAGCCGACACCGAAGCGCACGACGATCCGGCAGCGCTTCAGCCGCTCGACCGTTGCCGGGCCGATGCGCGTGCTCCAGACCAGCAGGGCGTCCAGACGGGCGAGGCGTTCAGGGTCGAGATCCTCCTCCCGGCGACAATCGAGAAAATCGACCTCCGCCAGTCCGTCCAGCACCGCGGCCTCCAGTTCCGGAGGCGGGATCATGTGATCGGTGATTCCGACGACGAACCGCGCTGCTCGCTGCTGCCGCATTCCTGACGCTCCTGGCATTGTTCGGGACCATGACCGCATCCTTCTTCCGACGGTCATGGCATTCAAGCTGCGACCGGATCCTTTCCGATGGAAGGCCCATCGCAAAGCCTGCCCGACCCGACGAGGAAGCCCGACACACCTGAGGACTTCTGCCGGCGGCGGAGAGGTCAAGTCCGGTCGCGCGACACTCTATCTGGAAAATAGGAAATTACCACATTTCCCTGTCGATCCGTCCCGCAACTGGGCCGGCATGCTGCCCGAAACCCGGATTCCCCAGTTGGGAACGGGAAGAGGCAGGGCCGGAATCGTTCAGGATTTCGCAGAAAACGTCGGTCGAGATGAATGCAGTGCTTGACCTTCCTCAATTTTCCTATTTTCCTATAGGGAATAATGAAATTTAGCGCTCTTGGTTTGTTTTATCTCGATGGCCGCATGCGGAAGACCATGCGATCCAACCGCCTCACCAGGAGATCTGTCATGCAGCAATTGAATGAAATCGACCGGATGGTGATGGCCTCGCTCTGCCCATCGGGCGACCTGTTCCTGCCGCTGGACGGCGTGGAGACGGACACCACCGGCGGCAGGACCGGCGACGGTACCGCGGATGGTGCGGCGGATAGCCTGCTTCTCCTCGGTCTCGGCATCGTCTCGGCCATTTTCCTGGCGTCGCTGGCGGCATTGGCCTGACCGGGCCGCCGGCGATCCAAACGCCGTAACGGGCGCCCGGAAAAACGAATCGGACGTCCGAACCGGAGACTTATCATGAACGTGGACAACACGGTCGCCATTCTGCCGGCGGCCAATGGCGGAGCTTTGCCGAATGGCCGCTCCTTGCGATCCAGTCTTCCCCTGCGTTTTTCCACCGCCGCCCTGCTGTGGTTCGCCGCATCCGGGGTGACGGCCCTGTGGCCGGACGCCGCCGATGCCCAGGAGTGGGAGCGGACAGGCGAGTTCGCCAGCCTGCTGGTCGTGGCCGCCGGGCTGCTGGCGCTGGCCACCCCGGTGACCGCACTGCTCCGCCCTGCACCGCGCGGCCGGCTGGCCTCCACCATCGCCGGCCTGTCGGCGTCGGTGCCCTGGTTGATCGCTCTGGCTTTGGCCGTCAGCGGTTGGGAGATCCTCACCGCCAAGCTCAACCTGCTGCCACGCCCCTTCTTCGTACCGCCGCAGGCGCTGCTGGAGGTCTATCTCGACGACTGGCCACGGCTGGTCGACTGTTTCGCCGCTTCGCTGAAGCTGCTGGTCACCGGCTATGCCGTCGGGTCGCTCCTGGGGGTGGTGACGGGGGTCGCCATCGGCTGGTCGCGGGCGGTCGGCTATTGGGTCCATCCGGTCCTGCGGCTGATCGGCCCGCTGCCGGCCACCGCCTGGCTGCCCATCGCTTTCTTCCCTTTCCCCACCAGCTGGAGCGCCAGCGTCTTCCTGATCGCGCTGGCCAGCGGCGTGCCGGTACCATCTCACCTGTCCGGCGTGGCGGGGTCAACAGCGCCTATTACGACATCGCCCGCACGCTGGGGGCCTCGCAACGCTTCCTGGTGCTGAAGGTCGCCGTCCCGGCGGCGATGCCGCATGTCTTCGTCGGGCTGTTCATGGGGCTGGGCGCCGCCTTCGCCGTGCTGGTGGTGGCGGAGATGCTGGGCGTGAAGTCGGGCGTCGGCTGGTACCTGCAATGGGCCCAGGGCTGGGCAGCCTACGGCAACATGTATGCGGCCCTGCTGGTGATGGCGCTGCTCTGTTCGGGTCTGGTGACGTTGCTGTTCCGCGTCCGTGACCGCCTGCTCGCCTGGCAGAAGGGAATGCTGAAATGGTAGCGCTTGAGACCGCCGGTTCCGCCGGCATGACCATCGACGTCCAGGCGGTCAGCCACAGCTTCGAGCTGCATGGGGCACCGCTGCCGGTGCTGGACGGAATCGAGCTTCGGGTGGAGCCGGGCGAGCTGGTCGCCCTGCTGGGGCCGAGCGGCTGCGGTAAATCCACCCTGCTGCGCCTGATCGCCGGGCTGGAACCGCCCAGCCATGGCCGCATCCTGGCCGATGGCCGCCCGATCGCCGGCCCCGACCCGTCGCGGGTCGTCGTCTTCCAGGACCCGACTCTCTATCCCTGGCGCACCGTGCGCGATAATGTCGCCCTGGGGCTGGAGGCACGCGGTCTGCTGCGCTCGCAGGGCCATCGGGTTGACAAGGCGCTGGCGCTCGTCGGGCTGACCGCCTTCGAGAGGGCTTATCCGCACCAGCTGTCCGGCGGCATGGCCCAACGCGCCGCCCTGGCCCGCGCTCTGGTCAACGACCCACGCCTGCTGATCCTCGACGAACCGCTGGGCAAGCTCGACAGCCTGACCCGGCTGGCCATGCAGAGCGAACTGGTCGAGCTGTGGCGCCGGGCCGGCTTCACCGGCCTGCTGGTGACGCACGACATCGAGGAAGCGCTGTTCATGGCGACCCGCGTCATCGTGTTCAGCGGACGCCCGGCCCGCATCAAAGCCGACCTGCCCGTCGACCGACCCTATCCACGCCACCGTGGCGACCCGGTCCTGACCGAGCTGCGCCACCGGATTCTCGAACTGCTCGGCCTGGCCGAGACCTGGTGAGGATGCCCGCCCCATGACCGACACCACCATACTCTCCCCCAACCTGCAGCGCCTGCGCGGCTTCATCGCCGACCTCACCCGACTGGTGGAGGAGCACGGCGACGACGAGGCCGCCGTGCTGCCGGCCGGCCGCAAGCTGCTGGCCGGGCTGATCGCCACCGATGACTGGCTGCCCGACGCCTATGCCCAGCCCGATCCGGTGCATTACCGCCAGTATCTGTTGCATTGCGATCCGTATGAGCGCTTCTCCGTCGTCAGCTTCGTCTGGGGGCCGGGGCAGCGGACGCCGATCCACGACCACACCGTCTGGGGTCTCGTCGGCGTTCTGCGCGGAGCGGAACGCTCGCAACGGTACGACCTCCAGGCGCAGGGCGGCCCGCCGGTGGCCTTTCCATCCGAGATACTGGACACCGGGGCGGTGGAAGCGGTGTCGCCCCGCATCGGCGACGTTCACGCCATCGCCAACGCCCTGCCCGACCGGCCGTCCATCAGCATCCACGTCTATGGCGGCAACATCGGCGCCATCCGGCGGTCGGTGTTCGACCCGCTGACCGGGCAGCGCAAACCCTTCATCTCCGGCTACGCCAACAGCGCCCTGCCCAACCTGTGGGACCGTTCGCAGCCCGTCCCCACCGCCGCCTGAGGATCACCAGCCATCATGACCACAGCCACGCCGCTCGCCACTCGTCGCCCCGCCGACATCCGCCGCGCCTGGATCGAGCGCGACGAGGTCGCCCTGCTCGACGCGCGCGAGGAAGGCCCCTATTCGCTGGCCCATCCGCTGTTCGCCGTCTCCGCCCCGCTCAGCCGGGTGGAGTTGCTGGTCTACAACCTGCTGCCGCGGCGCGACGTGCCGATCACCGTCTATGACGACGGCGAGGGCTATGCCGAGCCGGCCGCCCGCCGGCTCCAGGCACTCGGCTACAGCGACGTGACTCTGTTGGACGGCGGGCTGGCCGGCTGGATCGCCGCCGGCTTCGAGGTCTACCGGGACGTCAATGTCCCCAGCAAGGCCTTCGGCGAGTGGGTCGAGCATCACCGCCACACCCCCTCGCTGCCGGCGGCGGAGGTCAAGGCGCTGATCGATGCCGGAGCCGATCTGGTCATCCTCGATGCCCGCCGGTACGAGGAATTCCGCACCATGTCGATTCCCGGCGGCATCAGCGTGCCGGGAGCGGAGCTGGTCAAGCGCGTCCATGACATCGCCCCCAACCCCGACACCCTGGTTGTGGTCAATTGCGCCGGCCGCACCCGTTCTATCATCGGCACCCAGTCGCTGGTGAATGCCGGCATCCCCAACCGGGTCGCCGCCCTGCGCAACGGCACCATCGGCTGGACCCTGGCCAGGCTCGATCTCGACAGCGGGCGGGAAGGGCGCTTCCCCGACATCCTGTCGGCGGCGGGCGAGGACGCCGGGCGCCGGCGTGCCCGCGGGGTCGCCGACCGCGCCGGGGTCGGCCGGATCGACGCCAGGACGCTCGACCGTTTCCGTGGCGACGAGCGGCGCACGCTGCACCTGTTCGACGTGCGCACACCGGAGGAGTATGAAGCCGGTCACCTGCCGGGATTCCGCCATGCCGCCGGCGGGCAGCTGGTCCAGGCGACCGACGAGTATGTCGCGGTGCGCGGCGCCCGCATCGTGCTGGCCGACGATCCGGCCGGAGGCGGCGGCCCGCGCGCCGACATGACGGCGTCCTGGCTGTCGCAACTCGGTTGGGAGGTCCATGTTCTGGAGGGCGACGTGTCTGCCCTTGGCAGCGAGAGCGGCCCCGACCGCCGCATCCTGCCGCCGGTGCCGGAGGTGGGGGCGGAGACCATCGCGCCGCGCGACCTGCTGGCCCTGCTGGAGAATGGCGAGGCGGCGGTGATCGACATCACCCGCAGCCCGCGCTACCGCGCCGGCCATGTTCCGGGGGCGTATTTCTCCACCCGCGCCCGGTTGGCCGGCCTCATCGCCAGCCTGCCCAAGGGTGTGCGGCCGGTGCTGACCTGTGGCGACGGGACTCTGACCCGCTACGCGGTCGCCGACTTCCCTCTCGCCGATTTTCCCGGCCGCCAACGCCCGCTGCTGCTGGAGGGCGGCACCAGGGGCTGGGTCGCCGCCGGCCTGCCGCTCAGCACCGACCTCGACCGGCTGGGGGGTGAACCCGACGACATCTACAAGCGCCCCTACGAGGGCACCGACAACAGCGCCGCCGCCATGCAGGGCTACATCGACTGGGAGCTGGAACTGGTCGATCAGCTGAAGCGCGACGGCGCCCACAATTTCCACGTCATCTGACGGAGCCCGCCATGACCGTGTTCTCCCATCCGCTCCGGCCGTTGTCGCGCCGCCATGCCCTCGGCCTCGGCTTGGGCGCACTCGCCGCCGGAACCGTGCCGCTTCGTCGGGCGCAGGCAGCGATTCCCGCCGGCACCGTGCTGAAGGTCGGCGACCAGAAAGGCGGCGTGCAGTCGGTGATGGAGGCTGCCGGGCTTCTGTCCGACCTGCCCTATCGCATCGAGTGGAGCCAGTTCCCGGCCGCCGCACCGCTGCTGGAGGCGCTGAACGCCGGCGCCATCGAGACCGGCTATGCCGGCGACGCGCCGACCACCTTCGCGCTGGCCGCCGGCACCGCGGCGAAGATCATCGGCGCGGTGCGCTCCAACCCGCAGAGCACGACCATCCTGGTGCCGGGCACATCGGCCATCCGCAGCGTCGCCGACCTGAAAGGCAGGACCATCGGCACCGGGCGCGGCTCCATCGGCCATTACCTCGTGCTGGCGGCGCTGAAGGCGAACGGCCTGAAGCCTGACGATGTGAAGATCGCCTTCCTGCTGCCCTCGGATGCCAAGTCGGCGCTTGCCGCCGGGTCCATCGACGCCTGGTCGACCTGGGGCATCTATGTGTCGCAGGCGCTGCTGGTGGATGGCGCCCGCGCGGTGGTCACCGGAAGCGGGCTGATGAGCGGCCTGTCTTATCACTCCGCCACGCTGGAGGCCATCGCGGCCAAGCGCGAGGCGTTGGCCGACCTGATCCGCCGCACCGCCGCCGCCCGGCTCTGGGCGTTGGAGAACAGCACCGCCTTTGCCGACATCTGGGCCAAGGCGGTCGGCGTCGATCCCGCCATCGCACGCCACACCTTCGGTGTCGAACGGGTTCGGCCGGTCCCCATCGATGGCTCCGTCATTGCCGACCAGCAGGCCACCTCCGATGTCTGGCGGGAGTTCGGCATCATCCCGAAGCGGTTGGACGCGGCGGTGATCTTCGATGCCGGCTTCAACAGCGCGCTGCCGGCCTGACGGAGCGGTGCCGAGGAGGCGGAAATTCTCCCCACCAACCTCGACATGGATGTGCTGCGGGCCCTGGTGATCGCCATGGAGCATGGCGGTTTCGCC
>NZ_BADK01000714.1 GCF_000333595.1 Azospirillum sp. B506
CTTCGAACTCAGGATTGCACCATCTCGCGATGTTTGCGCCACCGGGACGCACCGCACCGCAATTCAGCAGGAAATACAGGAAATTGTCAGGGTCGCCGTTGTCACCGGTCCAACCGTAGATCACCATGTCCTGTTCGCCCTGCGTCACCTGCCGGCGGTAATTGCCCCAGCTCTCGGTCTTCAAGGTGAGCTTGATCCCGATACGCTCCAGGTTCTCCTGGATCATCTCGGCCGCGCGCTTGCCATTGGGCAGGTAGGGGCGCGTCACCGGCGGGTACCAGAGGTCGAGAGAAAAGCCTTCGGGATAGCCGGCTTCGACGAGCAGGTTGCGGGCTTCGACGGGATCGAAGGGATAATCCTCGATGCTGTCGTCGTAGGACCACATGCCCGGTGGGATCGGGTTCTTGGCCGGCATTCCGCCATTCTGATAGACCGCATCGACCAGGGTGCGCTTGTCGATCGCCAGCGTGATCGCCCGTCTCACCCTGGCGTCGCTCAACGGTGCTTTGAGGGTGTTGAACGCCATATAGGCGATATTCCGCCCATCCTGCTGTTCCAGCACGAGATTCGGGTCTTTCTCTATGCTTCCCAATTCGGCTGGGTTGGGGAAAATCATCACATGGCATTCGCCGGAACGCAGCTTGTTCAGGCGCACCGCGATGTTCGGCGTGATCGAATAGATCAGAGTATCCAGCGGCTGCCGCCCACGCCAGTAGCCTTCGAAGGCCTTGTAGCGGATCGCGACATCTTTGTGGTACGAGACCAAGCGGAAGGGACCCGTGCCGATCGGCTTTTCGTCGATCATATTCGGCTGGCCGGCCTTCAACAGGGTATCGGCATACTCGGCGGACTGGATCGACAGGAACGGCATCGCCAGATCGGCCAGAAAGGGAGATTCCGGCTGATCCAGGGTGATTCGGACGGTATAATCGTCCAGCTTCTCAACCGATTTCAACAAGGTGGAAAGGCCCAGGTCCCTGAAGTAATCATAGGTTGCCGGCCCGACATTGTGATAGGGATGGTCGGCCTTCCACTGGCGCTCGAAGGTGAACAGGACGTCGTCGGCATTGAGCGGCCGGCTCGGAGTGAAGAGTTCATTGGACTGGAACTGCACATTCCGGCGGAGGTGGAAATCGTAAACCAGCCCGTTTGACGAAACAGTGTAGGATTCCGCAAGACCGCTGTACAAAAGCTGCCCGTCCGGTCCTATTTCAACCAGATTGTTGAAAATCGGCATTACCGCGTTCACCGTTGTGCCGGAGGTCGAAAACTGCGCATTGAAACTCTGCGGATTTCCTTCCGTGCAGTAAACGAGGGACTTCTCCGCCAATGCCACATCCGGCAGGCCGGCAAGCCCGACGAAGAGGGCAACCCCCTTTGCAACAGCCTGAGTCAATGTCTTTAGCGGCAAAGGCATTCACTGCTCCTGCGGAGATGGAACTTTGGTCGCCGAGGGGATGTTATCAGTGGCAAATCGACGTGGAAAGCGAATGGTGAATCGCACACCGCCATCGGGACGGTTATCCACCGCGACCTTGCCACCGAGCCGGTTCACGACGAGGTTATAGACAATGTGAAGGCCGAGTCCGGTGCTCCCTGAACCGCGTTTGGTCGTGAAAAACGGGTCGAATACCCGCCCAAGGTCGTCCGGCGCGATTCCCTTGCCATCGTCGGTATAGATCAGTGTCACCATGTCCGGTCCCAGGGCGGCGGCGGAAATCGACAGATGCCCCTGTTGCCCGTCGCGATAGGCATGGGTGAGGGAGTTCATAACCAGATTTGTCAGGATCTGCGCCAGCACACCGGGATAGCCATCGATCTCGATGAAGTCCGGGCATTCCACCTGCAGGCTGTGACCCGCCCGCCGCCAGGATGGACTGAGGCTGACCGCCAGATCTTCCAGATAGGGCTTCAGCGGGAAGAGCCGCTCCTCGCCGCTGGTCTGATCGGCGGCCACCTGTTTGAAGCTCTGCACCAGATCGGCGGCCTGCCGGAGATTCAGCACCATCAGCCGGGAAAGCTCGTCCGCCATGTCCTGGAACTCGGCAAAGTCGCTGCGGCGCAGATTGCCCTCGCCCGCCAACCGCCCGATGATTGCCAGACGGTCCTGCAGATGGGTGGCTCCCATCAGGGCGTTGCCGAGCGGGGTGTTGATCTCGTGCGCCACTCCGGCGACCAGGCCGCCCAGCGACGCCATTTTTTCAGCCTGGATCAGGTCGGCCTGGGTGAGCCGCAGGTCTTCCAGTGCGCGGTCCGCGCGGTCCTTCGCCTGTCGGGCTGCCTGCTCGCGCAAGCCGATCTCGCGGATGAAAAAGGCGGCGGCGCGTGCCATCGCGCCGAATTCGTCCTGACGACGGGTGCCGTCGATGGGACCGGCCAGCGGATCCTCGGCCCACCGGGTCATTTGCTGCTGGAGGCGCATCACCGGCCGGCTGATCGACCGGGCGAACAACGCCGCGGCGCCCGCGCCCAGCAGCAGGCCGATGGTCGCGCCGATGACCAGGATTCGGGTCAGCAGATCGCCGATGCGCGCAGCCTCGTCACGGAAGGTTTCATCGAGTTGCCGGGCGGTCTCGACCAGGGAGCCGGCATCGCGGTCCATGGCGATCAGAAGCTGGTTGAGACGGCGCAGCCCTTCGGAGGTGCGGCGCAGGCTGTCGCGCCAATTGCGGATAGCCGACAGAACCTCGTCCTGCAGCAGCGGCGACATCGGAAGGCCACTCACCGTCTCCATCAGGGCACCGGCATCGGCAACAATGCGGTCGGCCTCCTCCGCGTCACGCACGGCCATCGCATATGCCGCTCGCCGGCCCAGGCGCAGGGCAACGATGGCGACATTCTGCGTTTCCTGCTCGGTGTCGTTGGCCTGGATGGCGTAGGCGATCAGCTGCACCACCTCGTCCTGGATCGCGGTGTATCCGGTTGACTTCACGGTCAGAATGCGGGCGGTCAGCGCCTCGATCGCCGATGCTGCCTCGGCTCCGGCGCGTTGCGCCGCGTCCAACGCCCGCCGGGATTCCGCCACGCGCACCTGAACCCGATACAGTGCCTCCAGCGCCGGACGCACTGACGGCAGGAACGAGGACAGGAAGGTGACATCGGGCTGGCGATCCAGCGCTCCGGTCAGCACCAGCGCCCGGACCACGGGCAACGTCCGGACGACCTGCTCCGCAACCAGCCTCTCGCCCAGGGGACCGGCGGTGGGTTGTCCGTCGGAGTTGTAGGATCCACCACCCCTGTCCTCAAGCCCGGCCGCCGCCCGGACGGCGGTCTCGAAGCGGTTGAGCACCTCGTCGCGTTCGGCCTGCGCTGCGCGCAGTTCTCCGACTGCCCCTTGCAGCGCGACGACAGCTGCGGCATAGCGGGCCGCGGCCTGTTCCGCCGGATAGCGGTCGACCAAAGGGTCTGTCCGCCCCAAGCCCGCCTGCAACCGGCCGGCGGTTGCCGTCAGCCTGTCGATCGCAATGCGGAAATCGGCCGGAGTCGGGGGCCGTCCGCCGCCGAACAGACCGGTCCCGAAGCCAAGGGCGGCGACGTGCTGGGCCTCTGCACGTTGTAAATCCAGCATCGCTTCGCGGAGTTCATGGGCGCCATCGACCACGTCACGGCTGTCACGCAGGCGCTGGTCGGCCTCGGTCAGCGACCCGAGGGAATCCACATTGGCGGCGTGCTGCCGTTCGCGCGCACGGTCGGTCAGCGCCATCAAGGTGCCGGCATGGACACCCATATCGGCAATGGCGGAATCGTTCGCCGCCGTCACCTGGATGAAGCTGCGCATCTGGTCGACATAACGGGCCAGAACGACGGTCGCGCGCTCCACCTCCGGCCGGTGGGCGCTGGTCGACCCGTCGCTGCCGAGCCGGCGCAACTCGGCCGCAGCCGAGTCCGACATCGTTTCAAAACGCTCCGCCCGGCCCGCCCGGTCGATGGGCGCGACCTGAAGATAGTCGATGCGGGCGGCCGTCGCCGCCAGCACGTCGCGATAGACCGAACCGGCGAGTACCGCCGACTCGTAAACCCGCTCGCTGCGGGCCAGCAGCAGCCAGCCGGAAACCGCGATGACCGCGGCAATCACCACCGGGACGCCCCCGACGATGGCAATGCGCGAGCGGATTCTCATGCCGGCCCCGCCATACCACCGCGTGCGCCGAGCACCCGGAAATCATGCCGGGGGCGGGGTTGGCATTGGCAATGAGGTGTTGTGCGATCCGCCACGAACGCTCCGCACTCTGGACACAATGGGCCTTAACAGAGTAATGAGCGGGGGCAAAGGGATAAAGCGCCGGGCGTGAATGGGACAGGCCGAATAGGGCGAAAGATCGCCCCGTCCGGCCGGTCCGGCGACGGATTACGACTTGGCTGCGACGCCAAGCTTGGCCTGAACGGCGGCCAGCCCATCCTTGCCATCGATGGTTGTGACGCCGGACAGCCAGCCCTTCAGCACATCCGGATTCTTCTTCAGCCAGGCCTTGGCGGCGGCATCGGGCTTCTTGTTGCCGTTCATGATGTCGTCCATCACGGCATTTTCCATCGCCAGTGTGAAAGACAGGTTGGCAAGCAGCCTGCCCACATTCGGGCATTCGGCGGCATAGCCCTTGCGCACGTTGGTGGAGACGGTGGCACCGCCCAGGTTGGGGCCGAACCAGTCATCGCCGCCTTCCAGGTAGGTCAGCTCGAAGCTCTTGTTCATCGGGTGCGGCTCCCACCCCAGGAACACCACCCAGCCCTTGTTGCGCGTCGCCCGCTTCACCTCGGCCAGCATGCCGGCCTCGCTGGATTCGACCAGCTTGAAGTCCTTCAGGCCGAAGGCATCGGCCTTCAGCATCTTGTCAATGATCAGGTTGCCGTCGTTGCCGGCTTCGATGCCGTAAATCTTGCCGCTGAGCTTGTCCTTGAACTTCGCGATGTCGGCAAAGGTCTTCAACCCGGCATCGGCGGCGTATTTCGGCACCGCCAGCGTGTATTTGGCGCCTTCCAGATTGACGCGCGTCACTTCGACCGAACCGTCCTCCAGCACCGGCTTCACGAAGGGTTCCATCGTCGGCATCCAGTTGCCGAGAAAGACATCCAGCGACTTGGTCTTCAGGCCGGTGTAGACCAGCGGCACCGACGACATGGTGGTGGTCGGCTTGTAGCCCAGCGCATCCAGCGTGACGGAGGCGAGCGCCGTCGTCGCCGCGATGTCGGTCCAGCCGACGTCGCCGAAGCGCACCGTCTTGCAGGCGGCCGGTTCGGCGGCCAGCGCTCCGCCGGCCCCCAGCGCCATCACCGCGGCGATTCCGGCGCCCGCAAATCCGTTGGCCAGGGCTTTCCATCCGTTCATGTCGTCAACTCCTCGTTCTTGTTTGTCCAGTTTGCGGGAACTGCTGTTTTCACCGTCGACGGACCGGCGAAAATGGCGCATTTGTTGCGGCACAAGCCAAGGTCCCGGTTGCGGTCCGCCTTGGCGGAAAAGGACAGGAGAGCGCCAGCCCCATGCCCAAAGTCGGAATGGAACCGATCCGCCGCCGCCAGTTGATCGACGCCACCATCACCTCGATGGGCGAACATGGATTGGCCGACACCACGGTCCAGACGATCAGCCGCGGGGCCGGCGTATCGCCCGGCATCATCCATCACTATTTCGGCGGCAAGGACGAGCTGCTGGCCGCCACCATGCGCAGCATGCTGCAACAGCTGCGCGACGACGCCACACAGCGGCTGGCGACCGCCGATTCGCCGCGCGCCCGGCTTGAGGCCATCGTCGACTGCAACTTCGCCCCCGGCCAGTTCGAGCCGCGGGTGGTCGCGGCGTGGCTGGGATTCTGGGCGCAGGCGCCGCACAATCCGGCGCTGTCCAGGCTGCAGCGGATCAATGCCCGCCGGCTGCACTCCAACCTGCTGCACGCGCTGCGCCCGCTGCTGCCGCCGGAGCGGGCGCAGCGGGTGGCCGTCGGACTGGCGGCGATGATCGACGGGCTGTGGCTGCGCTTCGCCCTGACCGGCGCCATCGACGGCAGCGCCGCACGCGCTGTGGCGCTCGGCTATCTCGATTCCGAACTGAACGCCTGACCTCACCGCCGCCACCAGCGCCGCCGGGCCGTTCCGGCGGTCGCCCGGCGGCGTCCGCCCCGGCCAACACCGCGACCGAAACTCTGCGTGATGCGGTCGAGCACGACGGCCAGCAGCACCACGGCCAGCCCGCTCTGCACGCCCAGGCCGATGTCGAGGCGCTGGATGCCCTGCAGCACCACGTTGCCCAGACCGCCGGCGCCGATCATCGAGGCAACCACGATCATTGACAGAGCCATCATCATGGTCTGGTTCACCCCGGCCATGATCGACGGCAGGGCGTTGGGAAGCTGGATCTTGAACAGCAGCTGGTGGTCGCGGCAGCCGAAGGCGCGGCCGGCCTCCACCAGTTCCGCCGGAACCTGCCGGATGCCGAGCGCCGTCAGTCGCACCGCCGGCGGCATGGCGAACACCACGGTGGCAATGATGCCAGGCACCCGGCCCAAACCGA
Organism: Azospirillum sp. B506; assembly: GCF_000333595.1. GTDB lineage: Bacteria > Pseudomonadota > Alphaproteobacteria > Azospirillales > Azospirillaceae > Azospirillum. The sequence goes on from NZ_BADK01000714.1 coordinate 6,503, forward strand.
AGAACAGCACCGCCGGAATCAGATAGACGAAGGCCGGCATCGTCTGCATCAGATCGAGCAGAGTCTTTCCCACCCCGTCGGCGATCTTGCTGCGCGCCATCCAGATGCCGAGCGGCACCCCGCCGATCAGGCTGAGCACGGTGGAGGCAAGCACAAGCCCGAGCGTGGAAACCGTCGGCTCCCACAGCCCCATCACATAGATGCCGCCCAGTGACAGCAGGGTGAACAGCGCGAAGCCGCGCCCGACCCGCCACAGCGCGACCGCCGACAGCAACAGCGCCAGCAACCAGGGCGGCACCCCCAGCAGCAGCCCGTCCAGCGCCTCGCCAAGCCCATCGACCGTCGCGGCGATCAGCGTCAGCGCCGGCTGGCCGTGATCGAGGATGGTCGTCACCAGCCATTCTGACCCACGGGCGATGCCGCCGCCGATGGTCTCGTTCAGCCACTCGATGTCGAACGACGCAATGTCAGCCATGCCGCACCTCGCGTCGCGCATCCTCTCCACGGTCGAGAGCCGCCAGCAGCACCGCTCGGGAAATCACGCCAAGGAATCGGCCGTCCGCCTCCACCACCGGCAACGGACAGGGAGCGGCGGCGACCCGGCCAAGCAGAGCCAGGATCGGCGTGTCTGCCGCCACCGGCTCCAGCCCGAACAGGGCCGACGTGCCGTCGCCGGCCAGCACGCCGCGGAAATGGCCGGCCGTGTCGGTGCGATAGCGGAAGCGTCCAGGCTCCCCCGGATTTCCATCGTCGGGTGGACGGGCAAGATCGCGGGCGCGCAGAACGCGCGAGGCATCGACGCCGCGGAAGAAGGCGCGGACATACTCGTCGGCCGGGGCGCGCAGGATTTCCGCCGGGGTCCCGATCTGGGCGATGCGGCCATCCTCCATCACGGCAATGCGGTCGGCGATCCGCATCGCCTCCTCCGCATCGTGGGAGATGAAGACGATGGTGCGGGCCTCCTCTCGCTGAAGCCGCAGAAGCTCGTCCTGCATGTCGCTGCGGATCAGCGGATCGAGCGCCGAGAACGCCTCGTCCATCAGCATGATCGTCGGATTTTTGGCCAGCGCGCGGGCGAGCCCCACGCGCTGCTGCATGCCGCCCGACAGCTCGTCCGGATAGTGGTCTGCATGGTCCGCCAGCCCCACCCGCTCCAGCGCCGCCAACGCCGCCTTGCGCCGGTCCGCCCGCTTCACCCCGGCGACCTCCAGCCCGAAGGCCGCATTTTCCAGGGCCGTGCGATTGGGCAGCAGGGCGAAGGACTGGAAGACCATGCTCATGTCCCGCCGCAGCACCTCGACAAGATCGCCATACCGCAGGGCGGTCAGGTCGCGGCCGTCAAGCAGGATCTGCCCTTCCGATGGTTCGATCAGGCGGTTCAGCAACCGGACGATGGTCGATTTGCCCGAGCCGGACAGCCCCATGATGACGAAGATCTCGCCGGCTCGGATGTCGAAGCTGGCCTCTGCCACGCCGACATTGACGTTCAGCCGTTGCAGAACCTCCGCCTTGGTCGCACCGCGGCGCAGCATCTCCAGCGCCGGGCGAGGATCGTCGGCGAAGACCTTGCGCAGGCCGCGCACCGTCAGTCGCACCTGTCCAGTCGCCGTCGAAGACGAAACGGTGGGCGTGGGCAGGATCGTCGTCATGGGCAAGGCTTCCGGAACGCAACGGACCAGGGTGAAGTCAATCGGGCCGTAGATTGCCCCGAGACAAGGGCCGCGGTCGATAGCTGCGTTCACGAAACCTGCATTTTGATGGTGCAGATGTGCAATTGGCCGCACCCGGGCGGAGATTTTATTTTGATTGATCGTTCAATGAAAATCCGCAGTGGAATTTTATGCTCGTCTTCCCGACGAATCCGCCATTCCTTAGAGGGAACGTCCGCATCGATGAACGTGCGCAAGATTCCGACGATGTCCTTCCACATGGTTGGCGTCCATATCCTGGAAACGCTCAGCGGCCGGTGAAGGCTGGCCGGCGCTTGGCAACGAAGGCACTGATTCCTTCGCGGAAATCGTCGGTGGTCGCAGTGGCGAGGAAGTGGTCGCGCTCGGCGTCCAGCTGCTGGTCCAGCGTCCGGTCGAAGGACTGCCGCATCAGATGGCGGATGCCGGCATAGGCGACGGTCGGCCCCGCGGCCAGCCGTTGCGCCAGAGCCGCAGTCTCCTCCACCAGCGATGCCGCCGGCACCACCCGGTTGACCAGTCCGATCCGCAGGGCCTCCGCCGCGTCGATGACATCGGACAGCATCGCCAGTTCCATGGCGCGGCGCAGACCGACAAGGCGCGGCAGGTGGAAGCTGCCGGAGCCGTCCGGCGTGGCGCCGATGCGGGCGTAAGCCATGGTGAATTTGGCATCGTCGGCGGCGATGCACAGGTCGGCCGCGCTGGCGAGACTCATCCCGGCTCCCGCCACCGGCCCATGGACGGAGGCCAGCACCGGCAGGTCCAGACGGTCGAGAATTCGCAATGCCTCATGCAGATGGGAGATGATGGCACCGGCAATGCCGGGGGCGGCCGCCGGATCGTCATTGAATCGGCCGACATCGCCGCCGGCCATGAAGCCACGCCCGTTGCCGCCGATCACCAGCACCCGCGTCGGCCCTGCCCCGTCTTCCTCAGCCACGCCGCGGCAGGCATCGAGAAAGGCTGCGGCAGTCGGTTCGTCGAGCGCGTTCAGCACGTCCGGACGGTTCAACCGGATCCAGGTCACGGCTCCCTCGCGGACGAGCAGGACCGGTGAAGCGGTGCCTGACGCGGTGGCGGACATCGTGGCCTCTCCTTAAGCAAATCCCATGGACGGTATGTTACCGAACGCCACGACCTGTCAACCGTCAGGCTAACCCAACGGTCAACCATATTCCCCCTGGTTTGCCCGGCGATGGAGCAAATCCATGGCTTGGTAAGTGGACCAAGGAGCGGCCGGCAACCGGTTCACCGCCGGTCCCAGCACATTGCCGACGGTGGCGACCCAAGGACTGACATCCGGGGGTGCCGCTCCCCCGCTCGAAGGCGGTGATGGACCGGCAGCGCAAACAGAAAGGACGGGGCCATCTTGGCCCCGCCCTCTTTGCTTGCTCTCAGGGTCCGGAGAGGAACCCCGCCGCCTCCCGTGAGACAACGGTTAAAAGTGTCTCAAACTTAGGATCCGGTTTCTCATCTTTTGCTTAAACGAACACCAGCACCGGCATCACACGTCCAGGTTCGACACCTTGAGCGCGTTGTCCTGGATGAACTCGCGGCGCGGTTCGACGACGTCGCCCATCAGGGTGGAGAAGACCTCCTCCGCCTGATCGGCGTGGCTGACGCGGACCTGCAGCAGCGAGCGCTTGGCCGGGTCCAGCGTGGTCTCCCACAACTGGTCCGGGTTCATCTCGCCCAGGCCCTTGTAGCGCTGGATGGTCATGCCGCGGCGGCCCAGTTCCATCACGGTGTCGAACAGGGCGACCGGGCCGGTCAGGGCGCGGGTTTCCTTCTGCTTCTCGAAGGCCTGGCCGGCGGTGCCGAAAACCCGCTTCAGGTCGGAGGCCAGCGCGTCGAGGCGGCGGGGCTCGCCACTCT
>NZ_BADK01000713.1 GCF_000333595.1 Azospirillum sp. B506
ATTCGGCCGATTTCATCGGTGATGCGCAGATTGCTGCGGATCTCCTCGACCACACTGCGAATCGCGATGTCGCCGGCGCCGTGCCCCAACTCGTCGTTGATGCGCTTGAAGTGATCGATGTCCAGCATGACAAGGCAGGCCACACCCGGACCGGACCGGACATCCGCTGCGGCACTCTCCCCGGTCAGCAGCCTTTCCAGCAGGTCGAGGATATGGCGGCGATTGTGGGCGCCGCTCAGAGGATCGGTGGTGGCAAGACGCTGAAGCTCCCGCTCCATCCGCCGGCGCTCGGTGATGTCGGTGGCGATGCCGATCACCCCCGCTACCCCCCCATCCGGCGTCGACAGCGGACGCTTCACCACCAGCAATTCACGCAGATCCCCGTTTGGCGAGGCCACGCTGGTCTCGAAGGAAAAGGCGTCGGTACCGGCCGGCGCCTGCTCTGTGAGCGGTTGCGCGCGGGAGTCGAATTCGTCGGCGGAGTTCGGAAACAAGTCGCGGAAGGCACGGTTGCACAGGGCATAGCGACCGGCGGCGTCCTTGTACCAGACCGGACTTGGCATCAACTCCACCAGATTCTGGATGAAGCGGAACTGTTCGTCCGCCAGCGCGGTCTTTCGCTCCAGCTCCGCGGTGCGTTCGGTGACGCGGCGCTCCAACGATTGGTTCAGCGTCTCGATGGTGACGAGATCGCGCCAGCCGCGAACAGCGCCGACAATGCTGGTGAACAGCTTCTGGGCGGTCAGTTCCGCCTTGCTCTTATAATCGTTGATGTCATAGGCGACGATGGCTTCCCGTTCCGGTGCCTGCCCAGGTTGTCCGGTGCGCAGGATGATGCGGATGTGGCGGTTGCCAAGGTCGCGCCGGATGTGATGCACCAGACGCAAACCGGCATCCTGGGTCTCCATCACCACGTCGAGAAGAGCCACCGGCAGGTCTGTCCGTTCGGCCAGGATCGCTTGCGCCTCCGACGCGGAAAAGGCGCTGACGATGGCGAAGCGGCGGCCCTCGAACTCGAAATCCTTCAACAGCACGCGCGTCATCGCGTGCACCTGCTCGTCGTCGTCGACCACCAGGACCGGCCAGGGCGCCAAAGCCGCCGAAGACGGCTGCGGTGCCGGCCCGGCTTCTTCGTTCTCGAACATCAGATCGTCGGAAGACATGGGGTCGGACATGATTTGCCCAGGTCGGAATTGCATAACCTGTCACTCACCCGGGCTTCGATGTCGACACCTGAAAAATCCTGATTGAAAAATATTGTCGTATAGGTTTTCACCTCCTTGCGGTGGGCG
>NZ_BADK01000712.1 GCF_000333595.1 Azospirillum sp. B506
CCGAGCTGAAGACGCCCCGCGTCGAGTATTTCTGGGGCGGCCGGGTCGCCATCACCATGAACCGCATGCCGCATCTGGGCCGGCTGTCGCCGACGACGCTGTATGCCCACGGCTATTCCGGACATGGCGTGGCGCTGGCCGGGATGGCCGGGCGACTGATGGCGGAGACGGTGAGCGGCACCGCCGGCCGCTTCGACGTGTTCGCCCGCATCCCCCACCCCCCCTTCCCCGGCGGACGGCGCTTCCGCACGCCGGCGCTGGTGCTCGCAATGATGTGGTTCCGTCTGCGCGATCTGCTGTAGGCTGGGGAAGCAATCCACCGCCGCCTTTCCTGCCCCTCCCCTGCCCGCCCCTTGCCGAGTCCCGCGCCCGCCCATGACCGACATCTCCAGCAGCGACGAAACACCCCCCTCCTCGGAGACGGCGGCCCCAAACACGGATTCCGCCCCGGATGCCGCCATCTCCGAGAAGGCCGCGCAGGAAAATGTCCTGGTCCAACCGATGCGGGACACCCATTTCGATTTCCAGCACAAGGTCTTCAGCCTGCCGGGTGCCTTCTTCTGCCAGGATCCGAACAGCAAGGATCCGGTTCTGAACATCCTGCTGGGCGATCTGAAGGTGGCGCTGGCCTTCCCCACCCTGATGGAGTCCTTCCAGATCGAGGATGGCAGCCACGACGCCCGCCTGCTGGAGATCATCGAGCAGGGCCTGTCCTTCGTGAAGCAGATCCGGCCGGGCGAGGAAATTCCCGGCGAACTGCTTGACGGCCGGGCCTCCTGGTCGGTGGACGACAGGCATCGCATCGCCGCCAAAGGGCGGCTGACCATGCAGATCGTCTCCTCCTTCACCGGGAACGAGATCATCGTTTCCGACCAGTCGCAGTTGGAACAGCTGCTGGACGATCCGCAGACGCACGAAAAGATGAAGGCGGCCTTCGCCAAGATCGCCGAGCGGCTGAAGCTGACCAACAATGCCGAACAATATCTGACCGACCGCATCGACGATCTGGCGCAGGAACTGTCCTACATCGAGGCTCTGCGCGACCGATTCCGCCATATCCGCCGCATCGATCAGGCGATCGGCAAGCTCGCCACCATCTACCGCACCGACCGCACCTTCTGCAGCGAGCTGAACCGGATGCAGGGGCTGATCCGCAAGCCGGTGCGCGAATACGATATGATCTTCGATCAGGCCGACGCCCAGACCGGCGACATCGTCGGCGCCCTGCGCAACTTCCACCCGACCGTGCAGTTCATCCGCAAGATCCGCGACGACCTGCGCGCCAAGCTGCTGGAGTGGGAAGACCTGCTGCGTGGCTGGGACGAGATCCCGATGGAGCGCTCGCCGAAGGTGGAAGCCTTGCAGAAGCAGACCTACCGCTTCCTGGCGAGCCGCTATATCGAGACGACGGTGTGGAAGCGGGGGGGATGAGGGTTGCCCACTTCCTCCCTCATGCCACCCCGCGCAGTTCCTCCGCCCTACTCAAATCCACGCTGACCAACTGCGAGACGCCACGCTCCACCATCGTCACGCCGAACAGACGGTCGACCCGCGCCATGGTCAGGCGGTGGTGGGTGATGATCAGGAAGCGGGTGTCGCCCTGCCGCGCGATGTCCTCCACCAGATCACAGAAGCGGCCGACATTGGCCTCGTCCAGCGGGGCATCCACCTCGTCCAGCACGCAGATCGGCGCCGGGTTGGACCGGAAGACGGCGAACAGCAGCGACAACGCCGTCAACGCCTGCTCACCGCCCGACAGCAAGGAGAGCACCTGCAGCTTCTTGCCCGGCGGGCTGGCGTAGATCTCCAGACCGGCATTCAGCGGATCCTCGGCGTTGACCAGCTCCAGATAGGCCTTGCCGCCGCCGAACAGGCGGGTGAACAGCTCCTGGAAGTCGCGGTTGACCACGTCGAAGCTGGCGACCAGACGCTCGCGCGCCTCACGATTCAGGCTGGAAATGCCCTGGCGCAGGCGGGCGATGGCGGCGGTCAGGTCTTCGCGCTCGCCATGCAGGCCGGTGATCTGGGAGTCAAGCTCTTCAGCCTCGATCTCGGCACGCAGATTGACCGGACCCATGTTTTCCCGCTCGCGCGTCAGCTTGTCCAGCCGCGCCTCCACCGCCGCCGCATCCGGCATCGGTTCGGCGGGATCGAGATCGGCGGCGGCGCGGGTATCCTCCGGCCGGCAGTCCAGCCGTTCGGCGATGCGCTCGGTCAGGGTGCGCTCCTGCTGCTGGGCGGCCGAGACGGCGGCTTCCGCGCGGGCGCGGGCCTCGCGGCCGTCGGCAAGCGCCGCTTCGGCGTCATGCAGGGCCTGCTCGGTCTCGGCCAGCCGGGACTCGGCCGCGGCCAGCGCCTCGGCGGCGCGCTTGCGGTCGCGCTCGGCCAGGGCGGTGCGGTCGAACAGGTCCTGACGCTCCGTCGCGATCCCGGCCGGGCGGCCGGAGAGGGAGGCGATCTCGCCCTCGGCCTCTGCCGCGCGCTGGCGCAGTTCGGCGACGCGGCCGCCGGCGCCGGCCGACCGGGTGTCCCAGGAGGCGGTTTCCGCCTGGATGGCGGCCAGACGGTGGCGGCGTCCCTGCGCCTCGCGCGACAGGCGGTCGAGCGCGCTCTGCCGCTCGGACAGGACGGCGCGGCGTTCGGCCAGGGCTGTGCGCTGGTCGTTCACCCGCTCCCGCCCCTCGCGCGGGTCGGGCAGCGCCTCCAGCAGCTCCAGCGCCTCGTCACGGCTGGCAGCGGCCTCGCGCTCCTCGGCGGCGAGCCGCTCCACCGCCTCGACCAGCGCGGCGAGGCGGGAGGATGCGGCGTCGGCCTCGCGCGCCAGCTTGGCATGGCGGTCGCGGGCGGCGTTCAGCGCGGCGAAACCGTCACGCACGGCGTCACGGGCGCGGCGGTCGGCCTGGGTTGCCTCCTCCACCCTCCGCTTGGCGGCGTCCAGCGCCTCGCGCGCCAGATCGACCTGTTCCTCGGCAAGCTCCAGCTCGCCGCGCAGTTCGGCCAGCCGGTTGCGCTGCTTCAGCCGGATGGCGGCGGCGGTCGGCGCGCCGGCCTGGACGGTCAGCCCGTCCCAGCGCCATGCCCCGCCGTCGCGGCTGACCAGCACCTGCCCCGGCGTGAGGGCCGCGGCCAGCGCAACCCCGGCCGCGGTGTCGGCGACCACGCCGATATGGGCGAGGGCACGGGCCGCGGCGGGCGGCCCCTGCACATGGTTGGACAGCGGTTCGGCACCGGCTGGCAGCGGCGCCACGGCCTCATAGGCCGGCAGCATGCGCCAATGCACCGGCGCTGCCGCATCCAGCGGCGCGGTCAGCGCATCGCCGAGCGCGGCGGCCAGCGCTCCCTCATAACCGGGCGACACCGTCACCGCATCGACCAGCGGCGGGAATTGTCCGCCGGCCCCCGCCTCCAGCAATTCAGGCAGCGCGCGTTCCTCGGCGCGCAGTCTGGCGCCCGCGGACGGGGCGGCGGACAGCGCCTCGCGGCTGCGGGACGCGCCGGCTCGGC
>NZ_BADK01000711.1 GCF_000333595.1 Azospirillum sp. B506
AGGATTTCCTTCAGCGGCTTGCAGGCGTTGAACTTGGTCAGCGCTTCGGACTGTGGGCGCGGCAGGGTGAAGGCGAGGCGATAGGCCGAACCCTTGATCGGGTCGTTCGGCTCCAGCCCCTGTGCCATGCCGATATAGCCACAGGCCAGGGACGCGGCGATGGCGAGATAGGGGTTGGCATCGGCGCCGGCCACCCGGTTTTCCACCCGGCGGGCGTCGGGCTGGGACACCGGCACGCGCAGGCCCGTGGTGCGGTTGTCGCGCCCCCAATGCACGTTGATCGGCGCGTCGGAGTTCGGCACCAGCCGGCGGTAGCTGTTGACGTTCGGCGCCAGCAGCGGCATCACGTAGGGCAGATATTTCTGCAGCCCGGCGATGTGCGACAGGAACAGGGCGCTGTCGGTGCCATCGGGGTTGGCGAACAGGTTGTGCCCGCTGTCGGCATCGACCACCGACTGGTGGATGTGCATGGCGCTGCCGGGTTCGCCCTGCATCGGCTTCGCCATGAAGGTGGCGTAGACCTGATGGCGGATCGCCGCCTCGCGCGCCGTGCGCTTGAACAGGAAGGCCTGGTCGGCGAGTTCCAGCGCGTCGCCGTGGTTGAAGTTGATCTCGATCTGGGCGGCGCCGGCCTCGTGGGTCAGCGTGTCGATGTCGATGTCCTGCTTCTCGCAGAAATCATAGACCGCCTCGAAGATCGGGTCGAATTCGTTGACGGCGTCGATACCGAAGGCCTGCCGGCCGCTTTCCATCCGGCCGTTGCGCCCGACCGGCGGCACCAGCGGGTAATCGGGATCCTTGTTGACCTGGACCAGGAAGAATTCCAGCTCCGGCGCCACCAGCGGCTTCCAGCCGCGCTCCTCGTAGAGGGACAGCACGCGCTTCAGCACATGGCGCGGCGACACGTCGACCGGCTTGCCATCGGCATAGACGCAGTCGGTGATGACCTGGGCCGTCGGCTCGGTGTACCAGGGGACGAAGCGGATCGTGCGTTCGTCCGGGATCATGTAGATGTCCGAATTCTCGTCCGATGTGATGTCCTCGTCCTCGGGGAATTCACCGGTCACGGTCTGGACGAAGATCGCCTCGGGCAGGCGCAGGCCGCGGTCGCGCAGGATGCGGAGGAATTTCTCGGCGGGGACGATCTTTCCCCGCGCGATGCCCGACATGTCGGGCACCAGGCATTCGACTTCGGTAATACGGTTCTTCTTGATGAAGTCTTCCATGAAACCCATGGGTATGGCGGACCGCCCCGATCGATGGCAGCCCCCTCCGTGCTGTGAACGACAGCGACACTATGACGCCGTTCCAGCAGGCCGCGCCAGAGGGTTCAGCATGATGCTTTGGTGAAATATCCGCCTTTCCGTTGACCTCCCCCATCGGCTGGGACTTAACTGCGGCCATGCCGAAAGCCTCATACCTGAACAGCTGGTACGCGGCCTCCGCCGCCCCCCGCGCCGACCGCCCCGCCCTCGATGGCGAGGTCGCCTGCGATGTCTGCATCGTCGGCGGCGGCTACACCGGCCTGACCGCGGCGCTGGAACTGGCGGAGCGCGGCTTCGAGGTCGTGCTGCTGGAGGCGGAACAGTGTGGTTGGGGGGCCTCGGGCCGCAATGGCGGCCAGATCATCACCGGCTACAACAAGCCGATGGCGGCCATCGAAAGCTGGGTCGGCACGGAGGATGCCCGCCGCCTGTGGGAGTTCGGCGAGGAGGCCAAAGCGCAGCTGGCCGGGCGGGTGGAGCGGCACGCCATCGCCTGCGACCTGACCTGGGGCTTCGCCTACGCCGCGCTGAAGCCGCGCCACATGCAGGATGTGGCGGCGCTGGAGCGCGAGATGCGCGAGGGGTATGGCTATGACCGGGTTCACCGGTTGGACCGCGCCGGCATCCGCGCCCATGTCGGCAGCGACGCCTATATCGGCGGCCTGCTGGACGGGGGCAGCGGCCATCTGCACCCGCTGAACTATGCGCTGGGACTCGCCCGCGCCGCCGATGCCGCCGGGGTGCGCATCTTCGAGAACAGCCGCGTCCTCGCCATGGACAGCGGGGCG
>NZ_BADK01000710.1 GCF_000333595.1 Azospirillum sp. B506
TTGATGAAGTCGTACAGCGGTCGGGCGATCTCGATGCCACCGCGGCGGATCCAGTTGCTCATCTCGTTGCGTGTCCCATTCTCTTGCGCTCGGTTCGCAGACCCCTCTCCGGAAGTCTTGTGGGCCGGTTATCGCGTCTTCCGCGCAGGCCGGTCAACACAATGTCGCACCGCAGCGTATGGGGAAATGGTAGCAGGTGGCCGGCGCCGGCCAAGCCACGCTCACGCCAGCAGATTCAGTACCGCCGCCGACTGGGGGGCCTGCTGGGCAGCCGCAGCGGCGGACGGGACCGTCCCGGTCTCCGTCCCCTCGTTGGCGTTGCCGGGCAGCCGATCGGCTTCGGCAGCCCCGCCAAGGTCCTTGCTGGAGCCGAAGGCGGCGGCGCGCAGGGCGTTGACCTCCTTCTGGGCGGCGTCGACCATCTTGTCGTCTGCCTTGAAGCCTTCCCGCCGCTCGCGTCGCCGTTTTTCCGACTCGTCCAGCATGTTGGCGGCCTTGGCCTCGCCGATGATGCGCTTGGAGGTGGCGAGCACCTTCTCCACCCGCTGGCCGAAGGCGTCGGCCTCACGATAGCGCGACATCTTCAGGGCATTGTCGGACATCAGCTGCTGGATCATCGCGCTGCGCCCGCCGGAGCCGGCCTCCCCGGCCCCCGCCTGAGCGGCTCCGGTCATCCCTCCGCTGCCCAGGCCCGACAGCACATCCTCCACGATGCGGGCGATGTCATCCGGCAGCGTGCCGTCCTGTCCCGCGGCCGTACCGGCGGAGTCCGCCTCCGCCCCGGCATCGGCGGCCATCAGGTCGGCCGCGCTTTCCGCTGAACTGGCGCTCGCAGAATTTGCGCCGACAACATTGGCGGCAGCCGCGTCCCCCTCCCCCGTCGAGATGCCGATGGTCAGCGTCACCTCGGTCTGCTGCAGGGTCAGGCTGGTGCTGCTGCGGGTGATCGTCGTCTCCGACGACAGGATCGTCCCGCCACCGGTGGCGGCGCTGCTGTCGCCCGGCAGCCCCATCTCCGCCGCGGCCTGGATGCCGGCGCCATATTCCTTGGCGGCACGTCCGGCCTCACGCGCCAGCAATGCGGCTTCGCGAGCCAAGGTCGCCAGCTTCTGCGGATCGCCCTGGGCGAAGCGCATTGCCAGCTTCAACTGTTCGATCTTGCGTTCGACCTGCTCAAGCCGGGCTGCGGCGGCCTGCTTGGGTCCGCCGACCCGCCGTGCCTCCTCCAGCGCCGCCTGGGCACTGGCCTGGTCGCTCTGCCATTTGGCAAGCGGTTGGGTGAGTGCCTGCGCACGCTCCGCCTTCTGGGCGAGCTGGCCCTTGGCGTCCTTCGCCTGCAGATCCTTTTCCCACGGCTTCTTCGCCTGCTGCAGGCGGAAAAGCCCGGCCTGGCCTTCGGCCACCACGCTGAAGACGCTCATGCCGCCACCCCCCGGCCCGGCCGCACCAAGATGTTCGCGGCAAAGTTTAGCACATTCTTGGCGGCTGTCCATTTCGCGCGTCGCGTGCGTGGAACCCCGAAGGCATGAGCGGTGTTTCATTTCCCGACACCCGCTTCCGCAACGGGCGGTTTGATGCCGCAGGCGCGGAGCCGCGGAATACCGGAATCCCCGAGGAGGAAAGACAAGATGCCGAACAGCGACATGACCGGCACCGGCGGACCGAACCAGACCGGCTCCGCCACCGGAAGCTCCGCCACTGGACGTTCGACCGCGGGCAGTTCGTCGACTGGGAATGCGCCGGCCGGGAATTTCGCTGGTGACAGCGTCGATGAGATGAAGAAGACGGTCAACCAGGCCGCCGACGACGTGATGTCCACCGGGCGCGAGACGCTGGGCAACGCCCAGGGCCGCATCCGGTCTCTGCTGGAACAGCAGACCGGCCGTGCCGCCGACCAGCTGGGCGGCGTCGCCAACGCCCTGCACAAGGCTGCCGAGCAGATGAACGAGGAAAATGGCGGCGTGGTCGCCGATTATGCCGAGCAGGCGGCCAGCCGCGTCGAGCGCGTCGCCGACATGCTGCGCGATGCCAGCGTCGATGACATCGTCGGCGAGGTCGAGGGCTTCGCCCGCCGCCAGCCCGAGGTGTTCATCGGCGCCGCCTTCGCCGTCGGCTTCCTCGCCGCGCGCTTCATCAAAAGCTCCAGCGACCGCCGGATGCACCGTGCGTCGACGTCGCTGCGTGGAAACGCGCACCCGTCGCAGACCGTCCGCACCGCACGAGGCTCGGCTTACGACACCGGCCGCGGCTCCAGCCCGATCCGCGGCAGGACCGGCGGCATCGCCGAGCCCGTCAGCCGCAGCACGCCATCCCACAGCGCCGATACCCCGACCACAGGCTCTTCCGGTGTGAACACCGGTCAGCTGACCGGCCGCATGGACTCGGAACGCGGCTCCGAGCGCTTGGGTGAGCCGAAGCCGTCCGCCGGCCGCATCGGCATGCCGCTGTCCACCGCCCCGGCATCGGTCACCGGCCGCAGCGCCTTGCCGTCGGCTGACACCGCGCTCGGCACCAGCACGCTCGGCAGTGCCGGCAGCACCGGGATCGGTGGAACGCAGGGTGGCGGTGCCGGGTCCACGCCCGCCACCTCCAAGCCGCAGGGACAGCGTCCATGAGCGCCGCCGAGAACCGCTATGACGAGCCGCGGGATCCGCGGCAGGACCGGCCGCTCGCCGGCCTGTTCGCCGATCTCGCCCGCGAATCCGCCAACCTCGCCCGTTCCGAGATCGCGTTGGCGAAGGCCGAGCTGACCGACAAGGCCACCGAGGCCGCCGGCGGCGTGGCCTTCATCGCCGTCGGCGGACTGGTCGCCTTTGCCGGCGTCCTGGTCTTGCTTGCCTCCGCGGTTCTCGGCCTGTCCAACGTCCTGGCCCCGTGGCTGTCCGCGCTGATCGTCGGCGTGGTGGTTCTGGCGGTGGGCGGCATCCTGGCTTACGTCGGCAAGAACCGGCTGAGCCCCGCCAACCTCCGCCCCCGCCGCACCATGAAGACGCTGGACGAGGACAAGCGCTGGGCGAAATCCCAGCTTGCCCGCTGAGGGGCCGGCCGATGACGGACGACGAACGTCAATCCAAGGATCTCGACGCCCTTGAGGGCGACATCCGCGCCAGCCGCGCGCGCATCGGCGGCACCGTCGATGCTCTGCGCGACCGCACATCCCATCTGCGCGACAGTCTGACGCGGTGGTCTCCCCAATCCCTGATGGAGAATTCGATGAAGCACACCTATTCGCCGTCGACGCCCGATACCCCGTCCCAGCGCGCCAACCTGCAACAGACCGACCGGTACGAAAGCGGTCAGACCGTCCATTACAATCGCCGTCAGTCCCAATCGTCCGGCTCCATGCTGAGCAGCATGACCAGCAACCCGATCCCGCTGGCGCTGGTCGGCATCGGGCTGGGCTGGCTGGCGCTGTCCAGCACCGGCTACGACCGCCGCATCGCCCGGTCCAGCACCGTCCGCAACGCCCGCCACCGCATGGGCGACGCGGTGGACTACGCCCGCGAGTCGTTGAGCGGGGCAGGCGAAAGCGTCCGCAACGCCGCCAGCTCCGCCTATGACAGCGCCTCGGGCGCGGTCAGCTCCGCCTATGACAGCGCGTCCGACACCGTCGGCGGCATGATGGGCGGTTCGGACAACGACCACCCGTCGGGTCGGGGCGACCTTCATAACCAGCGCCAGTCGCAGGGTTATGTCAGCCGCGGCATGTCGCGCCTGTCCTCGATGACGCCCTCGACCGACCATCTGCGCCACCGCGCGCATGACATGTCGACCGGCTTCTGGGACCTCGTCGAGGATCACCCCATCGTCGCCGGCGCCATGGGCGTCGCCCTGGGTGCCGCCATCGGCGCCGCCCTGCCCGGCACCCGCTATGAGAACCAGTGGGTCGGCGACTATGCCGACGAAGCGACCGAGCGTGCCAAGTCCATCGCCATGGACGCGCTCGACCGCGGCACCCGTGCCGCCCAGGCGGCGGCCCAGACCGTGGTCGAGTCGGCCAAGGAAGACGTCCGCGACGTCGTGTCCGAGGCCACCAACGCCGCCCGCGAGGAAGTGAAGAAGCCGGGCTGACCGCCCGCTCCTACCCTTCAGGACCAACCCCGCGCCGCCCCGGCGCGGGGTTTTCCGCATGTGGGATACCGTGTTGAATGGCGTTGCCGAACCGCGACAAACCGCCGCACCGCGTCCCCGAAGCCGCGGCTTCGCTGTAGCGTAAGGACAGGCGCGGCGCTATAACCAAGCAGCGCTGACGGGTATTGTCGGCACATCAGCCATGCAAGGCTAGGAAAGCCGCGGATTCCCTGCACTTTAATCGACAAACGCCCCTTGCCCCCCGGAGCAATCAGGACTAAATTGGTCCTGTATCTGAAACCGGGGCGAAACGGGGTGCGGGCATGATCCGGCTGAGCAAGCTGACCGACTATGCCATCGTCGTCTTGAGCGAGATGGCGCGTCAGGTCGGCACGGTCCATACCGTCGCCCATCTTGCCGACCGCACCGGCGTTCCCGCTCCGACCGTCGCCAAGCTGATGAAGGCGATGACGCCGGCCGGCCTCACCACCTCGCAGCGCGGCGCTGCCGGCGGTTATGCGCTGAGCCGGCCGGCCGATGCGATCTCCATCGCGGAAATCATCACGGCGCTCGACGGTCCCATCGCGCTGACCGCCTGCGTCGACGGCGCCGACAGCCAGTGCGGGGTGGAACAACTCTGCCCCATGCGCGGTGGATGGGAAAAGGTGAACCGCGCCATCCGAAATGCGCTGGAGGAGGTGACGCTGGCCGACATGATGGTCCCGATCACCTTCCCAGCTCCAGCTCCAGCAACGAACTCCACAGCCGCCCAGCCGGCCCGCCCTGCGCACTGAACGGCGCGCACCGCACAGCATTCTTGAGAAGGACGAGGCAAAGCCATGGCCGCCCAACCGGAAACCGTCGAGCAGGTCCGCGCCGTCACGGAGCAGAAGTACAAGTACGGCTTCACGACCGATATCGAGGCCGACGTCGCGCCGAAGGGCCTGAACGAGGACATCGTCCGCTTCATCTCCGCCAAGAAGGAGGAGCCGGAGTGGCTGCTGGAGTGGCGCCTGAAGGCGTTCCGCGTCTGGCAGACGATGGAGGAGCCGGAATGGGCCGCCGTCAGCTTCCCGCCCATCGACTATCAGGATGCGCATTACTATGCGGCACCCAAGAAGAAGGCCGGGCCGAAGTCGCTGGACGAGGTCGATCCCGAACTGCTGAAGACCTACGAGAAGCTGGGCATCCCGCTGCGTGAGCAGGAGATCCTGGCCGGCGTCGAAGGGTCGGAGGGCAAGAGCCCGGCCATCGCCGTGGACGCCGTGTTCGACAGCGTGTCGGTCGCCACCACCTTCAAGGCGAAGCTGGAGGAAATGGGCATCATCTTCTGCGCGATCTCCGAGGCGGTGCAGAAGCATCCGGATCTCGTGAAGAAGTATCTCGGCTCGGTGGTGCCCTACACCGACAACTACTACGCGACACTGAACTGCGCGGTCTTCACCGACGGCAGCTTCGTCTACATCCCCAAGGGCGTGCGCTGCCCGATGGAGCTGTCGACCTATTTCCGCATCAACCAGGCCAACACCGGCCAGTTCGAGCGGACGCTGATCATCGCCGACGAGGGTGCTTACGTCAGCTATCTGGAAGGTTGCACGGCGCCCAAGCGCGACGAGAACCAGCTGCACGCCGCAGTGGTCGAGCTGGTGGCGATGGACGACGCCACCATCAAGTACTCGACGGTCCAGAACTGGTATCCCGGTAACGAAGAGGGTGTCGGCGGCATCTACAACTTCGTCACCAAGCGTGGCGCCTGCCGCGGCAGGAACTCGAAGATTTCGTGGACGCAGGTCGAGACCGGCTCGGCGATCACCTGGAAGTATCCGAGCTGCATCCTTCAGGGCGACAATTCGGTGGGCGAGTTCTATTCGGTCGCCATCACCAACAACTTCCAGCAGGCCGACACCGGCACCAAGATGATCCACATCGGCAAGAACACCCGCAGCACAATCGTGTCGAAGGGCATCTCGGCCGGCAAGGCGCAGCAGACCTACCGCGGCTTGGTGAAGATCCTGCCGAAGGCGGAGGGTGCCCGCAACCACACCCAGTGCGACAGCCTGCTGATCGGCGACCGGTGCGGCGCCCACACGGTGCCTTACATCGAGAGCCGCAACCGCTCCGCCCGCATCGAGCATGAGGCGACGACGGCCAAGATCAGCGAGGACCAGCTGTTCTATTGCCGCCAGCGCGGCATCTCGGAAGAGGACGCGGTGTCGCTGATTGTCAACGGCTTCTGCAAGGAGGTCCTGAAGGAACTCCCGATGGAATTCGCCGTGGAGGCGCAGAAGCTGGTGGGCATCAGCCTGGAAGGCAGCGTGGGCTAAGGGCATCTCCCTCCCGCCCACCGAAGGAAAACCGACAGAACGTGAAGACCGGACGGCGTGCCGGCGGCCTGAAGAAGACAACGAGGCGAAGACGATGATCGAAATCAAGAACCTGCACGCCACCGTGGACGGCAAGGAAATCCTCAAGGGCGTCGACCTGACGATCCGCCCCGGTGAGGTCCATGCCATCATGGGGCCGAACGGCGCCGGCAAGAGCACCCTGTCCTACGTCCTCGCCGGCCGCGACGGCTACGAGGTCACGGACGGGTCGGTCACCTATTACGGCAAGGACCTGCTGGCGATGGAGCCGGAGGAACGGGCCGCCGAGGGCGTCTTCCTGGCCTTCCAGTATCCGGTGGAAATCCCCGGCGTCGGCAACACCACCTTCCTGAAGACCGCGATCAACGCCATCCGCAAGTATCGTGGCGAGAAGGAACTGGACGCCATGCAGTTCCTCAAGCTGATCCGCGAGAAGACCAAGGCGCTCGGCATGAGCGACGAGATGCTGAAGCGCGCGGTCAATGTCGGCTTCTCCGGCGGCGAGAAGAAGCGCAACGAGACCCTCCAGATGGCAGTCCTTGAGCCGAAATTCGCCATCCTCGACGAGACCGACAGCGGCCTCGACATCGACGCGCTGAAGATCGTCGCCGAGGGCGTCAACGCACTGCGCTCGCCGGAACGGTCGATGCTGGTCATCACCCACTACCAGCGCCTGCTCGACTACATCGTCCCCGACCATGTCCATGTGCTGGCCGCCGGCCGCATCGTGAAGTCCGGCGACAAGGAACTGGCGCTGGAACTGGAAAAGAACGGCTACCGCGACTTCGGCGTGAGCGAGGCGGCGTGATGACGGCCCAGCATTCCCCCCTTCATCCCATGACCTACTCGACGCGCGGCGCCGATCCGGCGACGGCGCCGGCCTTCCTGGCGCCGCTCGATCAGGTGGGTGCCGGCCTGCCCGGCAGCGGCCTGTCCTGGCTGACCGACCTTCGCGCCGCGGGGCGTGAGCGCTTCGTCGCGGTCGGCCTGCCGACGATCAAGAACGAGAGCTGGCGCTACACCAACCTGCGCGACCTCGCCAAGATCGGCTTCCGGCCCGCCTCCCCCGCCGCGGCCACCATCGACCTGCTGCCGACCGTGCGGGCCGAAGGGCAGGACGGCCCGCGTCTGGTCTTCGTCGATGGCCGCTTCCGCGCCGACCTGTCGTCGATCGAGGGCCTGCCGCCGGGTGTCGAGCTGCTGAGCATCGCCGCCGCCCTGACCAGCCACACCGACCTGCTGGCCGACCACATCGGCCGCCTCGCCGTGGCGGACGACCGTCCCCTGGTGGCGCTGAACAGCGCCTATCTCGCCGACGGCCCCGTCCTGCATGTACCGGCCGGCATCCAGGTCGAGCGCCCCATCGAGCTGGTCTTCGTCTCGGTCGGCTCGGAGGCGCAGGCGACCTCCTGCCACCCGCGCAGCCTGCTGATCGCGGAGGCCGGGTCGAAGGCGGTGGTGGTCGAACACCATGTCGGCCGCGGCGCCGGCACCACGCTGTCGAACCATGTGACCGAGGTCTTCGTCGGCGAAGGGGCCACCCTGCACCATTACAAGTCGCAACGTGAAGGCGGCGGCGCCATCCACCTGTCGCACATTGCGGCGACGGTGGCGACCGGCGGCTGCTACGACAACTTCATCCTGACCACGGGCGCCAAATTGTCGCGCAACGAGGTGGTCAGCCGCCTCGACGGCACCGACGCGCGGACGCATGTCAGTGGCGGCTATCTGGTCCGCAGCACCCAGCATGCCGACACCACCACCCTGATCGTCCACGCCAAACCCAACGGTACCAGCCGCGAGGTCTACAAGGGCGTCATCGGCGACACCGCCCGCGCGGTGTTCCAGGGCAAGATCACCGTCTGCCCGGATGCGCAGAAGACCGACGGCTACCAGTTGAACCGCGCCCTGCTGCTGTCGGACGGGGCCGAGATCGACAGCAAGCCGGAACTGGAAATCCACGCCGACGACGTGAAGTGCAGCCACGGCTGCACCGCGGGCGAACTGGACGACGACGCGCTGTTCTACCTGCGCGCCCGCGGCATCGACCGCGATACTGCCCAGGGGCTGCTGATCGGCGCCTTCCTGTCGGAATCCCTTGAGGAAATCGCCGAAGAGTCGATCCGCGACGCCTTCCAGGGGATCGTGGCTGGCTGGCTGGAGGAGCAGAAGTAACCATGTCCGATGCCATCCTGAACCAAGCCTACGACGTGCAGCGGGTGCGGGAGGATTTCCCCATCCTCGCCCGCAGCGTCCACGCCAGGAAGGGAAAGCCCGGCAAGCCGCTGGTCTATCTGGACAGCGGGGCGTCCGCCCAGAAGCCGCGTCAGGTCATTCAGGCCATGACCCGCTTCCTGGAGGAGGATTATTCCAACATCCACCGTGGCGTCCATTTCCTGTCGCAGACCGCGACCGACCAGTTCGAGGCGGTGCGTGCCAAGGTCGCGCGCTTCCTGAACGCGCCGAACGACCGCTGCATCGTCTTCACCCGCAGCTCGACCGAGGCGATCAACCTCGTGGCCAGCAGCTATGGCCGGACCTTCCTGAACGAGGGCGACGAGGTCATCCTGTCGATCATGGAGCATCACGCGAACATCGTTCCGTGGCAGCTGCTCCAGGCCGAGAAGAAGATCGTCATCAAGGTCGTGCCCTGTGACGAGTTCGGCGTCCTCGACATGGACGCCTACCGGGACCTGCTGTCCGACCGCACGAAGCTGGTGGCGATCACCCACTGCTCCAACGTTCTCGGCACCGTCACGCCGGCCAAGGCCATCGCCAAACTGGCGCATGAGCATGGCGTGCCCGTCCTGTTCGACGGCAGCCAGGCGGTGGTTCACGGCACGGTCGACGTGCAGGACATCGACGCCGACTTCTACGTCTTCACCGCGCACAAGCTCTACGGTCCGACCGGCCTCGGCGTGCTGTACGGCAAGTACGACCTGCTGAAGAAGATGCCCCCCTACCAGGGCGGCGGCGACATGATCGAGAGCGTCACCTTCGAAGGCACCACCTTCAAGGCGCCGCCGTCGCGCTTCGAGGCCGGCACACCGCCGATCACCGAGGTCGTCGGGCTGGGTGCGGCCATCGACTATGTCGAGGCTCTCGGCCGCGACGCCATCGCCGCGCACGAACACGATCTGCTGCAATACGCCACCCAGCAGCTGTCGCAGGTCGAGGGGCTGCGCATCGTCGGCACTGCACCCGGCAAGGGGCCGATCGTCTCCTTCGCGCTGGAGGGGGTGCATCCGCACGATGTCGGCACCATCGTCGACCAGTATGGCGTCGCCGTGCGCGTCGGCCGCCATTGCGCCGAGCCGCTGGCCGAGCGGTTCGGCGTCGGACCCACCGTCCGCGCCTCCTTCGGCCTCTACAACACCCGGGAGGAAGCCGACGCCCTCGTCCAGTCCCTCCAGGCGGTCAAGGAGTTCTTCGGAGCATGATGGACGACCTGCGCGAGCTGTATCAGGAAGTGATCCTGGACCACGGCAAACATCCCCGCAACTTCCGCCATCCCGACGACGCCAATCGCGAGGCGAAGGGCGAGAACCCGATGTGCGGCGACCGCTTCATGGTCTATCTGACCCTGAAGGACGGGGTGGTCGACGACGTGGCCTTCCAGGGCCGCGGCTGCGCCATCTCCACCGCCAGCGCCTCGATGATGACGGAGCTGGTGCACGGCAAGACGGCGGCGGAGGCGGAGACGCTGTTCCACGCCTTCCATGAGCTGTGCACCCAGGACGAGCCCGACATTCCCGAGGGCATCGACGACGAGACCATGGAAAAGCTGATGGTGATGTCCGGCGTCCGCCAGTTCCCGGTGCGGGTGAAGTGCGCGACGCTGGCCTGGCATGCCATGAACGCGGCACTCCACGGCGAGGCTTCGGCCTCCAGCGACCAGTTTTGACGGAGGGTTATCGAGATGCCCGATGAAGCCCTGAGCCAGCGTCCGATGGCTCCCAATCCGGCCGAAGCCGAGGCGCAGTTGAAGGCCGATACCGCGAGCGAAGCTCCGGACTCCAAGGAGTTCGCCCCGATGCCCCAGCCGCCCGAGGGCTACGACCCGCGGGAGGAGATCATGGATCGCGTCGTGGCGGCCATCAAGACCTGCTACGACCCGGAAATCCCGGTCGACATCTGGGAACTCGGCCTGATCTACCGCGTGGACATGGATGGCCAGCGGAATGTCGAGATTGATATGACGCTGACCAGCCCCATGTGTCCAGTGGCCGGCGAACTGCCCGAGCAGGTCCGTCAGGCCGTGCTGGGCGTCGAGGACGTCAACGAGGTCAAGATCGAGCTGGTGTGGGAGCCTCCCTGGCACCAGGGCATGATGTCCGAAGAGGCCCGCCTGCAGTTGGATATGTTCTGAGCCGTTTTAGGAGACCGTCACCATGGCCCGTTCCCTCCCCAAGGCGATCACGATCACCGACGCCGCCGCGGAGCGCGTCAAGGCGCTGATGTCCAAGGCCACCGACGACATGGTCGGCCTGCGCATCGGCGTGAAGGCGCGCGGCTGCTCCGGCCTCAGCTACGACGTTCAGTATGCCAAGGAAAAGATGAAGTTCGACGAGGTGGTGGAGGACAAGGGCGTCACCATCCTGATCGATCCCGCCGCAGTCATGTTCCTGATCGGCAGCGAGATGGATTATGTCGACGACAAGTTCCAGACCGGCTTCGTCTTCAAGAATCCGAACGAGAAGGGCCGCTGCGGCTGCGGCGAGAGCTTCCACGTCTGACCGGCGATAAGGAAAGGGGACAGCGCCCTCTCCCGCCCCTTAATCCCCTCTCCCCGGGGAGAGGGGTAGGGTGAGGGGGATGCACTGCATGCCGTACCCGAGAATCCTCCCCATGCCTCCCCTCACCCCGCCCCTCTCCCCAGGGGGGAGAGGGAGAATTGAGCTCCCCCTCACGACATCGGATTAGCCGGCGGTTTCGGCATTTCCGGCAGCGGGATGAACTCGCCATTGTCGAGGTCCGGCAGCTTCATCCGCCCGGCCCGCCAGTCCGCCTTGGCCTGCTCGATCCTCTCCTTGCGGGAGGAGACGAAGTTCCAGTCGATGAAGCGCTGCCCCAGCGGCTCGCCGCCAATCGCCATCACGATGGCCTGCGTCGCCGCGGTCAGCTCCGCCGGATGGCCGGGCGCGAAGACGATCATCCGTCCCGCCTCGAAGCGCTGCCCGTCGACCTCCACGGCCCCCACCGCCACATAGGCAGCGCGCTGCCACCCGTCTTCCGGCAAGGACACGCGGGCGCCGGGGGCGAGATTCCAGTGGATGTAGAACATCGGCGAATGGGTCTTCACCCCGGCCCTGGCGCCGAAGGCCTCGCCCGCCACCAGCCGGCCGCGGACGCCGCCCTCCTCGAACAGCGGCAGGTCGCCGGTGCCGTAATGGCTGAAGGCCGGATCGGTCTCCTCATCCGCTTCGGGCAGAGCGACCCAGGCCTGGATGCCGTGCATCGTCCCGCCTTCCATCCGGGCACGCTCGAAGCGTTCGGAATGGGTGATGCCGCGCCCGGCAGTCATCCAGTTCACCTCCCCCGGACGGATCGGCTGTTCCGAGCCCACGCTGTCGCGGTGCATGATCTCGCCCTCGAACAGGTAGGTGACGGTGGACAGGCCGATGTGCGGGTGGGGGCGCACATCGACGTCGCTGGGAAGGCCCGGCTGGAAATCAACCGGCCCCATATGGTCGAAGAAGACGAAGGGGCCGACCATGCGCCGCTGGACGAAGGGCAGAACCCGCCCGACCTCGAAGCCTCCGAGACTCTTGCGGCGCTGCTCGATCACCAGATCCAACATGGGTCTTCCTCCCGACGGTTGACGTGTTTCCGCTTCAGTGTTGCCGCTTCAGGCGCTCGGGTCGCGCGGCACGGTCTGGATGACCTCGAACCCCTCGAACTCCGGCGGTCCGACGGTGAGCGGCTTGCGCGCGCCGGCAGTGCCGTGGGCGGCACGGAAAGCTTCCGACCGGGTCCAGTCCCGGAAGGCCGCTTCCGACTCCCAGATTGTGTGGGAGGCGTAAAGCCGGTGATCGTCCCGGTCCGGTCCGCGCAGCATGTGAAATTCGACGAATCCCGGCACCTTGTGCAGATGAACCTCGCGGTTCAGCCAGACTTCCTCGAACTCCTGCTCGGCCCCGTGGCGCACCTTGAAGCGGTTCATCGCGATGAACATGCGGCTTTCCTTTCCGGCGTGGTCGGCAAGCCGACGCAGCCGAAGATGGAGGGAGGCCCCGAGGATAGAGGGTATGCTGTCGGTTCGGCAATCCACCTGACGCAGGCCCTCCGGACAACCGAACGCCGCCGGACACGGAGCGAAAGACATTTCTCCGTGGTTTCAACCGTTTGGAGCGCCATTTCGCCGACATCCACCCTCCGTCCACCAGCCGGGGTACAATGCGTTCCCCTTTCCCTGCTCTGGAGCACGGCGTATGGACGGCACCTGCAAGTTCCCCCATGTCCAATTCGGCTTGGCGACTGGACGGATGGAACAGCACGGAAAAACTGTTTCATGGCGTTTCAAATGTTCAATCCGATAGGGGTATGCCCGATATGGACTGCCAAAACGGCGAGGCATTAAAATCGCCCCGCACGGGATGGGGGCACCGGGCTGGACAACCCGTCTGGCGCCCAGGGGGTTGAGATGAGCGACGCAGGCGGAACGCGGGGGACGAAGGACGAGGGCCGCGCGCAGGCCCGTATCGCCATCGCAACGCTGGTCCTTCTCTTCGTCGCCTTGTTGCTGGCGGTCCAGGGCGCCCGCATGCCGGTCGCGGTGGGGCTGGCGAATTATCTGCCGCTGCACAGCTTCTTCGAGACCTTCGCCATTGCCGTCGCCACCCTGATCTTCGCCATCGGCTGGCATGCCAACACCGACGAAACGCCGCCGGCGCTGCTGGCGCTGTCCACAGGCTTCCTCGGTGTGGCGCTGCTGGATTTCGGTCACATGCTGGCCTATGCCGGAATGCCCGACTTCGTGACGCCGTCCAGCCCGGAAAAGGCCATCGCATTCTGGCTCGCCGCACGGCTGATGGCGGCACTGGCGCTGCTGATGGCGGCGGTGCTGCCCTGGCGGTCGGGATCGGCGGCCCTGCGCTATCCACTGATCGGCGGGGTGCTGCTGGCGGTGGCCGCCGTTTACGGGGTGGTGCTGTGGCAACCGGCCCTGCTGCCGCGCACCTATGTGACCGGGGAAGGGCTGACGCCACTGAAGGTGGCGTTGGAGTATGTGCTGGTTCTCATCTACGCGGGCGCGACCCTGCTCATTCATCGGCGCCGTCACGACGCGCGCCTGCTCGACGTCCATCGTCTGGTCACCGCCGCCGTCGCCATCGCGATCAGCGAGCTGTGCTTCACGCTGTATCTCAACGTCTCGGATCTGGCCAACCTGGCCGGGCACCTCTTCAAAGTCATCGGTTACTGGTACCTGTACCGCGCTGTGTTCGTCACCGCGGTCCATCGTCCCTACGACGCCCTGCACCACTCCCAACGCGACCTGTGGCGGGAGAAGGAGCAGGCGCGCGTCACCCTGCTGTCGATCGGCGACGGTCTGATCGTGACCGACACCGCGGGGCGCGTCACCCTGATGAATCCGGTGGCGGAACGGCTGACCGGCTGGGCGCTCACCGAGTCCGTCGGCCGCCCGGTGGCCGAGGTCTTCGACATCGAGAATGCCGAAACGCGGGAACGGGTGCCGGTGCCGGTCCAACATGTGCTGGAAAATGGCGAGGTGGTCGGTCTCGCCAATCACACGGTGCTGGTGGCCCGCGACGGTACCCGGAGCCACATCGCCGACATGGCCTCTCCCATCCGCGACCGCAACGGCGCGCTGCATGGCGTCGTCATGGTCTTCCAGGACGAGACCGAGACCTATGCAAGCCGCGAGGCGCTGAAGGACAGCCTGTCTCTGAACACCGGCATTCTGGAGAGCGCGGCTTGCGGCATCATCGCCACGACGCTGGATGGCATCGTCCGTGTCTTCAACCGCGAGGCGGAGCGCATCTTCGGCTATCGTGCGGCGGAGATGATCGGCACCGCCGACCTGCCGCGTCTGTATGACCGGGACGAACTGCGTGCCCATGCCGATGGTCTGGCCATCGAATTCGACCGGCCGGTGCAGGCGGATTTCGCAGCGTTGGTCGCCCGCACCCGCTGCAGCGGCCGGCCGGAGGCGGGCGAATGGACCGGGCTGCGCAGGGATGGCACCCGCATCTCCATTTCGACCGTCACCAGCGTGCTTCGCGACAGCGGCGGCGCGGTGCGCGGCTACCTGACCGTGGTGATGGACGTCACCGAGAGGAAGCGGGCGGAGCGGCAGATCGAAGATCTCGCCTATTACGACCCGCTGACCAACCTGCCGAACCGCCGCCGCCTGCTGGAGCATCTGGACGTCCATCTGCGCGCGGCGCGGCAAAGCGGACGCTGCGGGGCGCTGATGTTCCTCGATCTCGACGACTTCAAGGGGTTGAACGACGCCCGCGGCCATATCGTCGGCGACACGCTGCTGCGCGAACTGGCGGCGCGGCTGAATGCCAACTTGCGCAAGGGCGATCTGGTTAGCCGGTTGAGCGGTGACGAATTCGTCGTCCTGCTGCCCGACCTCGGTGGAACGCCCGAAGAGGCGACCGCGATTGCCCGGCGGGTGGCGGAAAAGCTCCGGCTGGCCGTAGCCGAGCCGTTCCAGCTCGACCGTTGCGAACACAGCATTTTCGCCAGCATCGGCGTGACGGTGTTCCCCAAGACGCCCGACGAGTCGGTGGAGGATTTGCTGAAGCAGGCGGACACCGCCATGTATGCCGCCAAGGACGGCGGCCGGAACACCGTCCGCGACTACGTCCCGGCCATGCTGGAGGAGGCCCAGGCCCGCCTGCTGCTGCAACAGGATCTGCGCAAGGCGGTCGATGCCGGGGAATTCACCCTGTTCCTGCAACCGCAGACCCGCGCCGACGGCACGCTGGTGGCCGCGGAGGCGCTGATCCGCTGGCTGCATCCACAGCGCGGCTTCGTCGCCCCCGGAGAGTTCATCGCAGTGGCGGAGGAATCCGGCCTGATCCTGCCGTTGGGCGACTGGATTCTGATGGAGGCCTGCCATGTGCTGCGCCAACTGGCCGACGCCGGCAGCGACTGCCACCTGTCGGTCAACATCAGCCCACGCCAGTTCCGTCAGCAGAATTTCTGTACCGGCGTCATCGCCGCTCTGCACGCCACCCGCACCGCTCCCCGCCGCCTGACGCTGGAGATCACCGAAGGCATCGCGGTTGGCGATTGCGCCGACACCGTGGCCAAGATGTCGGAACTTGCCGCCCTCGGCATCTCCTTCTCGCTGGACGATTTCGGCACCGGCTTCTCGTCGCTGTCCTACCTGAAGCAGTTGCCGGTAGGCGAACTCAAGATCGACCGTTCCTTCGTCCAGGACGTCGACCGCAACAGTCACAATGCCGTGCTGGTGGAAACGATGCTGTCCATCGCCAGGCGACTCGGCCTGAAAGCGGTGGCCGAAGGGGTGGAAACAGCGGCTGAGCGGGACTTCCTGGAAGACTGCGGCTGCACGATCTTCCAGGGCTATTATTTCGACCGGCCGATGCCTGTCGATGACTTCATCCGCAAATACGTAACAAAGCCGGAACCGGCAATCGTTGAAGAGCCGGCCCACGTTTGAAAGTGGGCCGGCTTCCAATCCGCTTTACTTCTGAGCCATCGTCTTGGGTTGGCCGTTGTTCCAGACATACATGACATAGTTCGGCTTGGTGATGTCGCCCTTCTTGTCGAACTCCACCGGACCGACCACCGTGTCATAGCTGCCGGCGTGCAGGGTCTTCGCCAGTTTCCCGCTGTCGACGCTGCCGGCCTTCTGCAGTCCGTCGGCGATGACCTGGACCGCTGCATAGCTGTAGAAGGCGAAGTTGCCCGGTTCCGGCAGGCCGGCCTTCTTGAAGGAGGCGATCAGTTCCTGCGCCTTGGGATCGCTGGCGGCGGACGGGCTGTCGGTATACAGCGTGCCCTCGCCGGCGGGACCGGTGATCGACCAGTATTCCTGGTTGTTCAGGCCGTCGCCGGCGATGAACTGCGGCTTCAGCCCCTGTTCCTGCGCCTGACGGACGATCAGACCCAATTCCGGATGGTAGCCGCCGTAATAGACGGCTTCGATGCCCTTGTCCTTCAGGCTGGTGATCAGAGCCGAGAAATCCTTCTCACCCGCCGTGATCGACGTGCGATAGGCGACCTTGACGCCTGCCTTCTCCAGCGTCTCGACCACCACATCGGCCAGGCCCTTGCCGTACGCCTGCTTGTCGTCCAGCACGGCGATGTTCTTGCCCTTGAAGGCCTGAGCCAGATAGGTGCCGGCAACCACACCCTGCTGATCGTCGCGCCCGCAGACACGGAAAATGTTCTGGTGGCCCTTGGCGGTCAGCAACGGATTGGTGGCGGTCGGCGTGACCATCACCACGCCCTCTTCCTGATAGACGTCGGCGGCCGGGATGCTGGCGCCGGAGCAGAGATGGCCAACCACCGCCGTCACCTTGTCACGCACGAACTGGTTGGCCACGGCCACTGCCTGGCGAGGGTCGCAGGCGTCGTCGCCCACCTTCAGCACCAGCTTCTGGCCCAGCACGCCGCCCTTGGCGTTGATGTCCGCCACCGCCTGCTTGGCACCATACACCGACTGCTCGCCCAGCGCCGCCACCGGACCGGTGGTCGCCGTGCCGAGACCGATGACGATGTCGGCCTGTGCCGTGCCGAAGCCGGCCAGCAGCGCCGTGGCGCTGACGAAGGAAAGGACGGTGAGACGCATGGTTGGTTCTCCCAGGATGACCATTTCGTGCCGGACGATACCCGCCGGCCCAGGCATGTTGCCATTTCTGACCCATAAGACAGGATTTTGAAAGTGCGATCATGGCCTTTGCAGCGCTGTGAGACGAGCCGCGACCCTTCGTCGCCATCTGCAAATTGTCCCACTATATGGCGCATTGCGAAATTATTTGACATACCTGACCTCCTTCCCCAGCATCCTGGACAAGAATGCTTGTTGGACAGATCATGGATGAACCGATAGCGACAGCGACGAAGTGGAAAGAGGACGCCGGAATGCCGCAGGCAACCGGCACTCAGACCCTGTTGCGCGGCTTGGCGCTGCTGGACTGCGTGGCGGCCGGCATCGGCGACGTGAAGGGGATCGCGGCCCGTCTCGGCACGCCGCGCAGCACCACCAACCGCATGCTCGCCAGCTTGGTAGCGCAGGGATATCTGCATCATATCCCCTACAAGGGATACCTGCTGGGTCCGAAGCTGATCCAGCTCGGGATGAAGGCACTGGAACAGCGCCCGCTGGTCGCCATCGCCCGTCCCCATATCGAAGCACTGGCCCAAGGCACCGGCGACACCGTTCATCTCGGGGTGGAGGACAATGGCGAGGTCTTCTATCTCGACAAGATTTCCGGCACCCGCGGGCTGGAAATGCGTTCCCGCACCGGACAACGCATGCCGCTCGCGTCCACCGGGTTGGGCAAGGCGCTGATGTTGGGGATGCCGTCGGCCAGATGGGCAGTTCTCCATGCGCTGACCTGCCCGCCCGGCTTGCCGGCCGACCGCCCGCGTCCGGCGGAATGGCCGCTGTTCGAGGAACAGATGACCCGCTTCCTCGCCCAGGGTTGGGCGATGGATTTGGAAGAGAACGAACTTGGCATCCGTTGCGTCTCCGCGCCGGTGCGCGACGGCCGGGAACAGGTGGTGGCGGCGATCAGCGTCGCCAGCGCCGTTCCCTACATGCCCGAAGACCGCATGACGACGCTGGGGCCGGTGGTCCGCGCGACGGCTGAGGCAATTTCCAGGGACCTGGGATGGAGCGCTCCGTGACCTCCTCTGCATCACTGTCGTCTGCCGGTGCCTCATCCGGCTCCCCCGCCCTGATCGCGCTGGACTGGGGGACGTCCAGCCTGCGCGGTTTCCTGATGGATGGATCCGCCCGCGTTCTCGCCGAGCGCTCGAATGCCCACGGCATCCAGAACCTGTCGGAGGCCGGTGCTGCGGGATTCGAGGCGGCACTGGCCGGACTGTGCGACGACTGGCTGGACATCCGTCCGACCCTGCCGGTGGTGGCCGGCGGTATGGTCGGCAGCGCCCAGGGTTGGGTCGAGGCGCCCTATGTCACAACCCCGGCCGATGCCACCGTTCTGGCCGACAATGCGGCGCAGGTCATGACCGCAGCCGGAAGGCCGATCCTGATCGCACCGGGCGTCCTGCATGATCCCGTCGGTGGCATTCCCGATGTCATGCGGGGCGAAGAGATCCAGATCGCCGGGGCGTTGGCGGAGGATAGCGGTTGGGCTCGCGATGCCTGCATCGCCATGCCCGGCACGCACTCCAAATGGGTTCGGATCGCCGATGGCCGCATCATGGGCTTTTCCACCTTCATGACCGGCGAGTTGTTCGCCGTCCTCAAAGCCCACTCTCTGCTTGGCCGTCTGATGCCGGCCGGCCTGGACGCCAAGCCGGAGGATGAGAAGGCGGCCTTCGACACCGGCATCCAGACGGCGCAATCCGCCGGGCCGGGCGACCTGCCGCACCAGCTGTTCGCCACCCGTACGCTGGGGCTGACGAAGCGCATGCCGCCCGAAGCGCTGGCGCATTATTTGTCGGGCCTGCTGATCGGACATGAGCTGCGGTCCGGCCTTGCCCTGCTGACGGAAATGCCGGCGGGAACACCGCTGCTGCTGATCGGCGATCCGGGACTTTGCCGGCGTTATAGCCGCGCGCTCGCCGCCTTCGGCACCACACCCACGGCACAGCTCGGCAACACGGCACCACGCGGTCTGTTCCAATTCGCCGCCGCCGCCGGACTGTTGCCGTCCGTTTCGGCATCGCCATCAAGCACCGAGAGCACATCATGACCCAGCCTTCACTGTCAGCCCGCTTCGATGCCGCCTTCGCCGCCTTGCCTCTGGTCGCCATCCTGCGCGGCCTGACTCCCGCGGAAGCGGAACCTGCGGCCAAGGCGCTCTATGACGCCGGCTTCCGGCTGATCGAAGTGCCGCTGAACTCCCCCGATCCGTTCGACAGCATCGCCGCCATCCGCAACCTCCTGCCAAAGGATGCGCTGGTTGGAGCCGGCACGGTGCTGGCGCTGGATCAGGTCGATCGGCTGGCCGCAATCGGCGCCGACCTGGTGGTGATGCCGCATGCCGACACCGCAATCATCCGTGCCGCCAAGTCGCGCTCGATGGTCTGCGTTCCCGGCATCGCCACCGCGACGGAGGCTTTTGCGGCACTCGCCGCCGGTGCCGATGCGCTGAAGCTGTTCCCGGCCGAACAGATCGTTCCGCCGGTTGTGAAGGCGCTGCGCGCCGTAATCCCGCACAATGTGCGGCTGCTTCCCGTCGGCGGCATCACGCCGGACACCATGGGTCCCTACCGCGCAGCTGGTGCTGCCGGCTTCGGCCTGGGCTCCGCCCTCTACAGCCCGGGCTTGCCGGTAACGGAACTGACGACCCGCGCCGCCTGCTTTGCCCAAGCCTGGGCGGAAGGGCCGGCCAGCCGTTAAAGCGGCCCCGGAGGCAGGACAAGTGTCGTTCCGCACTGTTGTCGAAGGACCGCGGCGCGATCGATCCGGCGCTCGATGCGCTTGTGCAGCAACCAAGACCGGCAGCGCCTATTGTGTCCCTTGAAGCTCCTGGGCGAAGAAAAAACCCCGCCGGATCGCTCCGGCGGGGTTTTTCTTTACAGACCGCTCTGTCCGGCTATCAGGCCGGGACGGTGACCTTTTCCGCGACGTCCTGGAAAGCCGGGATCTGGTCGAAGTTCATGTAGCGGTAGATGTCGCCAGCCGACTTGTTCACCACGCCGACCTGGGCGAGATACTCCTCGGTGGTCGGGATCTTGCCCAGCAGCGCCGCGACGGCGGCCAGTTCGGCCGACGACAGGTAGACGCGGGTGTCGATGCCCAGACGGTTCGGGAAGTTGCGGGTCGAGGTCGAGACGGCGGTCGAGCCCTTGCGGACCTGCGCCTGGTTGCCCATGCACAGCGAGCAGCCCGGCATCTCCATGCGGGCGCCGGCCTTGCCGAGGGTGGCGTAATAGCCTTCCTCGGTCAGCATCATCGCGTCCATCTTCGTCGGCGGGGCGATCCACAGGCGGGTCGGGATGTCAGAATTCCCGTTCAGGATCTTACCGGCGGCGCGGAAGTGGCCGATGTTGGTCATGCAGGAGCCGATGAACACCTCGTCGATCTTGTCGCCGGCGACCTCGGACAGCGTCTTCACGTCGTCCGGATCGTTCGGGCAGGCCAGGATCGGCTCCTTGATGTCGGCCAGATCGATCTCGATCACCGCGGCATAGTCGGCATCGGCGTCCGGACGCAGCAGCTGCGGGTCGGCGATCCACGCCTCCATCGCCTTGATGCGGCGCTCCAGGGTGCGCGCATCGGCGTACCCGTTGGCGATCATCCACTTCATCAGCGTGATGTTGGAGGTCATGTACTCGATGATCGGCTCCTTGTTCAGGAGCACGGTGCAGCCCGCCGCCGAACGCTCGGCCGAGGCGTCGGTCAGCTCGAACGCCTGCTCGACCTTCAGGTCCGGCAGACCTTCGATCTCCAGCACGCGGCCGGAGAAGATGTTCTTCTTGCCCTTCTTCTCGACCGTCAGCAGGCCGGCCTTGATCGCGTAGAGCGGGATGGCGTTGACGAGGTCGCGCAGGGTGACGCCCGGCTGCATCTCGCCCTTGAAGCGGACCAGCACCGATTCCGGCATGTCCAGCGGCATGACGCCGGTGGCGGCGGCGAAGGCGACCAGACCGGAACCGGCCGGGAAGCTGATGCCGATCGGGAAACGGGTGTGGCTGTCGCCGCCGGTGCCGACGGTGTCCGGCAGCAGCAGGCGGTTCAGCCAGGAATGGATGACGCCGTCGCCCGGACGCAGGGACACGCCGCCACGGGTGGAGATGAAGTCCGGCAGCTCGTGGTGGGTCTTGACGTCCACCAGCTTCGGATAGGCGGCGGTGTGGCAGAAGGACTGCATCACCAGATCGGCCGAGAAGCCCAGGCAAGCCAGGTCCTTCAGCTCGTCGCGGGTCATCGGGCCGGTGGTGTCCTGCGACCCGACCGTGGTCATCTTCGGCTCGCAATAGGTGCCCGGGCGGACACCCTTGCCTTCCGGCAGGCCACAGGCGCGGCCGACCATCTTCTGGGCCAGCGTGTAGCCCTTGCCGGTGTCGGCCGGGGCGGCCGGCTGGCGGAACAGCTCCGACGCCGGCAGGCCGAGCGCCTCCCGGGCGCGGGCGGTCAGGCCGCGGCCGATGATCAGCGGGATGCGGCCGCCGGCACGCACCTCGTCGAAGATCACCTCGGAGCGCACGGTGAACTCGGCGATGACCTCGCCGTTCTTCAGCGCCTTGCCCTCATAGGGGCGCAGCTCGATGACGTCGCCCATCTCCATCTTGTTGACGTCGAGCTCGATGGGCAGGGCGCCGGCATCTTCCATGGTGTTGAAGAAGATCGGGGCGATCTTGGTGCCGAGGCAGACGCCGCCGAAGCGCTTGTTCGGGACGAACGGAATGTCCTCGCCGGTGAACCACAGCACCGAGTTGGTGGCGGACTTGCGCGAGGAGCCGGTGCCGACCACGTCGCCGACATAGGCGATCAGGTTGCCCTTCTGCTTCAGCGCTTCCAGCTGCCTGGTCGGGCCGCGCTGGCCCGGCTCATCGGCCTCGATGCCCGGGCGCGGGTTCTTCAGCATGGCGAGCGCGTGCAGCGGGATGTCCGGACGGCTCCAGGCGTCGGGAGCCGGCGACAGGTCGTCGGTGTTGGTCTCGCCCGAGACCTTGAAGACGGTCAGCGTCATCGAGGCCGGGACTTCCGGACGCGAGGTGAACCACTCCGCATCGGCCCAGGACTGCAGGACCGCCTTGGCGTTGGCGTTGCCCTTGTCGGCCAGCTCCTTGACGTCGTGGAAGAAGTCGAAGACCAGCAGGGTCTTCTTCAGCCCTTCCGCGGCGGCGGCGCCGCATTCGGCGTCCGCCAGCAGGTCGATCATCGGCTGGACGTTGAAGCCGCCGAGCATGGTGCCCAGCAGTTCGGTGGCCTTGACCTTGGAGATCAGCGGCGAGCTGTCGGCGCCCTTGGCGACGGCGGCCAGGAAGCCGGCCTTGACACGGGCGGCATCGTCGACGCCGGCCGGAACGCGGTGGGTGATGAGGTCGAGGAGGAAGGCCTCCTCACCAGCCGGCGGGGCCTTCAG
Source organism: Azospirillum sp. B506 (assembly GCF_000333595.1). Taxonomy (GTDB): domain Bacteria; phylum Pseudomonadota; class Alphaproteobacteria; order Azospirillales; family Azospirillaceae; genus Azospirillum. Next base: position 22,664 of record NZ_BADK01000710.1, read on the forward strand.
CAGGTCGATCAGTTCCGACGTCTGCTTCGCGGTGAGGGGCAGGGCCGGGATTCCGAGGGCGGCGCGTTCGGCCGCGTGCTGGCGGTAGGCTTCGAGCACGGCAGGGTTCCTCATAAATGAAAGGCCGGCCCTTGGATGGGAACCGTGAGACGGCCCGCTTGAACTCATGGCGGGTTTATATGCCTGCTTAAATGAAAGTGCAAGGGGGCGCCCCGCTTACGTGAAGCGGACAGGATGAAGCAGACCTTCTTTTTGCACTGGTATTACCGGCGCTTGGTATGACCACTTCATCGACCCCGCTTTACTTCAGCGCGGCTGCCTGCTCCGGCGTCAGCAGGACGATGCCGTCCTCGTCGGCGACCAGGATGTCACCGGGACGCACGGCGGCGCCCGGCAGGTCAACGGCCACGTCGACCAGCCCCTGGTCGCGGCGGGTGGAGGCACGCGGGATCGACGCCAGCGCCTTGATGCCGAGCGGCAGGGCCGCCAGTTCCGCCACGTCGCGGACGCAACCCCAGATCACCACGCCGGCCCAGCCATTCTTCACCGCCGACGCGGCGATCATGTCGCCCATCAGGGCACAGCGCAGGCTGCCGGCACCGTCCACCACCAGCACGCGGCCGGCGCCGGGGGTGGCCAGCAGTTCCTTGACGCGGGAATTGTCCTCCAGGCACTTCACGGTGACGACCGCGCCGGTGAAGCGGGTGACGGCGCCGAAGTCGCGGAAGCCCGGCAGAACGTACCGGGCATCGTCCTTGAAGCGGTCGAACAGGTCGCAGGTCGGGGTGAAGGCGGTGGTCCGATCGGTCGTCGTCGGGTCGGTCGTCATGGGGCGTGGAACTCCGCAGCGTGAACGATGCAGGGGCTTTCTCGCGTCACCTCTTGCGCCAAAGGCGGGCGGGAGGCAAGAGCCGCGCACCGCGCCGGCCGCAAGTCGGCGAACATGACGCAGGAGACTTGCCGAACGTGCAATCGACGGCACGGTGACGGCCGCCCATATTTCCAGAAAGTCGAAGAAATCAAACGGTGCCGTTCCCCATGAAAACGCCGAAATTCGCCATGGCCGCTGCGGCCGGAGCGCTGACCCTGCTGGTCTCCGCCTGTGCCTCCACCCTCTCTCCTCCACCGGTGGCACAGCCCGATCCGGCCGTGCTTGCCGTCATCAACAGCAACGTCACCAATGACTGCAACCCGCAGACCGCCGCGGTCCTGACCGGTTTGCGCCTGCCTGCCGGCAACATCCGCGGCGTGAATTACGGCATCTATCGCGATGAATACCGCGACAAGATCGTCCGCTGGGATGCCTGGGTGTATCTGAAGGACCAGCCGGGCTCGCTGGTGGTCACGCTCGACGAGGATTGCCGGCCGCTCCAGGTCTATGCCCGCGAAGGGGCGAAGCTGCCGGACGGGCGGTAAACCCTCCGCTCGGGACGGGCGATGAAACAGTGTGGAACAGGATCCCCGCCGCTGTTCCACCCCTCGGCCATTTCCCGTCCGGGCCGGACAACCGCGGGACGGGTGGAACATCGTGGAACGGATCCCCGGCCGTCGTTCCATCCGGGCGGCTGAAGACTGACCGTGACTGCCCAACGGCATGGCGGGCCTCCGCGACAGAGTACGAGCTGCCACAGCTTATAAGACGTCCATCCTTTCCCGGACTTTTTGTCGAAGAGAGCCGGGCAGCGGCATCGCCCCCGCATGAACCTCTGACCTGTCTTAACTATTCCCCTGCCGCTGCGGCACGGTCTCCGACACATGGGCATCCACGGCGCGGTCGTGGCGCTTCAGCCGCTCCTGAAGGGTATCGCCCATGCGCAGAGCCACGGCGATCGACAGGATGTCGCCCAGGACCAGATGGGCGATGCGGACGGTCATCGGCGAGTGGATGTCGAAATCGTCGGCCACGTCAGCGACGAGGCTGACCGTCGCCATGTCGGCCAGCGGCGAGCCGGAACGGGTCAGGGCCACCACGTCGGCACCGGCCTTGCGGGCGTTCTGCACGGCGTCGAGGATGTCGCGGGTGCGGCCGGTGCTGGACACCGCCACCACCGCGTCGCCCTTCGCCAGGGTCAGGGCGGAGGCGAAATAGACGTGGGAGTCGGTGTAGGCGACGGTCGGCATGCCCAGCCGGAAGAACTTGCGCTGGATATCCTCCGCCACCGTACCGGAATTGCCGGAACCGTAGAACTCGATCCGCCGGGCCGCGGCCAGAACGTCGGCGGCGCGGTCCACCGCCTCGGGCGGCAGGTTGTTGCGCACCTGCATCAGCGTCGCCATGGTGCGGTCGAACAGCTTGCCGGCCAGCACCGCCCCCGGCACGCCGCCATCCGCGTCCAGCTCCCCGCCCACCGACAGATCCTGGTGCAGGAAGGGCATGCCGCCGGCAATGTCCTGCGCCAGCTTGATCTTGAATTCGCGGAACCCCCGGCAGCCGAGCGCCGCGCAGAAGCGCGCCACCGTCGGCTCGCTCACCCCGACCCGGTCGGCCAGTTCCGCCATGGACAGGTTGATGACGTCGCCCGGATG
>NZ_BADK01000709.1 GCF_000333595.1 Azospirillum sp. B506
CGACGTCTGGATGTCCGGCACCTTGGAGCAGCCGACGCCCTGGTCGATCCAGCGCACCACATAGCCGAGGATGCCCTGGGCATTGTTCTCCAGCTCCTGCCGGATCTCGTCCTCCGACCAGTTGGGACGGTCGGCGAGCGGGATGGTCAGGATATCGGACAGGGCGGCGGCCTGCCGCTTGGCCAGCTGGTCCTGCACCTCGGCCACGTTCACCGCGTGATAGTGGGTGGCGTGCAGGGTGGCGGCGGTCGGCGACGGCACCCAGGCGGTGTTGGCGCCGGCCTTCGGATGGCCGATCTTGGCGACCAGCATGTCGGCCATCAGGTCGGGCATCGCCCACATGCCCTTGCCGATCTGCGCGCGGCCCTTCAGGCCCGCCTTCAGACCGACATCGACATTGTTGTCCTCATAGGCCGAAATCCACTTGGTGGCCTTCATCGCCGCCTTGCGGACGACCGGGCCGGCCTCCATCGAGGTGTGGATTTCGTCGCCGGTGCGGTCCAGGAAGCCGGTGTTGATGAACACCACGCGGTCCTTGGCGGCGCGGATGCACTCCTTGAGGTTGACGGTGGTGCGCCGCTCCTCGTCCATGATGCCGACCTTGAGGGTGTTGCGGGCCATGCCGAGCAGGTCCTCGACGCGGCCGAACAGCTCGTCGGCGAAGGCGACCTCCTCCGGCCCGTGCATTTTCGGCTTTACGATGTAGACCGAGCCGGCGCGGCTGTTGCGCAGGCCGCCCTCAGATTTCTGGCCAACCTTCAGGTCATGCAGCGCGATCAGCGAGGTGAAGACGCCGTCGAGGATGCCTTCCGGCGCCTCGCTGCCGTCGGACAGCTTGACCATATCAATGGTCATCAGGTGGCCGACATTGCGGACCAGCAGCAGGCTGCGGCCATGCAGGGTGATGCTGCCGGTCGGCGTGGTGTAGACCCGGTCCGCGTTCAGCTTGCGCACGACGGTCTTGTCGCCCTTGGAGAAGCTGGCCTCCAGGGTGCCCTTCATCAGGCCCAGCCAGTTGCGGTAGGCGACGACCTTGTCCTCCGCATCGACGGCGGCGACGGAATCCTCGCAATCCTGGATGGTCGACAGCGCCGCTTCCAGCACGACATCGGCGACACCGGCCGCATCGTCCTTGCCGATCACGCTGTTGCGGTCGATGCGGATCTCGATGTGGGTGCCGTTCTGGACCAGCAGCACGGCCGACGGCGCCGACGCCTCGCCCTGCCAGCCGACGAAGGCGGCCTTGTCCTTCAGGCCGGTCTTGCCGCCGCTCTTCAGGGTCACCGCCAGCGCGTCGCCCTCGACCGCGTAACCGGTGGCGTCGGCATGGCTGCCCTCGGCCAGCGGAACGGCATCGTCGAGGAACTTGCGGGCCCAGGCGATCACCTGCGCACCGCGCGCGGCGTCATAGCCGCCGGCCGCCGGGGTGCCGGGAATGGCGTCGGTGCCGTACAGCGCGTCGTACAGGCTGCCCCAGCGCGCGT
>NZ_BADK01000708.1 GCF_000333595.1 Azospirillum sp. B506
TACAACGTGATCGAGGCCTTCGACCAGGAATGGAAGGCCAAGCTGGAGGGCACCGTCGGCGGCCATTGGGGCCTGTACAACGCCGACCGCACGCCGAAATTCTCGCTGGCCGGGCCGGTCGTCGGCAATGTCGCGTGGCCCTGGCTGCTTGCGGTGTCGAGCGGGCTGGCGCTGGTGCTGGTGGGCGGGCTGTCGCTGCTGCGCCGCCGGGTGCCGGGCACCGGCTGGGTCGTGCTGATCCTGCTGGCGCAGGCGCTCTCCACGCTTTATGTCCGCGCCGCCTTCCTGGCGGAGCATGGCAAGCATTACTGGCAGGACACCACGCTGGCCGTGGCGATGCTGGCGCTGACCGCGGCGCTGGCGCTGGCGGTGCTGCTGACCGCCCACCGCACGCTGGCCAGCGGCGGTCTGGCGAGCGAGCCGCTGGTCGGCCTGCGGCATGCCCGCCCGGCCCTGACCCGCACCGAGCGGGTGGGGCGGTGGAGCGCGGTGGCGCTGGGCGTCGCGGCGCTGGTCTGGTCGCTGCTGATCGTCTTCGACGGCCGCTACCGCGACTTCCCCAACCCGTACCTGCTGATCCCGGCGGTGGCGCTGCCGGCGCTGGGGCTGATCCGCACTGCCCGCCGGCCGCTGGGGAGCGGGACGCGGAATGCACTGGGCATCGCCAGCCTGTTCCGTCCGGCGGTTCCCGTTGCCGACGGCGAGCCGCGCGGCCTGTGCGGCGCCGTCCACCGCCTGCCGGTCGAGTCGGTGCTTGGCTTCGGGCTGCTGTTGGCCGCACTGCTGACCGTGGTGGCCGAGGGCTTCGTTCCGCTCGAATCGCTGATCTACGGCCAGCTGCCCTTCCTGGAGGCGCTGCACGAGGTCGACTGGACCCGGCCGAACTGGGAAGCCCTGGGCTGGGCGGCGTTGCAGATCCTGCTGGCGCTGCCCTTCCTTGCCGGCGTCTGGAGCGCCCGCCGCCCGCTGCGCCGGATCTGATCTGAAGCAGATCCGGCCTCAGTCGAGTCGGATTTGGGCGGCAGGTTCAGGATCGGATCAGTCCGTCCTGCTTCCCCGGCTCCGGCCCCGGCGCGGGTGTCGGGGCCGGAGCGGTGGGTGGCGTCAGCTGCCAGCTGTCGAGCGCCCGTTTCAGCGCGTCCAGCCCGGCGCCGGCGGAGTTCTTCGCCTCGTCCGCCGCGCGGGTGATGGCGGCGCACAGGGCGGCGCGGCGTTTCGGGTCGTTGCGGCTTTCCTCCAGCGCCCGGCCGACATCGTCGCTCGTGCCGCCCCTTGCGTCGGGTGGCACCGTCTTCGGGTCGATGCCCAGCAGCGGCAGCAGATATTCCCGTCCCTTCTCGCGCGCCATCGCCGCGGCCTTGTCGCCGAAGCGCTCCGCCGCCGCGACACCGGTGTCCCAGGCGCCGAGCGCGGCCGAGACGGTGGCGCTGCAGCGGCCGGCGGGATCGTCGGGCGAAACCGTCTGGGCCTGCAACGGGGCGGCGCTCAGCAGCAGGATGGCTGAAGGCCGTCCGCGCCCTGGGCGGCAAGATGGAGGAGTTGGATCCGCTGCTGGCTGCGGTGGAGGCTTATGCCGCAAACGGCATTCCGGTGGAAAGCCAGCTCCGGCAGGACTTCGCGGCGGTCACCGAGGCTGCCGGCCGCAGCGATCCCCGGCCGACGCCGATCAAATGGCTGTCCAACGTCACGGGCTGGACGCCGGTCGCGGTCG
>NZ_BADK01000707.1 GCF_000333595.1 Azospirillum sp. B506
CATGCGGGTGGACAGCGCGGGCAACGTCTCGAAGCGCTTTTCCGGCGCCGGCTTCCACTTTGCCGCTTCGGCGGAGGCTGCCCGCGCTGGATCGTCTATGAGGCCTTCCGCACGCCAGGCAAGATCCACAGCCAGATGGCGGAGATGCCGGACGGCACCGCGTACTTCTCCATCGCCCGCACGGTGGTGAAGGCCGGCGGCGGCCATCGCAGCCCGCCGCAGCAATTCGCTGTGGCTTTGGGCTGCGACGTCCAGCATGCCGCTCAAGTCACCTATGCGGACGGGTTCGACCTGACCAACACCGATGCCGCCACGCCGATCGGGGTGAACTGCCGGCTCTGTCCGCGGCTGGACTGCTCGCAGCGGGCATTCCCGCCGCTGAATCATCGGCTTATCGTCGATGAGAATCTGCGCGGCCTGTCGCCCTACCTGTTCGCGCCGCCCAGCGCCGAGTAAGTCGGGAATTGACCGGGATCAATGTTATACGAAAATATTAGTGTTGTTTTCCGGAAAGCCCGTCATTTGACTGGTATAAATCCGTGGCCTTCGGTCGGGATTGTTGATAGGTTTCGGCCGTTGCGTCGCGGCAGCTCCGCATGCGTGTTTGCGCACCGGCCACCTGAACGCAGCGTCCCGGACTTCTGTATTGAACATTGCCAACAGAGCTTGGCCTCGACAGGTTTTGGAACGCCCCATGAGCAACTTGATCAAAGAGCGCGTGCTGACCGTTCACCACTGGACCGACACGCTGTTCAGCTTCACCACCACGCGCGATCCGTCCTTCCGCTTCCTGCCGGGGCAGTTCACCATGATCGGGCTGGAGGTCGAAGGCCGGCCCCTGCTGCGCGCCTACAGCCTCGTCAGCGCGCATTATGAGGAGACGCTGGAGTTCTTCAGCATCAAGGTGCAGGACGGCCCGCTGACCTCGCGCCTGCAGCACCTGAAGGAAGGCGACACGCTGCTGGTGAACCGAAAGGCGACCGGCACGCTGATCGCCGACAATTTGCTTCCCGGGCGGAACCTGTATCTGCTGAGCACCGGCACCGGTCTGGCGCCGTTCCTCAGCATCATCAAGGACCCGGAGATGTACGAGAAGTTCGACCGGGTGATCCTGACCCACGGCACCCGCACCGTGGCGGAGCTGGCCTATGACGACCTGATCCACCACAGCCTGCCGGAGAACGAGTTCTTCGGCGAGCAGGTGAAGGAGAAGCTGCTCTATTACCCGACGGTGACGCGCGAGCCCTTCCGCAACCAGGGCCGCCTGACCACGCTGATGGAGACCGGCAAGCTGTACGAAGACCTCGGCCTGCCGGAGCTGGACGCCGAGAAGGACCGCGTGATGATCTGCGGCAGCCCGGCGATGCTGGCCGAGACCACCGCGATGATGGAAAAGCGCGGCTTCGCCATGGGCACCAACGGTGAGCCTGGCGGCTTCGTCATCGAGAAGGCGTTTGTCGAGCGGTGAGGGGAGCGCTGAGGGGAGGGCGTATCCTATTTTCCACGGAATAAACTCCCCCTCCCGCCGGTTTACCAATCCGTGACGACGGCACGTCACTCAATCCTTGACCGACTGGGCGCATCTCCTCCGGGGGATGCGCCCATTTTCTGTCCGCCTCCGTGAATAAAATCGGCGTCCGGCCTGTTGGTGCGACGGTCGCCGTTCAAACCGTCAAGCCTTTGGTGTAGACATCCCGCCCATGCGCCTGATCCTCATCCTCGCCGCGCTGCTCGTCGCCGGCCTCGCCAATCTCGCCGTGTGGTCCCTGCCGAACCTGCCGGTGCCGCTCGACCCGCCGCCCGGCGGCAAGCTGCGCAGCGTGTCCTTCGCGCCCTTCCGCGACGGGCAGAGCCCGCTGACCGGCGTGCTGCCCTCCACCGTCCAGATCGAGGAGGACCTCGCCGCACTGGCGCCGCAGGTGGCCGGCATCCGCACCTACACCTCGCTGGAAGGCTTGCAAGTGGTGCCGGAACTGGCGCGCAAGCATGGCATGCAGGTCACCATGGGGGCGTGGCTGTCGTCGCGCACCGACTAGAACGAGGCGGAGATCGCCTCGCTGATCGACCTCGCCAACCGCTATCCCGAAGTCATCACCCCGCGTCATCGTCGGCAACGAGGGTCTGCTGCGCC
>NZ_BADK01000706.1 GCF_000333595.1 Azospirillum sp. B506
CGGCTGACCCGGTTCCGGCGCCCGTGGCGGCTGCGGCGGGGGCGGTGCTGCTGCGCGGTCTGTTCCTGACACTTCGTGGGAAATTCGCCCCGCTCCACGCCTTGATCCCGGTGTGGCTGACCGAGATCCTCTACCCCATCAGCAAGACCGATCTCGACCCGCTGCGCCTGCTGCATTTCTTCGCACTGGCCTATCTGGTGCTGTGGCTGGTGCCGGCGGGGGCCTCCTGGCTGCGTGGGCCGCTGGCCGCCCCGGTGCTCGCCTGCGGCCGGCAGTCCTTGAACGTCTTCTGCCTGGGCGTGCTGCTGTCCTTCGCCGGGCAGACCGTGCTCGTCCATGTCAGCGGCTCGCTTTCCGCCCAGTTCCTTGTTACCGTGCTCGGCATCGCCGCGATGGTGCTGATGGCGGGCTTCCTGAACTGGTACCAGTCGGCGGAGCGGGCGCGGCGCCACCGGGGAACCGCCACCACGAAGATGGGCACATGAGGGGCGCATGGCGCGAGGGCGCGGGCGACGAATGCTGACGGTCACGGCGATCCTGCTGGCGGCCACGCTGTTCGCGTCGCCGGATCGCGTCCTGGCCGGCCAGTCCCTGCCCGCCCCGTCCATCGACCCGGCCTGCGCCGTGCCGGAGTCCGTGCTTTCCCCGGGCGGCGTGCTGCCACGGGTTTCGGCGCAGCTTGCCGCCGGCCTGCCGCTGTCGGTGCTGGTCGTCCACTCCGCCAAATCGCCGCCCAAGCCTGGCATCGTCGGCTATCCCGGCCGGCTGGACGGCGAGCTGAAGCGCCGCCTGCCCGGCCACGAGGTCAGCACCGCCGTACTGAGCCTGCCCGGCGAAGCGGCCCCCGCCATGGTCGCCCCGCTGGTCCAGGCGGTGGAGGAGCGGCGGCCGGTTCTGGTCGTCTGGCAGACCGGCACGGTCGACGCCATGCGCAGCCTGGATCTGGAGAGCTTCGGCACGGCGCTGCAATCCGGCATCGCCGAGGTCCAGCGACGCGGCGCCGACATCGTCATCATGGACATGCAGTACAGCATGCACACGGCGCAGCTGATCGATTTCGCTCCCTATGTGTCCTACATGTCCTGGCTGGCCCAGAGTTCGGACGTCTTCCACTTCCCCCGCTACGACATCATGCGGCATTGGGTGGAGGAGGGCCGGGTCGATTTCGCCGACGACTCGGACGAAGCGAAGCGGCGGTCTTATGAATTCGTTCACCAATGCATCGGACAATTGCTCGCACAAAGCGTCGCGACGATGATCGACCCCCTGTCGGTCGGCCGGCGCAGCGGAGCGAGCAATTGAGCTTTGTCCTGTCGTCCGCCGTCCGTGCCCTGTCGCTGATCGCCGCCCTGGCCGTTTCCGCTCCGGCTTTCGCCGCCGAACCCGCGCCGGCGGCCGGTTGCCAGCTGCCGCGGGGCGCGTCGGCGCTGTCGGTGCCCCTGACGCAGCTGTCGCAGCGCATCGCGGCCGGGATGCCGATCCGGATCGTCGCCATCGGCTCCTCCTCCACCGCCGGGGCGGGGGCGAGTTCGCCCGACAGGGCCTATCCGGCCCGGCTCGACCATTATCTGAGCGAACGGTTCCGCAACGCCGACATCGCGGTGCTGAACCGCGGGATCAACGGCGAGACCGACGACCAGACCGAGACGCGGATCGAGGCCGACGCGCTGGGCGCCAAGCCCGATCTGGTGATCTGGCAGGTCGGCGCCAACACGGTTCTGCGCGACGGCGACCAGTCCTTAAGCGAACGCTCGGTGCGGCAGGGCGTGGCGCGACTGCGCGCCGCCGGGGTCGATGTGGTGCTGATGGACCTGCAATACGCCCCGAGGATGCTGGAGAAGACCGGCGTCGCCCCGATGCTGACCCGCATCGCCGGGATCGCCAGCGACACCCATGTCGGGCTGTTCCACCGCTTCGAGGTGATGCGGTCGCTGGTGGAGACCCGCGGCA
>NZ_BADK01000705.1 GCF_000333595.1 Azospirillum sp. B506
CTCTGCACGGTGGGGGTCCATCCCCATCAGGCGCAGGACGAGTTCGCCATCACCACGGTGGACAAGCTGGTGGAGCTGTCGCGCCACCCCAAGGTGATCGGGCTGGGCGAGACCGGGCTGGATTACTTCTACGACAAGAGCCCCCGCGACCAGCAGCAGGAGTGCTTCCGCCGGCACATCCGCGCCAGCCTGGAAACCGGCCTGCCGCTGATCATCCACACCCGCGACGCCGACGACGACACCATGCGCATCGTCAAGGAGGAAGCCGCCGGGCAGACGGTGAAGGGGCTGCTGCACTGCTTCAGCTCCGGCCGGGCGCTGGCGGAAGAGGCGGTGGAGTACGGCTTCACCCTGTCGCTGTCGGGAATCGTCACCTTCAAGAAGTCGGAGGATCTCCGCGCCATTGTCAAGGACGTGCCGCTCGACCGCATCCTGGTCGAGACGGACGCGCCTTACCTCGCGCCAATCCCCTTCCGCGGCAAGCGCAACGAGCCGGCCTATGTCGCCCACACCGCAGCCTGCGTCGCCGAGGTGAAGGGGGTGTCGGCCGAGGAGCTGGCCCGCATCACCACCGACAACTTCTTCCGGCTGTTCGACAAGGCTGCCCAGAACAAGGCTGCTGCATGAGTGAAGCCGGCGTTTCACCGGGTGCGATGCGTGTGACCGTCCTCGGTTGTGGCGGGTCGCGCGGCGTGCCGGTGATCGCCGGAATTCCGGGCGGCCAGTGGGGGCGCTGCGATCCCGCCAACCCCAGGAACCGCCGCATGCGCCCATCGGTGCTGGTGGAGAGCGGCGGCGTGTCGGTTCTGGTCGACACCTCCCCCGATCTGCGGCAGCAGATGCTGGACAGCGGCTGTGCGCGGCTGGATGCCGTGCTGTGGACGCACCAGCATGCCGACCACTGCCATGGCATCGACGAGCTGCGCGAGATCTGCCGGCAGATGCATGCGCCGATCGACGCCTATGGCTGGGACGAGCATCTGCGCGACATCGAAACGCGCTTTCCCTACTGCTTCGATCCGCTGCCGGAGGGCTATCCCTTTTACCGGCCGGTGCTGAAGACGCACCGCATCGACGGGCCGTTCAGCGTGAAGGGGCTGGAGATCACGCCGTTCGAGCAGGACCACGGCTATATGCGGACAGTCGGCTACCGGTTCGGCAGCTTCGCCTATTCGACCGACGTGGTGCGGCTGGACGACCGCGCCTTCGAGGTGCTGGCGGGGGTCGATAGCTGGATGGTCGATTGCGGCCGGATCGAACCGCCGCATCCGGTCCATGCCCATCTGGCGCTGACGCTGGAATGGATCGAGCGGGTGAAGCCGCGGCGGGCCTATCTGACCCACATGGACAACACGATGGACTACGACAGCCTGCGGCGGCTCCTGCCGGAGGGGGTCGAGCCGGCTTACGATGGGCTGGTGATCGAGGTTTGAGTCGCGCACGGGAGGGGGGTGGCCCCCCCTCCCAGCAGATGCTTACTTCTTTTTCTCAAGCGGCGGGGCCGCGTAGACGAAGCGGTCGAAGCTGTATTCGGCGACGCGGAACCACAGATACTCCTCCTCGCGGAACTTCTTCCAGGCGTCGTAGATCTTGCGGAACTTCTCGTTCTTCGCCGCCTCGTCCTCGTAGACCTCGATGGCAGCCTGATAGCACGCCTGCATCACCTCGTTCGGGAAGGGGCGCAGTTGGGTGCCGCTGGCGACGAGACGCTTCAGCGCGGTCATGTTCTGGACGTCGTACTTGCCCAGCATGTCCAGCGTGGCGTCGGCGCAGGCGGCCTGGAGCGCCGCCTTGTAGGTCGGCGGCAGCGATTCGAACTTCTCCTTGCCGAACAGCATGGAGACCTGCGGACCGCCTTCCCACCAGCCAGGGTAATAGTAGTATTTGGCGACCTTCTGGAAGCCGAGCTTCTCGTCGTCATAGGGGCCGACGAACTCGGCGCCGTCGATGGTGCCCTTTTCCAGCGCCGGATAGATGTCGCCGCCGCCGATCTGCTGCGGCACGACGCCCAGCTTGGCCATGATGGTGCCGGCATAGCCGCCGATGCGGAACTTCAGGCCCTTCAGATCCTCGACCGTCTTGATTTCCTTGCGGAACCAGCCGCCCATCTGGGTGCCGGTGTTGCCGGCGCCGATGGAAACGAGGTTGTGGCCGGCGAAGAACTCCGCCATCAGCTCCTTGCCGCCGCCATGGCTCATCCAGGCATTCTGCTGGCGGGCGTTCAGGCCGAAGGGCATCGCCGCGTCGAAGGCGAAGGTCGGGTCCTTGCCGACATAATAGTAGGAGACGGTGTGGCCGCACTCGATGGTGTTGTCCTTGACCGCGTCCAGAACCTGGAGCGCCGGAACGATCTCGCCCGCCGCGAAGACGCGGATCTGGAACTTGCCGTCGGTCAGCTCGGCCACGCGCTTCGCCACGAACTCCGCACCGCCATAGATGGTGTCGAGGCTCTTGGGGAAGCTGGAGGCGCAGCGCCATTTGATCTCGGGCGCGGACTGGGCGATGGCGGGGGCGGCAAGCGTGCTGGCGGCGACGCCCACGCCGGCGGAGGTCAGAAATGCACGACGTTTCATCCAGAAGCTCCCTTGTCCATTCTCGTTATACGTTCTTGTCGCCGGACCGGCGGACACCCGTTCAGGCCCGGCCTCTTGGCGGGCCGGACGAAAGCGGGAGAGCAGGGAAAGCAGGAATGTGGGGATGCACGCTCGACCGCCCCGGACGGCGCACCGCAGGCCGCCACGGAACCGGTGGGCACCGGCGCAGCGCGCCATCCGCCCGGCCCCGTGGCGTCCTGACGTTGGTGTGCGTTTCCTCCCGTCCATCCGGGTTTGCCGCCGGCCTTCCGGCCGATCCGCCCCAGCTTTCTTTTGCTGTCCGGATTATGCAGGAAGCAAACGGTCCGGATCAAGCACCAAGGGAAATTGAGGTCTGTATTTCAGAGGTTTAAGGCTGCGGCGCGAAGCCGCGGGTTCCATTCGACCACCCGCCCGCCCACCGGCCCGGCGGCATTTCCGACCCGCTCGACATCAAATTCCTCGAATCCAGCGGCGGCACCCCCATCTTTTGCAACGGTGCGGCGGGGAACCGGGCCGCGCCAGAGTGTTGAAGAGGGCGGAGCAGGCACTTGCGGGTTGGACGGCCATGACGGAAGCAACGGCAGCGGAGACCGGGACCGGGGCGGCCGCACGCGACCTGCGGCTGGATTTCTTCCGTGGGCTGGCGCTGTGGTTCATCTTCGTCAACCATATCCCGGCCAACCAGATCTCCTGGGCCACCCCGCGCAATTTCGGGCTGAGCGACGCCACTGAGATCTTCGTCTTCATCTCCGGCTACACCGCGGCGCTGGTCTATGGCCGGACGCTGGACCGGCAGGGGATGCCGATGGCGGCGGCCCAGGTTCTGCACCGCTGCTGGACCCTGTATGCCACCTACATCATCCTGTTCTTCGCCCTACACGCCCAGATCGCCTACACCGCCCGTGC
>NZ_BADK01000704.1 GCF_000333595.1 Azospirillum sp. B506
CGCCCGTAACGCCATGGCCGGCCGCCCAAACCGCAGCGCCTCCCTTCAGACCGTGCCGCTCCATGCGGTCGAAGCCGATCCGGCCCTCGTCAGCCTCGACAAGGTGAAAGCGATCCTGGCGCCGCTTGACCGTGCGCAGAAGTCCAAACTGTTCGAGCTTGTCCAGGCCGGTCATCTGGAAGACGACCAGATGACCGTGGAGGTCGGGCGCCTGATCGTCGCCATGCTGAACGGACCACGCACCGAACATGCGCGCCGCATCTGGACCGGCTGGTTCGATCCGGTGATGCTGCGCACCGATTCGCTGATGCTGGCGGAAAGCCGGCCGCCCGGCTGCATGCATGTGGTCGACGCCAGCGCCTGGTGGTTCGCCCTGCTGCCGCATCTGCGCGAACTGGCCGGACGGGTGCAGGCCGACATCGCCGCCCGCGCCAGCGAACATCCGCTCGACGGCGTCCTCGCCTCTCCCGCCGCGGCAGAGTGGGCGGAGGAGCTTCGGGTCCGCTCGCTGGCGATCCTGCGCCAGCGCGGCGGGGCCGGACCGCTGTTGGCCACGGCCAACGCCGAACGGGTGATCCTGCTGCAAAAGCGCGGGCTGGCGGGTGTTTCCCCCCTGTCGATGGGCGATCTGGCGATGCTGGACGCCATGCTGGGGCATGCGCCGCTGTGGAGGGGGGCGGTCCGTCCGCGCGACACCATCGGCCTGTTGCACGCCGTGTCGACGATGGCCGGAAGCGGCAGCACGGAAGGAGCGATGCAATATGCGCTGGCCCTGCTGAACGGGTCGCGCGATCCCGATCAGGCGCTGGCGCTCTATGGCATGTCCCCCAATCCGGTTCTGGTGGAGGCGGCGATCGGCCATGTGCAGTTCGCCTGGCAATGCCTGCGCCAGAAGCTGGAGGATTTGCATCTCGGCCGCCCCGCCCCGCCGCAGCTGACGGCCGGCGAGACGGTGGACCGGCTGCAGGAGCGCGCCTTTCGCTGGTACGATGCGCTGCAGGGCTTCGGTGTCGAGCGGGGCGGACGCAACTGGGCAGCGGTGGGCACCGCCGTCGGCCGGGTGACCGGGCTGGTGGAAGGAGAGGTGGTGCCGGTGCTGAGCCACCGGCTGCTGACGCTCAACGCCAGCAGTTCCACCCGTCTGCTGATCGCCCCGGTGCGCTTCATCAACGGCTTCAACCACCGCCTGCGCCGCCGCGGCATCGCCGCCTCCACCAACCCGTGGCTGACCGCCATCGGCGAGCATCTGGCCGGGCTCTTCCGCCAGATCGGTGCGTACGACCGCGAAGACGCGCTGTCCACCATGGCCGAACTGTGCGAACTGGCGGAAGAAACCGGCTATCCCATCGAAGTGACGGCCATCGACCGGACGCTGATGGGCATTGCGGAGCGGGCTCTGCGCGACGGGCGTGAACTGGATTCCGGGGAAAACAAGCTGATCGAGCGCGTCGTGACGGTCGCCACCGAAGAACGCCGCCGCTGCCGCTGGTGGGTGTCGGGCGAACTCATCAGCCTGCTGGACGCCGCCCAGCAGCGCGGCATCGGTCCGGCACCGCGGTAAGCCACCGGATCATGACGATGGCTTGATCCCGGATTTCATGGTGGCAAGCGTCGGTTGGGTGCGGTTGCGCACACCGAGCCGCCGCGTCACCGTTCGCAGTGGCAGGTGGATGGTGGGAACCGGACGGCGTCCAGCGGGTTGGATTCGATTGGAACGGCAAAACCGCCACCCAGAAGCCCCCCAAATGCCGGAACATTCCCCCATGAGTATCGACTGCTCGCTGGGGAACAACACCCCGGCCAGCCCGCATCTGAAATAGGAGGCCGCCATCGTCGCGGGCGTGGCGAAAGCGACCCTGCGGCCCAATCCGAGGGTGATGTGGGACGTGTGGGTGGCCGATTACAGCCGCATCCGCGCCCTGATCGAGACTACCCGGAAATGAACCCGCTGATTCCGCTGTGGTATCACGACGAGGCGTCGAAGACGCCCGCCGCGAAGGGCGTGCCGGTGCGGATCGTGGCGTAGGGCGCAACTGGAATCCCCTCTCCCCGGGGGGAGAGGGGGATACTCGTCCCCCTCAGTGCGCCTCTTCCCAATTGTCGCCGATCCCGGCTTCCGCCACCAGCGGCACGCCGAGATGCGCCGCCCCCTCCATCACCGCGCGCACGATCCGCGCGGCCTCCTCGGCCTCCGCTTCCGGCACCTCGAACAGCAGTTCGTCATGCACCTGCAGCAACATCCGCGCCTCGCTGCCGGCGGCGGCCAGCGCGCCCGGCATGCGGTTCATCGCGCGCTTCATGATGTCGGCGGCCGTGCCCTGGATCGGGGCGTTGATCGCCTGACGCTCGGCGAAGGCGCGGCGGGCGGCGTTCTTCTCCTGGATGCCGGGCATGTAGCAGCGGCGGCCGAACAGCGTCACCACATAGCCATGCTGGCGGGCGAAGGCCTTGGTTGCCTCCATCCACACCTTCAGCTCGTGGAAGCGCTCCAGATAGGTCTTGATGAAGGCGTTGGCCTCCCCCGGCGCGATGCCAAGCTGGCGGCCCAACCCGAAACCGGAGATGCCGTAGATGATGCCGAAATTGATCGCCTTGGCCTTGCGGCGGATGTCCGGCGTCATCTGCTCCAGCGGGATGCCGAAAACCTGCGCGGCGGTGGCGGCGTGAATGTCCAGACCGTCGCGGAAGGCGTCCTTCAGCGCCTGGATGTTCGCCATCTCCGCCACCAGACGCAGCTCGATCTGCGAATAATCGACGCTCAGCAGCTTGAAGCCGGGCGACGCCACGAAGGCGCGGCGGATCTTCTTGCCCTCCTCCGTCCGCACCGGGATGTTCTGCAGGTTCGGATCGGTGGAGGACAGGCGGCCGGTGTTGGTCGCTGCCAGCGCGAAGGCGGTGTGGACGCGGCCGGTGACCGGCGAGATCTTCTCCTGAAGCGCGTCGGTGTAGGTGCTCTTCAGCTTGGCGAGCTGGCGCCAGTCGAGAACGCGCTGGGCGATGGTATGGCCCTGCTCGGACAACTCCTCCAGCACGCTGCTGTCGGTGGAATAGGCGCCGGTCTTGCCCTTTTTGCCGGTGCCGAGCTTGAGATTGTCGAACAGGATTTCGCCCAGTTGCTTGGGCGAGCCGATGTTGAAGCTCTGGCCGGCAAGCGCGTGGACATCCTTCTCGATCTCGACGAGGCGCTCGGACAGACTCTTCGACAGGTCGGACAGCGCCGTCTTGTCGATGCGGACGCCGGCCCGCTCCATGTCGGCCACCACCGGGACCAGCGGGCGGTCGAGCGTCTCGTAGACGGTCACCATGCGGTCGTCCACCAACCGCGGCTTCAGCAGCGTCCACAGGCGCAGCGTGATGTCGGCGTCCTCGGCGGCATAGGCCAGCGCCTTGTCCAGCGGCACACGGTCGAAGGTGATCTGGTTCTTGCCGGTGCCGCAGACCTCCTTGAAGGGAATCGGCGTGTAGGCGAGATGCAGCTCCGCCAGCTCGTCCATGCCATGGCCGTGCGAACCGCCCTCCAGCACATAGGAGATCAGCATGCTGTCGTCCACCGGCGAAACGGCGATGCCGTTGCGGGCGAACAGCTGGTGGTCGAACTTGAAGTTGTGACCGATCTTCAGGACCGACCGGTCCTCCAGCACGTCCTTCAGGATCGCCATCGCCTCGCCGGTCGGGATCTGTGCCGGCGGCGGCGGAGCGTCGAAGTCGAGCTGGCCGGCGGCGGCGGCTCCCTCCGCCTTGTGGGCGAGCGGGATGTAGCAGGCGATGCCCGGTTCGGTCGAGAGCGAGACGCCAACCAGCGTGGCGGTGGCCGGTGTCAGGCTGTCGGTCTCGGTATCGACCGCCAGCACGCCGGTCTCGCGTGCCCGCTCGACCCAGCGACGCAGCGCGTCGGCGTCCTGCACCAGCTCGTAGCGCACCTCCGGCACGGTCAGCACCGTCTTGCGGGCCGGGCGGTCCTCCCCGGACGGGCTGGCGGCCGGGACCGGAGACGTCGCGGCGGGCGTGGGTACGGACCCGGGAGGCGGAAGCGCACCGCCGGCCCCGTCGGCAATGCGCCCGTCCTTCTGCATCTCCATCTCGACGCGGGAGACGATGCTGCGGAAGCCCTGGGCGCGCAGGAAGTCGATCAGACGCTGGTGGTCCGGCTCGCGCACGCGCAACTCGTCGAGCGGCTTGGGCGGCGGCACCCGATCGTCGAGCAGGACCAGACGGCGGGAGACGCGGGCGAGATCGGCGAACTCGATCAGCTTCTGGCGGCGGGCCGGCTGCTTGATCTGCCCGGCATTGGCCAGCAGCGCTTCCAGGTCGCCATATTCGGTGATCAGCTGGGCGGCGGTCTTCACGCCGATGCCGGGCACACCGGGGACATTGTCGACGCTGTCGCCGGCGAGCGCCTGCACGTCGACCACTTCTCCGGCGGA
>NZ_BADK01000703.1 GCF_000333595.1 Azospirillum sp. B506
GAAGCATCGATTTTGCCGCGCTGCGGCGCGTTGTCCCGCTCCGCATGCGAAAAAACCCGGTGGTATGACCGCTTTTCAGGGTTTTTCCGCCGCTTTTCGCCCGGTCCGCCCCGTTCAGCCCGCGATCCGCGACGAGAGATCCTGCACGATCTTGTCGGCGCCTGTCCCGCCCGGATACACCCCGACGAATTTCCCGTCCGGCCCCATCAGGTAAATAAAGCTGGAGTGATCCATCAGGTACTCGTCCGGTTTTCCATCCTTTTGCGGCGCCTTGGCATAATAGACGCGATAGGCCCGCGCGGCGTCCCGCACCTGCTCCGGCGTGCCGGTCAGCCCGACCATCCGCGGGTGGAACAGCGCCACATAGTCCTTCATGTGCGCCACAGTGTCGCGGTCCGGGTCGATCGTGATGAAAACCGGCCGGACCTGCTCCGCTTTCGGCCCCAACTGGTCGAGCGCCTGGGTCATCACCCCCAGCTCGGTCGGACAGACGTCCGGGCAATAGGTATAGCCGAAATAGATCAGCATATACTTGCCGCGGAAATCGGCGTCGGTGACCGACTTGCCCAGTTGGTCGGTCAGTGTGAAGGGACCGCCGATGGGAACGGCGGACTTCGTGCCGCTGTCCACCGTGGTGGCGGCGCTGCGCACCTGCCACCAGGCGATCCCGGCGGACACGGCAATGGCGAGGACGGAGGCGGCGGCGATGCGCAGGAGTCGTGTGTTCATGGTCCGTCAGGAATGGGGCCGTCCGCTCTCCAGGTCAAGGGGCGCGCCCTCACATGGCGTCCTCTGCCGATCAGGCCGCTTCCGCCTTCGCCGCGACCATTGCCCGGCCGGCCGCCTGTCCGGTTCCACTCCGCCCGCTGGCCGCGATATGCTCGCCGATGCGCTTGTCGGCGCGCTGGATGTGCTCGAACAGCCATTCGCGCACCAGGGCCAGCAGCTCGTCGGCCACGGAGTCGCCGGCCTCCAGGCGGCGGCGCAGCTTGTCCGCGCGGGTGCGCAGCGCCTCGTGCTGGGCCTTGTGGGCGACGATGCCGGGATAGCCGCACTGCTCCATCAGCCGTTCCTCCTGCTCGAAATGCAGGGCGGTGTAGGTCAGCAGCCGGCCGACGGAATCAGCCAGCGCCTTGACCGGGGCGCCGGGGTCGGCGCTTCCCTGGTGCCGCGATCCGTTTCTGGTGCGCTGGGCGAGGGAGGCGGCCTCGTTCATCAGGGCGATCAGGATCATGTGGTCGGTGTCGATGCCGTCCTCGCCGACCGCCAGCGCATCGGTCCAGGGCATGAAGATCTCCGCACCGTCCGAGCGGGCATTGTGCAGGTCGGCGAGCGGTGCGGCGTTGATCGCGCCGACATTGACCAGGAAGGAATCGACCATGCCGCGCAGGCCCAGTGCTTGCCGCGACAGGCCGCCGGCGGCGTCCAGCAGGGCATCGGCCGACCGTTCGGTCTCCCGCGCCGCTTCGGACACCGCGTCGATGCTGGTGGAAACCTGACGGGTGCCGTCGGCCGCGTCTCCGGCGCTGCGGGCGATCTCCCCGGTGGCGGCGCCCTGCTGCTGGACGGCGGAGGCGATGGAGGTGCCGATCTCGTCGCTGCGGGCGACGATGGAGCCGATCTCGCGGATCGCGTCGACGGCGGCGCGCGTCGCCTCCTGCACCTCGGCGATGTGGCGGGCGATCTCCTCGGTCGCCTTGGCGGTCTGGCCGGCCAGGGACTTCACCTCGCCGGCGACCACGGCGAATCCCTTGCCCATCTCGCCGGCCCGCGCCGCCTCGATGGTGGCGTTCAGCGCCAGCAGGTTGGTCTGCCCGGCGATGCCGGCGATCAGGTCGGCCACCTCGCCGATCTTCTGCGCGGCGTGGCCCAGCCCGTCGATCCGTTCTCCCGCCCGCTGCGACGCCTCGACCGCCTGGGTCGAGATGGCGGAGGAGGTCACCACCTGCTCGCCGATCACGGCGATGGAGCCGGTCAACTGCTCCGCCGCCGCGGCGACGGTCTGCACGCTGCTGGTGGCCTGCTGCGAGGCGCCGGCGACGGAGATCGCCTCGCGACGGTTGCGGTCGGCGGTGGCCGACAGGGCGCGGGCGGTGGTCTCCAGCGTGTCCACGGCGCTGCCGACGCTGCGGATCGTCTCGGCGATGGTGGCGTCGAAACGGTCGGTCAGCCGCTTCAGCGCGCCCGCGCGCTGCTCGGTCACCCGATGCTCGATCTTCTGCCGGTCCCAATGGCGGGCGAGGTCGATCTGCTGGACGCGGAAGACCTCGACCGTCCGCGCCATTGCGCCGATCTCGTCGGCGCGCTTCAGGCCGGGGACGGAAACCGCGCTGTCGCCGCCGGCGAGATCCTGCATGACGCGGCCCAGCCCGTCGAGCGGCCGGACGATGGCCCGGCTGACCAGCAGGGCCAGCAGCACGGCAGCCAGCCCGATCAGCAGCCCGGTGCCGGCCAGCCGCAATGCCGCCTGGCGGAAGGCGACGTCGACATCGTCGATGTAGATGCCGGATCCGACGAGCCAGCCCCAGGGAGCGAACCCCTTGACGTAGGACAGCTTGGCCACCGGCTCCGCCGATCCCGGCCGGGGCCAGAGATAATCGACGAAGCCGGCGCCGTCGGCCTTCACCATCCGGACGAACTCCTGGAACAGCCGCTTGCCGTTGGGGTCGGCGGTGCGCGAGACATCGGTGCCGTCCAGCTCCGGCTTGATCGGGTGCATGACCATGCGCGGGACGAGGTCGGTGATGAAGAAATACTCGTCGCCATCGTGCCGCAGAGCCTTCAGCGCCGCCTTGGCCCGGGCCTGTGCCTCGGCCCGCGGGAGGGAGCCGGCGCGTTCCTGCGCTTCGAAATGGGCGATCAGGCTGTGGGCGACCTCGACGACGTTGCGGGTCTTGTCCTGGCGGTCGGCCATCATCTCGGCGCGCAGGCCCAGCAGGCTGACCACGGCGACCAGGGCCAGCCCGAAGCCGGCCGCGGCCAGGATCAGCCCGATCTTGCCCCTGATGCTGATGCGTTCGAACAAGGCAACGGTCACGGTTGCAACCCCCTCCGGAAACGAAACGGCGATGTCCCTATAATTATCGGGACTTTTGCCGCGGCGGGACGGGGCGTCAAGGCAATTTGTTTGTATATTCCATGCTCGGTTCAGCAGAATGTCATATTTGCAACCATAATTGAGTGTTCTGTGCGACAATCGGGCGCGGGCCAGCGGCAGCAGAGTGGCGGGAGGCGCAGCCCGTGCGCCTCCCCTGCAACCCCCTGAAGCCAACCGCGGTCAGAGCACCGTCAGCATGCTGGCGACCAGCGGATGGCGGACGATGTCCTTCTCGGTCAGGCGGGCGACGGCGATTCCCTCCACCGCCTCCAGCCGGCGGGCGATGTCGGCCAGTCCGGACAGGTTGTCCAGCAGGTCGGTCTGGTCGGGATCGCCGGTCAGCACCATGGTGGAGTGCCAGCCCAGCCGGGTCAGCAGCATCTTGATCTGGGCATAGGTGCAGTTCTGCGCCTCGTCGATCACCACGAAGGCGTTGTTCAGGGTGCGGCCGCGCATGAAGCCGACCGGGGCGATCTCGATGGTGCCGTCGGCCATCATCATCCGCAGCCGCTTCGATCCCAGCCGGTCGGTCAGCGCGTCGTAGAGCGGGCGCAGGAAGGGCGCCATCTTCTCATGCATGTCGCCGGGCAGATAGCCGATGCTCTCGCCGGCCTCGATGGCGGGGCGGGACAGGACGATGCGGTCGACGCTGCCCGATTCCAGCGCCTCCACCGCCGAGGAGATGGCGATGTAGGTCTTGCCGGTGCCCGCCGGCCCCAGCGCCACCACCAGATTGTGCGTCTTGATGGCGTCCATCAGAAGTTTCTGGTTGGGGTTCTGCGGCTTCACCTTGCGGAGATAGCTCTGGTCGCGGCGATCCTCGTTCCCACCGAGCGGATCCCAGCCGAAGGCGGCGGGGGCGGTCATGCCGGGGAAAAGCGGGTGGACGGTGGAGTCGTCCGCCGCAGCGATGCCTTTGCTCGAACGCTTGGCCATGTCGCATCTCCTCGAATGGTGGGGGTGGCGCCAAACCCTGGACAGGGGAGTCCGGGCACAAAAAAACCTCCCGCAAGGGGGAGGCTCGAACAGTCGCATCGGTGCGTGGTGACGAGTGCTTCGCCGGGTGCCCCACCGCATGCTGCGGCCGGACGCTGTGCCGGTTCCGGGCATGCCGGTGCGGGCCGGCGGGGGAGCTGCTCTGTGGGCGAAGCAAGGTGCAAGAGAACCTCGTCGTCGTTGGAAGCCACGCAACCAGACTGTACCGGTCACAACGCGCCGCGTCAGTCAAAATTGCGGCCGACGCAAAATATTCATACCAGATGTGGTGTGGGTGCCGCGGGAATGCCGCGAGAGCGGGGTTGGTAACCCTTTCCGCCGAGCCGGACCGGCCGTCGGATAGCCTTCCGACCGAGCCGGCCGAAAGGCTTTGCCGCTGCTGCGTGCTTTCATTACTATGGTTGGCCACGGGGGAATCCGAACGTCACGTTGCAACCATCGCCTGTCATCCATGGTGGCGGGCCGCGATCTCAGGTCGTCGCATCCGATTATGGTCGGGGAGGGGCCGGAGATGCTCGCCGTTTGCCGAAGTGCGGGCGGCGACATGGCGTCCGGCAACAGAGCGTCCGAATGTCACCCGTGGGGTGGTGAAACTCTTGAATCCGACCGGTGTGGACGGCTAGAAGGCGCTGATTGGCTGGCTCGATGCCGGGGCTGCGCACCGGCGGTTGCAGGGCGGTTACGGGCGCACGGGTGAACCGGATGCACGGCACGGGACGGCAGGAACGAACGGGAAGGCTACGGTGAGCAGCGCCAGTCAGGTCGCCGAACGGGATGTGCCGTTCCAGTTGCGTGGCAACTCCTTCACCATGATGGTGCTGAAGGTTTTCGCCCCGACATCGCCGGATTTCTTCACACAACTGAGCGTCAAGGTACGCCAGGCGCCCAATTTCTTCCGCAATGCGCCGGTCGTGCTCGACTTCGACGACCTGCCGGAGAGCATCGTCTTCGATCTGGGCGCCTTCGTGGCGCAGGTGCAGGCGCTGCACCTGCTGCCGGTCGGCTTCCAGGGCGGACCGCAGCCGGTGCGTGAGGCGGCGGCGGCCGTCGGGCTGACGCCGATGCCCTCGGGCCGCGCCGCCAAGCTGGAGGAGGTGGTGAAGGCCCCCGATCCGCGGCAGCACGACCAGCAGGCCCCGATCCCGGCGCCGCAGGTGCTGATCGAGGTCGTCCACCGCCCGACCGTGGTGGTGACCGAGCCGGTGCGGTCCGGCATGCGGGTCTATGCCGAGAAGACCGACCTGATCGTCACCAGCTCCGTCTCTCCGGGAGCGGAACTGCTGGCCGACGGCAACATCCATGTCTATGGCGCGTTGCGCGGCCGGGCGCTGGCCGGCTTTTCCGGCGACACCAACGCCCGCATCTTCTGCCACAGCCTGGAGGCGGAGGTGCTATCGGTCGCAGGCAATTATCGCGTCAGCGAAGACATCGGCAGTGACTTTTATAAGAAAGCCGTGCAGGTTTTCCTGCGCGACGGCGTCCTCAGCATGGATTTGCTGAAGACGGTCTGAGGACTGAAGTTATGGACTCCTGCGTGAAGGCGATGCTCTTCGGATGGTGTCCGGTATCGGTGACGGCAACTTTGGGATTATGGGAGAGGCTCCGTTGAGCAAGATCATCGTCATGACCTCCGGCAAGGGCGGTGTCGGCAAGACGACCTCGTCCGCGGCCTTTGCAACCGGGCTGGCGCTTCGCGGCTTCAAGACGGTCGTCATCGATTTCGACGTTGGCCTGCGCAACCTGGACCTGGTGATGGGGTGCGAGCGCCGGGTGGTCTTCGACTTCATCAACGTCAT
>NZ_BADK01000702.1 GCF_000333595.1 Azospirillum sp. B506
GACTGCTGGCCCAGCTTCGCAGCAGCGGCACGGTGACCGGGCGCTGGTTGTGCTCGATCAGGTTCAGGTAGCTGGGGGAGATGCCGAGCTGGTCGGCCATCTGCGCCTGGGTCAGCCCCTGGTCGCGGCGCAGGCGGCGGACCTTCGGCCCCAGCATCGCCTTCTTCTCCATGCTCGCCACCGCGACCCTCCGCTTTACAAGATTTACCGATTTACAGCTTTGTGAAGACGGCAGTTTACAAACGGACCTTTTTACAAACAAGGGCTTATTGCAACGCACTCGGGCCGGGTTTAAGTCTTGGTTCACGGCCGCGCTGTAAAGCGCAAGCAGCCCCGAAGACACCGGACGGCAGAGCAAGGCGGGAGGAAACGCCACTGCCCACAACCGGTTCCGGGACCGACAAAAGGCCCGCCCCGAGACCCCAGGCCCGCCCCGACCGACCGGGCGCACCGGACAAAAGGAACCTGACCCATGTCGCTCGATGAAAAGACCAAGACCGCCATCCACGCCGCCCGCTACGAGGGCATCCGCCGCGACTACACCATGGACGACGTCAAGCGTCTGAGCGGCTCGGTCAAGATCGAGTACACGCTGGCCGAGCTGGGCGCCCGCCGCCTGTGGGAGCTGCTGAACACCGAGCCCTACATCAACACGCTGGGTGCTTTGACCGGCAACCAGGCGATGCAGGCGGTCAAGGCCGGCCTGAAGGCCATCTACCTGTCGGGCTGGCAGGTCGCCGGCGACGCCAACACGGCGGGCCAGATGTACCCGGACCAGAGCCTGTATCCGGTGAACTCGGTCCCGGCGGTGGTCGAACGCATCAACAACACCTTCAAGCGCGCCGACGAGATCCAGACCTCCGAGGGCAAGGGCGACACCTACTGGTTCGCGCCGATCATCGCCGACGCCGAGGCCGGCTTCGGCGGCCCGTTGAACGCCTTCGAGCTGATGAAGGCGATGATCAAGGCCGGTGCCGCCGGCGTGCACTGGGAAGACCAGCTGGCGTCCGAAAAGAAGTGCGGCCATCTCGGCGGCAAGGTTCTGATCCCGACGCAGCAGCACATCCGCACGCTGAACGCCGCCCGTCTGGCCGCCGATGTCTGCGGCACCTCGACCCTGGTGATCGCCCGCACCGACGCGGAGTCGGCGCAGCTCATCACCTCGGACATCGACGAGCGTGACCATCCCTTCATCGATTTCGACAGCGGCCGCACCACCGAGGGCTTCTTCCGCCTGAAGAAGGGCATGGGTGTGGATCACTGCATCGCCCGCGGCCTGTCCTACGCGCCGTACTCCGACCTGATGTGGTGGGAGACCTCCAAGCCGAACCTGGACGAAGCCCGCCGCTTCGCCGAGGCCGTGCACAAGCAGTTCCCGGGCAAGATGCTGGCCTACAACTGCTCGCCCTCCTTCAACTGGAAGGCCAACCTGGACGACGCCACCATCGCCAAGTACCAGCGTGAGCTGGGCGCGATGGGCTACAAGTTCCAGTTCGTCACGCTGGCCGGCTTCCACAGCCTGAACTACTCGGCCTTCACGCTCGCCAAGGGTTACGCCGAGCGCGGCATGGCCGCCTACTCCGAACTGCAGCAGGCCGAGTTCGCGGCCGAGAAGGACGGTTACACCGCCACCAAGCACCAGCGCGAAGTCGGCACCGGCTACTTCGACGCGGTCGCCACGGCGATCTCCGGCGGCACCTCCTCGACCACCGCGTACAAGGACTCCACCGAGGCTGACCAGTTCCATTGATCGCAGGTTCCGATCGACGGGATTGGTCCGTGGTCCAGTGTGCGAGCTGGATCTTTATCGAACGGCTGATGCTTTGACTTGCCGACGGCCGGGGGCCTTCCCCCCGGCCGCTTTTTTGTCTTCATCCCACGCCGAAGTCTGGTTCTTTCGGAATAACCCATCGGTGAAGCCACGCCCCCATGGTATGGCAGCTCTGCGCGACATCAACCGGTGGTACGGTCCGCATCGGCCGAAAGTCTTGAACTGGGCTGGAAAATGCGGCCGGATCCACCGACTGCGGCGGATTCCGGAGCGTCCCGGCTTTGGGTGCGCCGCGGAATCCCTTGTTGACTTGGGGCCGTATCGGGACCAATTAAGTCCGCATGCTGAAAACAAACCGATCCGGGACGTAAAGGTCCCACACGCCGGCACCCCGACCTCGGGCCACCGGCGGGCGGAACTGGCCGCCGCGCACCCCCCTGCGCGGCGATGACCGTTTCCCGACCGCCACCCTGCCCCGGCGGGTTCTCCCCTGGCCGACAGGCCATGGGGGATGCTCCGGCGTTCTTTGGTGAAACGATGAAAGGACAAGACAGTATGGATCAATCGCTCGCAGGAAAGTCCATCGCCATCCTCGTCTCCAACGGCTTTGAAGAAGCGGAGATGACCGAGCCGCAACGCGCCCTGATCAAGACGGGTGCGACGCTGCGTACCATCTCCACCGAGACGGGTCTGGTCAACGGCTGGCACGGCAAGTCCTGGGGCCATTACTTCCCGGTGGACAAGCATCTGAGCGAGGCGCTGGGCGCCGACTTCGACATGCTGCTGCTGCCGGGCGGTGAGCGCAGCGTGGCGAAGCTGCAGCAGTCGGCCCACACCCGCCGCATCGTCGGCCACTTCCTGGATGCCGGCAAGCCGATCGCCGCCATCGACCAGGGCATCCAGCTGCTCGCCATCCCCGGCAAGCTGCGCGGCCGCCTGCTGGCCGCCCCGGAAGCCTACCGCGCCGATCTGACCGCCGCCGGCGGCCGGATCAGCGACGAGGCTCTGGTCGTCGACGACATCACGGTCTCGGCCCTGGGCCAGGACCAGCTGAACGAGTTCGTCGAAGCCGTGGTGAAGCTGTTCACCGAGCTGGGGTCCGTTCGCAAGGCCGCCTGATCTCCATCCTCAGACGGTCCCGAAACGGCCGCCGCACCACCCGGGTGCGGCGGCCGTTTCGTTTTCGGGCCCTGTTTTCAAGCGTCGGTCACCACTGGCTGTGACCATTGGCCGATCCACCGGATTTCCGAGGAATTCGCTCACCTTCCGCGTTGATAATTTTAAACGTTCGGATTAGTAAGATTGAGGGTCGAACAATACCTTCGCATGGATAATGATCCTGCCGAAGGTTTGCCGGGGGTGCGGGCAAGATGGCTAAGATTCAAGCATTCGGGCGACTGACCATCCGCGCCAAGATCATTGTCGCAGTGCTCGGCACCGTGGTGATGGCGGGTGCCTTCGGGCTTTTCACGCTGAGCCGTCTTGAAATCCTAAACAATGCCGCTGAAACCATGCGCAGCCGATCGCTGCCGGCGACCCAGCTGGCCGGTCAACTGACCTCGGCCGCCCAGAGCCACCGCATCGCCGAGGCCGCCTATGCGCTCGCCACCAACGAGATGCAGGTGAACCAGGCCGAAAAGGGCTGGACCGAGGCGGTGGCCGAAGTGACGGCCCGCCGTCAGGCCGCCGGAGCCCGCTTCACCGGTGGCGAGGGTGCCGCCCGGCTGGCCGCCTTCGACGAGGCCTGGACCGCCTATGCCGCCGCGGCCGACCGCGTGCGCAGCCAGGCCCGCGACGGCAACGCCCAATCCGCCGTCAGCGTTTTCAAACGCCCGAGCGCCGTCGCCTTCGCCCGCGTGCAGGAGGCATTGGACGCTCTGGTCGACGGCACGATGGCCGATGCCGGCGCCGTCGCCGACCAGGGGGCGGCGGTCTACAACAGCGCCCACGGCATGGTTCTCGGCGGCGTGACTCTCTGCACGCTGCTGGCTCTGGGCTTCGGTGCCGTACTGGTGCGCGGCATCTCCCGTCCGATCCTGGACGTGGCGAGTGCTTTGGAGCGGCTGGCCGCCCGCGACTTCACCGCCAGTTTCGAGGCCGGTCTTGGGGAAGGCCGCCGTGACGAGATCGGCCGGATGGCGACCGCCGCCCGCGTCTTCCGCGACAGCATGCTCGACAGCGAGCGCCTCCAGCAGGAGCAGGAACGGCTGAAGGCAGCGGCCGCCGAAGAGCGCCGCCGCGAGCTGCGCACGCTCGCCGACGGTTTCGAGGCGACGGTGAAGCGGCTGGTCGAAGCGCTGTCGGCCTCCACCGCCGAGATGGCCGCCGCCTCGTCCGCGATGGCGGAAGGGGCCGCCGAAACGGCGCGCCATTCCGACGCGGTGTCGTCCGCCGCCGGCCGGGCCTCGGCCAATGTGGACAGCGTCGCCGCCGCCACCGCCGAACTGTCGGCCAGCTTCGCCGGCATCGCCCGTCTGGTCGCAGACTCCGCCGCCATCGCCGCCGACGCCACCCGCGACGCCGAACGCAGCACCACGGTCATGGGCAGTCTCGCCGAGGCGGCGGAGGAGATCGGCAAGGTCGTCGACATGATTTCCGGCATCGCCGGCCAGACCAACCTGCTGGCGCTCAACGCGACCATCGAGGCCGCCCGCGCCGGGGAGGCGGGGAAAGGCTTTGCGGTCGTTGCCAGCGAGGTGAAGCAGCTCGCCGGCCAGACCGCCAAGGCGACCGCCGAGATCCAGGCGCGCATCGCCGAAATTTCAAAACGCCTCGGGCACCGCGGTCGACACCATCGGCGCCGTCACCCGCACCATCGCCCGGCTGAACGAGATCTCCAGCGAGGTCGCCGCCGCAGTCGAACAGCAGACCGCCGCCGTGGGCGAGATCGCCGCCAACATCCAGGACGCCGCCGACGGTACCCGCAGCGTCTCCGACAACATCGCCGCCGTCACCGCCGCCGCCGCGTCGGCCGAACAGGCCAGCGGCGTGATGGTGCGCTCGGTGGACACCGTCACCGGAGATGCCGGGCGGATGCGGCAGGAGGTGGACGGCTTCCTGGGAGCGTTGCGGGCGTCGTAATTTCCCTCTCCCCGGGGGAGAGGGGGCATTCCTCAACGGGTTTCCTACTTTCCTCACGCCTGCTTGGCGTCGATGATCCCACGCCGCACGGCACGGGTCTTGGTGAAGTGCTCCTGCAGATGCTCGCCCTCGCCCCAGCGGATGGAACGCTGCAGTGCTGTCAGATCCTCGGTGAAGCGCTGCAGAATTTCCAGAACCGCCTCGCGGTTGTTCAGGAAGATGTCGCGCCACATCACCGGATCGCTGGCGGCGATGCGGGTGAAGTCGCGGAAGCCGCCGGCCGAGAATTTGATGACCTCGGACTTGGTGTCCTCCTCCAGGTCCGACGCGGTGCCGACGATGGTGTAGGCGATCAGGTGCGGCAGATGCGAGGTGATGGCCAGCACGCGGTCATGGTGGCTGGCCTCCATGATCTCGACGGTGGAGCCGACGCGGCGCCACATCTCCGTCACCCGGTCCAGGGCCTGCTGGTCGGCGCCGCTCGGCGGGGTCAGGATGCACCAGCGGCCCTGGAACAGGCTGGCGAAGCCGGCCTCCGGCCCCGAATGCTCGGTGCCCGCCACCGGATGGCCGGGGATCAGGGGAACGCCGTCGGGCAGGTGCGGCCCGATGTCGCGCAGCGTTGCCTGCTTGACCGACCCGACGTCGGTGACGATGGTCCCCGGCGTTAGCAGCGGCCCGATCGCCTCGCCCACCGTGGCATAGCTGCCGACCGGCGTCGCCAGCACCACCAGCTCGGCCCCGGCCAGCGCCGTCGCCGGATCGGTGGAGGCCTCCGCCACGATGCCCAGCTCCAACGCCTTGGCGCAGGCGTCGGCACTGCGGTCGGCGCAGACCACCTGCCGCGCGATGCCATACTCCGTCAGCGCCCGCGCCAGGGAGGAGCCGATCAGACCGATGCCGACGATGGCGACGCGGTCGAACAGGGGGCCAGGGGCGAAAGCGCTATCGGCAATGGCGGTGGACATGACGCTGGGTGTCCCGGAAGAGGCATGAACGGGTGAAAAACCGCACCGTTTAAACCACCTCGCGCCCGTCGGACCAAGCGATACTTTGATCGGGGTGCCGCTCAGCCGTCCTTCGGCGTCATCTCCGCCCGCAGCGCTTCGGCAAGCCGCTGGAAGGTCTCCTTCCGCCCCGAGGTTTTCCTCCAGGCCAGCGCGATCCGCCGCCCCGGCCGGTCGGCGGCCAGCGGGCGCACCGCCAGATCCAGCCCACGCAGGATGCCCGAATCGACCGCCATCTGCGGCAGCAGCGTCACCCCCAGCCCATTCGCCACCATCTGCACCAGCGTGTGCAGGCTGGTGCCCTGGAAGGCGGTGTTGTGCGGCGTGCTGTCGAGCGCGCAGGCGGCCATGGCGTGGTCGCGCAGGCAATGCCCGTCCTCCAGCAGCAGCAGATCCTCCGACGGCACCGTCACCGGCTGCGCCGGGTCGCCGCCGCTCAGCCGGTGGCCGCTGGGGCAGACGAAGGAGAAGCGGTCCTCGGCAATGTCCTCCGTCTCCAGGTCGCCCATCGGATAGGGCAGGGCCAGCAGCGCCGCGTCCAGCTTGCCGGCGTTCAGCTGCTCCAGCAGCCGCGCCGTCTGGTCCTCGCGCAGGTAGAGCCGCAGGCGCGGGAAGGTCTCGCGCAGGGCCGGCATCACGCGGGGGATCAGGAAGGGGCCGATGGTCGGGATCACCCCCAGATGCAGCGCCCCCGACATCGGGTCGGCGGCCGAGCGGGTGATGTCCACCAATTCCTCCGCCCCCTTCAGAAGCTGGCGCGCCCGGTCCGCGATCTCGCGGCCGAGCGGGGTCGGCAGCACCGAGCGGCGCGTGCGCTCAACCAGCGTGGCGCCCAGCAGGTCTTCCAGCTCCTGCAAACCGGCGCTCAGGGTGGACTGGCTGACGAGGCAATCCTCCGCCGCCTGCCCGAAATGGCAGCGGTCGACGACGGCGACGAGATAGCGGAGCTGGCGCAGGGTGGGGAGCGGTTTCATGCCCGGTTATGTAATCGGATTTATCGATCAGTTCAATTGGTATTTTCTACTTCTCTTGATCACAGAATTCCCGTATTCCTCCATCCGTCAACGGGACAACGGAACGACGCCCCGCTTCCTGGCCACATGGCAGGACCCCTTGTTCGACGTGGTGCGCCGCACTAAGTCGGGCATGTCACGGCCACCGGCCGGGGCCAGCGGCCAGGGATTGGGGCGACAACCAATCATCGCACCTCATCGGAGAACACAAATGTCCTTGATCAACAGCGAGATTAAGCCCTTCAAGGCGACCGCGTACAAGAACGGCAAGTTCATCGACGTGACCGACGCCGACCTGAAGGGCAAGTGGTCGGTCGTGTTCTTCTACCCGGCCGACTTCACCTTCGTCTGCCCGACGGAGCTGGAAGACCTGGCCGACAACTATGCCGAATTCCAGAAGCTGGGCGTCGAGGTCTACAGCGTCTCGACCGACACCCACTTCTGCCACAAGGCCTGGCACGACACCTCGCCGGCCATCGGCAAGATCGGCTACACCATGATCGGCGACCCGACGCTGGCGATCAGCCGCAACTTCGAGGTTCTGATCGAGGAAGTCGGCCTGGCCGACCGCGGCACCTTCGTCGTCGATCCGGACGGCAAGATCCAGATCGTCGAGATCACCGCCGGTGGCGTCGGCCGCGACGCCAAGGAGCTGCTGCGCAAGATCAAGGCCGTGCAGTATGTCGCCGCCCACCCGGGCGAGGTCTGCCCGGCCAAGTGGCAGGAAGGCGAGAAGACCCTCGCCCCGTCGCTCGACCTCGTCGGCAAGATCTAAGGTTTCCTTCGGGAATCCCAAGGATCGGGGGCCGGCTCCGGCCGGCTCCCACCCCCGCAGCGAAGGCGGGTTTACAGGCAGCACCCTTGGACAGGCCGCCTTGAAACACAGGACTGGCCGCAAGGCAGGTTTTTCGGGCCGGCTTTCAAAGCCCCCCCGCAGGTCCGGTCATCGGTTTCCCCATCCCCGCGAAGGTGGGCACCCAGGCGTGCGTTTTGGCCGCGCGTTTTGTCGCAGTCTTTTTTGAAGTCCACATCCCCACTTGGATCCCCGCCTGCGCGGGGAGGACGATGACGTTCGGACCGTTTCACTGTTTCAAAACCAAACCGCCCGCCCGACCGGCTCTTTTGACTCGGGCCACCATTTCTCCGCCCGGACCGCCGCGACATGACGCAGGTGATCCGCCCGGACACGAGACGTTGGGAACGAAAGCCATGCTGGACGCCAATCTGAAGACGCAGTTGAAGGCCTATCTGGAGCGCATCACCAACCCGATCACGCTGGTGGCGTCGCTGGACGACGGGGCGAAGTCGCAGGAGATGCTGGGCCTGCTGGAAGACATCGCCTCGCTGTCGGACAAGATCACGCTGGACCGCAACGGCGCCGACGAGCGCCGGCCGTCCTTCGCCATCAATCGCAACGGCAGCGACATCGGCGTCACCTTCGCCGGCCTGCCGATGGGGCACGAGTTCAACTCGCTGGTGCTGGCGCTGCTGCAGGTCGGCGGCCACCCCTCCAAGGAATCCGAGGAGCTGCTGGAGCAGATCCGCACCCTCGACGGCGAATTCCGCTTCGAGACCTATTTCTCGCTGACCTGCCAGAACTGCCCGGACGTGGTCCAGGCGTTGAACCTGATGAGCGCGCTGAACCCGCGGATCAAGCATGTCGCCATCGACGGCGCCCTGTTCCAGCAGGAGGTCGAGCAGCGTCAGGTGATGGCCGTCCCCACCGTCTTCCTGAACGGCGAGCCCTTCGCCCAGGGCCGGATGGACGTGGCGCAGATCGTCGCCAAGCTCGACACCGGCGCCGTCGCCCGCGCCGCCGAGAAGATCAAGACCAAGGCCCCGTTCGAGGTGCTGGTGATCGGCGGCGGCCCGGCCGGCGCCGCGGCCGCCATCTATGCCGCCCGCAAGGGCATCCGCACCGGCGTCGCCGCCGAGCGCTTCGGCGGTCAGGTGCTCGACACCATGGCGATCGAGAACTTCATCTCGGTCTCCCACACCGAGGGGCCGAAGCTGGCCGCGGCGCTGGAGCAGCACGTCAAGGACTATGAGGTCGACGTGATGAACCTGCAGACCGCCACCGCCCTGGTGCCGGCATCGCAGGAAGGCGGGCTGATCGAGGTGAAGCTGGCGAGCGGCGCCTCGCTGAAGTCGCGCACGGTGGTGCTGTCGACCGGCGCCCGCTGGCGCTCGATGAATGTGCCGGGCGAGGCGGAATACCGCAACAAGGGCGTCGCCTACTGCCCGCACTGCGACGGTCCGCTGTTCAAGGGCAAGCGGGTGGCGGTGATCGGCGGCGGCAACTCCGGCGTGGAAGCGGCCATCGACCTCGCCGGCATCGTCTCGCACGTCACGCTGATCGAGTTCGACAGCCAGCTGCGTGCCGACGCGGTGTTGCAGCGCAAGCTGCACAGCCTGCCCAACGTCACCGTCCTGATGTCGGCCCAGACGACCGAGGTGCATGGCGACGGCAACAAGGTGGTCGGGCTGTCCTACAAGGAGCGCAACAGTGGCGAGCTGAAGCGGGTCGATCTGGAAGGAATCTTCGTGCAGATCGGCCTGGTGCCGAACACCGAATGGCTGAAGGGCACGCTGGCCCTGACTCCGCGCGGCGAGATCGAGGTGGACAACCGCGGCCAGACCTCGCTGCCCGGCGTCTTCGCCGCCGGCGACGCGACGACGGTGCCGTTCAAGCAGATCGTCATCGCCATGGGCGAGGGTGCCAAGGCGGCGCTGGCCGCCTTCGACCACCTGATCCGCACCGTGCCGGCCGAGGAAACCGTGCGCGAGACCATCGCGGCGGAGTGAGTGAGCTGAGATGAAAAAAAGCCGGCGGCCCCTCGCAGGACCGCCGGCTTTTTTGCGATTATCCCTCTTTCTTCACCGCTGCCTTTTCCTTGTCCACCGCATCCAGAATCCGCTGCAACGCCTCGGTGCTCAGGGCCGAGTCCATGGTCAGACCATCGCCGAACTTGCGCAGCGCGCCGACGACACGGCGCCGCGCCACGAACTCGTCGTCGCCCTGCTCGAACGGCTCGACCACCGGACCCTTGTAGTAGCTGCCGCGGAAGCCCCACTGGCGGCGGCCGTCGGCCCGCCATTCGCTGCCGTCGGACAGCACCATGCAGCGCCCCCCTTCGGTGTAGCGTTCCACCGTGGCGATGGATTGCGGAATGGACTGGCCGCTGCGGATGGTCACGCGGTCGCCGACACGGAAGCTGGCGGCAGTGAACATGCTGTCTCCCTGAATGGCGCTTGCCCTCAACCGGACAGGAACGCCGCAAAAATCGCGAAGACGCTGTTGTCCACCAGTTGCGTTCCCGAATCCAGCGCCATGTCCCGCTTTTCAACCACTCCCCTGACGAAGAGGGGCCACTGGCTGCTTCGAGGCGGAAACCGGCCATTGCCCCCGCCGACGGATCACCGACCCTTCCTCGCGCCGAGTTCGCGGGCAAGGCAGATGAACGCCCTGAAGGCGGCGGAAGGGTTGCGCCGTCCGGGATAGTAGAGGCAGAGCCCGGCACGCACCGGGGTCCAGTCATCGAGCACAGGGACGAGACGGCCCGTCTCGATGTCGGTGCGCACGTCCTGCTCCATGAAGAAGCCGAGGCCGATGCCTTCCAGGACGGCGGTCCGTGCGAGACCGGCCTCGTCCAAGGTGATCGGTCCGCACACGTCGATCTGCGTCGCCTGCCCATCCTTCTCGAAGTGCCAGCGGTACAGGGCGCCGTTCGGCAGGCGGACACGGATGCAGGGATGGTTGAGCAGGTCGGACGGGACGCGGGGCTTCTCATGCCCCTCGAAATATGCCGGCGAGCCGACGACGGCATATCGCTGCGGGCGGCCCAGGGAAATCGCGATCATGTCGCTGGGCACGAGGTCGGCGACCCGGACACCGAGATCGAATCCTTCGGCGACGATGTCCACCAGCCGCCCTTCGGTGACGAGATCGACATGCACCTGCGGATTCCGGCGGAGGAACTCCAGCACGAGCGGCGAAAGGATCTCCCGCGCCGCCATGGCGAACGCATTGATGCGAAGCGTGCCCGACGGCGTCGTCTGCTGCGAGCGCACGGCTTCCAGGGCGCCGTGGACATCCTGCAACGCCGGGCCGACCTGCTCGACGAACAGCCGTCCGGCGTCGGTGAGCGAGACACTCCGCGTCGTGCGGTTGAACAGACGGACGCCGAGGCCCGCCTCCAGCTTCCTGACGGCGTTGCTGAGCGCGGTCGTGGACATGCCCAGATCGAGTGCCGCGGCACGGAACGAGCCCCTGCGCGCAATGGCGAAGACGGCGTCGAGATCGTTCAGGTCGGCCCGTTTCATTGTCCCGTAAATCGGAATTCCTCATCCCGTTTTATCCCGATTATCGAAACGGATGTCCATGCTCATTTTGGACGGGACGGAGACACCCCGATCAGGACACATGAGCAATGAGACTTCCTTCACCGATCCTGGCCTATATCGATGCCGACCGGAGGTGCGACGGCGCGGCTCTGGTCGCCGCCTTCGCGCCCGACGCCGTCGTCAGGGACGAGGGACGGTCCCATGTCGGCCGCGACGCCATCGATGCGTGGTGGCACGCCGCGAAGGCCAAGTACGCCCATGTGATCGAACCGCTCGAACTGTCCGAGACGGGCGGGGTTGCCGAACTCCATGCAAGGGTATCCGGGCGGTTCCCCGGCAGTCCTGCCACGATGGTTTTCTCGTTCCGGGTCGCAAACGGGCGGATTGCCGGACTGGAGATCGCCCCATGACCGGGTTCATCCGCCTTGACGGCAAGAGGGCGCTCATCACCTCCGGCACGCGCGGGGCCGGCGCGGCCACCGTCACCCTGTTCCGCCAACTCGGCGCCCGCGTGCTGACCACCGCCCGATCCCGGCCCGACACGCTCGGCGAGGAGATGTTCGTCGCCGCCGACCTCGCAACTCCGGAGGGCTGCGCCACGCTCGCCGCCGCGGTCCGCGAGCGATTGGGCGGGATCGATGTCGTCGTCCACATGCTCGGCGGCTCATCCGCCCCGGCGGGCGGCTTCGCGGCGCTGAGCGACGCGGAATGGGCCAGGGAGATCGATCTCAACCTGATGCCCGCCGTCAGGATCGATCGCGACCTCGTGCCCGCGATGGTGGCCCAGGGCCACGGCGTGGTGATCCATGTGACCTCCATACAGCGCCAGCTGCCGCTGCCGGACGCGACGACGGCCTATGCCGCTGCGAAGGCCGCGCTCTCGACCTACAGCAAGAGCCTCTCCAAGGAGGTCTCGCCCAAAGGCGTGCGTGTTGTGCGCGTGTCCCCCGGCTGGATCGAGACCGAGGCGGCGGTGCGGCTGGCCGAGCGGCTCGCGGCGGAGGCCGGAACCGACTACGAAGGCGGAAAGCGGATCATCATGGACTCGCTCGGCGGCATTCCGATCGGCGGGCCATCC
>NZ_BADK01000701.1 GCF_000333595.1 Azospirillum sp. B506
CGCCCATGGCAGCAACGGGCCGGGATCGACTGCCGCGACGGCAAAGCGATACCAGTCGGGAGTGGTGCATCACCGAAGACGCCGATCTCGGCCTGCGCCTGTTCGAGCATGGCTATGAAGCCGTCTACATGCCGGAAAGCTACGGCAAGGGGCTGGTTCCCGACAGCTTCTCCGCCTACAAGACGCAGCGCTTCCGCTGGGCCTATGGCGCCGTGCAGATCCTGAAGCACCATTGGCGCCAGTTGTCCCCGGGCGCCAAGGAGCTGACCGCCGGTCAGAAGTACCATTTCATCACCGGTTGGCTGCCCTGGTTCGCCGACGCCGCCCATATGGTGTTCGGCATCGCCGGCATCCTGTGGTCCATCGGCCTGATGGCGTTCCCGAAATATTTCGAGTTCCCGCCCAACGTCTTCATGATTCCGACGCTGAGCGTCTTCGCCTTCAAGGTCGGCGCCTCGCTCTGGCTCTACGAGGCGCGGGTGAAGTGCGGCTTCTGGGACAAGGTCGGGGCGGCGGTCGCCGGCATGGCGCTGACCCACACGGTCGGCCGCGCCATGTGGCTCGGCATCTTCACCTCCGGCCGGCCCTTCGTCCGCACGCCGAAGTGCGAGAACCAGCCGGCACTGATGCAGGCCTTCCTGATGGCGCGGGAGGAGCTGGTGCTGCTGGTGTCGCTGTGGGGTGCGGCGCTGGCCATCGTCATGGTCTTCGGTCATGAGAACCGTGACGCCTTCATGTGGTCGGGCCTGCTGGTGGTACAGTCGCTGCCCTATCTGGCCGCCTTCATCACCGCACTGATCAACGTCTTCCCCACCATCGGCTTCGGCAAGAGCAAGCCGGAGGCCACCGACGATGCCGTCGGCGCCGGAGCCGGCGACTGACGGACGCAAGACCGGCCAGGGCTCTGAAGTCAGGTTAAGAAGGGCTTATTGGGCGCCTACCGTTAACCCGACTTGGGAGTCCTGAGGACCGGCGCTTTCGCATTGACGAAAGCGCGGGCTCTGCCAGACTGATCCGCTTGGGACCATCTGTTCCGGGAGGCGGCTGATGTCAGGCACTCTCTCATCCGGCCGCGGCATCGGCCCACCGGAATTCAGCGTCCGCACCACTGCGGGCGTCGAGCGGGCCGGCAGCGCAACCGACCGCAACCACCGCCGCAATCCGCGGCGAGAGCAGCAGGACCGCGAGCAGGAGCGGCGCGGCCAGAGTCCACCCAACCCACAGCGCCGACGGCTTTACGATCTTCTGTTCGACGAGGTCGATCAGCTAGACGGGCTGGACGATCATCAACGGACCCGGCTGAAAGACAATCTCCGCAGCCACCTGTCCCGCCGAGCCCCTCCCCCTCCGCCGAGCCCGCCCCCGCCCCATCCTGATGAAGAGGCGCTGGCCGAAGCGCTGCTGAAGGATCCGGCCGCACCGATCTCCATCGATCCCGAGCACATCGTCCAGGCAGCCACCGCTGCCACACCCGCGCAAGATCCGGAAACCGCCCGAATGGCCGAGCAATTGCGCGACTGCCTCGCCCGCAACACCGACCGCGCCCGCAAGGTGGCTGTCTATCTCCATCTGCTGCTGACGCTGGAGGGGGCGTTCCGGCCGCATATGGTGGTGGATGTGTGAGGAGCGGCTGGCGGATGCCGCCTGCTGCGTGGATCGCCAAAAACAA
>NZ_BADK01000700.1 GCF_000333595.1 Azospirillum sp. B506
GTGAGCTTCAGCACATAACTCTGCTCATCGGAGCTTTGATCAGGAACGCTTTGCTCCCCCGGCAGCGTGACGTGGAAGTTGCGGTCGCGCTCGCTGCTCAGTTCGCGGACGGTGCCGGTCAGCCCGAAATGCCGGCGCATCATCGCGCTCGCCTCGTCCGTGGAGATCGGCGGCGCGACGGTGGTCAGAACATCACGCTGTGTCATGGCCGAACTCTCCTCGTCAGTCGAAGCTTTGAATGCATGATGCATCATCGTCATGTGCAGCCCGGCGCCTTGGCCGGAGAAGGGGCGGAACGGTTCAGGACGCCAGCGCCCTGGGGGTGGAGGCGGGACCCTGGCTCACGGCGTCGATCCGTTCCAGGATCGGGCCGCTGGCCAACAGGATGTCGGCCTGAATGGCGCGGGTGGCGGCCGGACCGTCGTGACGGCGGATGGCCTCCATCAGCGGATAGTGATGGTCGATCATCGTTCGTCCGGCGCCGCCATAGACGTCGGCGATCAACGGTCCCATCTGCAGCCACAACCGCCGCAGGATGTCGCCGAGCACCGGCATGTCGGCAATGCCGGCCAGTCTGAAGTGGAAGATCTGGTTGAGTTCGGTGGCCAGCGCCGTATTGCCGGCCGCCATCGCTTCCTCGTTGTGGCGCAGCAGGACTTCCAACGCATCGATCTGGTCCGGGGTGGCCTTCTCGGCGGCACGGGCGGCAGCCAGCCCTTCGAGATTGACGCGGATGTCGCGGATCTCCAGGTAGGCGGAGCGGCTCAGCAGCGGAACGCGGATATCGCGTGGCGAGCGCAGCACCAATGCCTGATCCTGCACCAGACGGAGGATGGCATCGCGCACCGGCGTGACGCTTGTGCCCAGCCGTTCGGCCAGATCCCTGATCTTGAGGCGGTCGTTCGGCTTGAAGGCACCCTTCATCAGCGCCTCGCACAGTTTCTGATAAATGGTGCCGCCGAGATTGTCGTGCTCAAGAAGGGAGAGGTCGAACCCGCTCATCGTTTGCCTCCCGCCCTCGCATCCCGTGATGTTGTATGATGCATCATAATGGCGCCCTCTATCCCCGGTCAAGGCCCGCGCCTGTTCGCCGATCACAATTCCAGCGCCTGCCATGCCAACGGCATCCGTCCGCTCCCGGCTTGCCGGACCTTACCGTTTCATGGCATCCGTGATGACGCTCTTCAATGCAGCCCTGTCACGGTACAAAACTCGGATATGCTCGGCGAGCATCCGTTCTTGTGCAAGGAATCTATTTTCCGACATTGCTTTCAGCCGATCAGCATTTGATGTCGGAGGGATGCTGAGCATCTTGTCGAGATATGTCGGCAGATGATATCGGGCCAGTGTGGCGCTGGAGACGGACTGTGCGAAGTCGACGCCCTTTTTGTAATTCCCGGCAATATCCTCTGCAAGATCTGTCGGAGAGAGCTTTCTGCCGCAGCAGCGGCCGGTAAAATTGTACCGCGCCGCCCGGTCGAAATTCGACTCATCGAGATAACCCGGCCCTCCGAAATGGTCGTAAACATAGACCGGGGTCCGGCTCGTCAATGCATATTGGACGGACTTGCCGATTGAGACGACAAGATCGCTTTCCTGTATGATTTCGGGCGTAACCAGCTGCTGTCCAGTCCCGGAGCGGCCGAGATGACGCACAATATGTTGTGATTTCAGAAGGTTGATCGCCTCCAGCAGAACCGGGTCGGCGTGATTGCTGATGACCGTCATCACCAGCGGCTTGGGTGCGTACGACACCCGGTCACGGAAGTACGCTGGAGGGGCTGCATTATGAAATGTTGTTATGGCGGATTTTACCCCCACATGTTCCAGATGCTCGGCGGTCAGCAGGGAGTTTGCAAACGTGTGGTCGGCGATGAGCTGGTCATGGAGCCAACCGCCACTTTCCATGTAGGAGCGCCTGGATAGGCGGCCAAAAATGAACGCGGTTTCCCTTTTTGCCCCATCATCGAACGAATAGTTGAACAGCCCGGCAACCTGATGCTGGAAGTACACTATGTCGTAAGAAAAGGGGTTTATATTTTCCGGATCTGTTTCTATCGTCAAGCCAAGGGTGTTCTCGATGATTTTGTCGAGGGGCGATCCTGCGCAATTGGCAAACAAGGTTATGTTATGGCCAAGAGAAGAAAAATATTCAGCAAATTCCAGAATGATTATTTCAGAACCAGTGAAGTCCTGTAGGTGGTTTGTCCCCAATAGGATTTCCATATTGTATATTGCCATTGTGATCGCGGGAAACCGACGAAATATGGCAGTGCCTTCGCCGCTTGACAATATGAAGCCAGCGATACGAATGGCGTGCTGAGACCTTCACAGCCTTCCACAGTGCCGCAAAGTTTCTACTGATTGAAATTCACCAAAATTCTTTCATCAGGCGCGTGTGTCGCCGGCAGTCACGGCCAGCCGTGCCATCGATGACGAGCGCCGGAGCCTCCATGCCTGTCCCGTCAGTTCCGCTGCCCGTCGGGATCGCCTGGCCGTCGCCATGATCGCCGTCGCCATGATCGCCGTCGACCGACCGACGGAGAGGATGCCGGGGCGCCCGCGATGCCGGGCCGCGCCCGACGGATCGCGCATGGCCGGGACGGACCGCGGCGGTCCGCTCCCGGCTTTGCGTCCTTACTGGCCGAGCGACAGCTGGATCGCCTTCTCCAGCTCGGCCTTCTTCTTCTCCAACGCCTTGATCTGCCGTTCGCTTTCCGCGGTATCGGCAGGGGTGGCGGCGCCGTTCGCCTTCATCTTGAAGTCGAGGTCGTTGATGTCGCGGTTGACGTCGTCGACCTCGTTCTTCATGCGCCGGTATTCCGCCTCGCTCAGCTTCTTGTTGCGCCGTGCGCGGTCGAGATTCTGGCGCACGGTGGCGAGTTCGGACTGGGCGCTGGCGATGCGGCGCTCGTTGCGCTCGATGTCGCGCTGGCTCGACACCAGCTGGTCGCCGAGGTCGGCGTTCTGCGCCTTGGCGGAGGCATATTGCTGGCGCGCCGCCGCTTCGCGCGCCTGCGGACCGCCGGCGCGCAGATCGGCCTTCTGTTCCATATAGGTGTTCACGCAGCCGCCCAGCAGCAGGGCCAGGGCGCCGGCCAGCAGCGGGCCGCCTGTCCGTTTCGTCGGTGCCTGTCTTGTCGGTGTCGGTCTTGTCATGGCGCCGTTCCTCAGACCTTGGAGATCGTCAGGGCGGCGTTCATCCCGCTGACATTCTGTTCAAGCTGTGCGATCTGCGTGTTCAGCACCTTGATCTTGGCGTCGAACTGCGCGGAGGCGCTGCCTTCGCCGCTGAATTTCTGGCTGGCCTCCTGGTAGGTGTCCCGCTTCTTGCGCAGCGATTCCAGCGAGCTTTCCATCAGGGAGCGGTTGTTCTCCAGGCGCGTGCGCTCGCTTTCCAGCTGGGCAAGGCTGGTCTTGCCGGACTTGTATTCGGCGGTCGTGCGCTCCAGGCGGGTGCGGGAATCGGACAGCACCTGGTTGGAGCTGTTGACCAGCGCCTTCAGCCGCGTGTTGTCGGCATCGACGTCGCGGGTCATCGCCTCCACCATGCGCACCCGGTTGTTGCCGGATTCCTGCGCCTTGGCGGTGATGTAGCCGTCCACACCGCCGGCGATGCCCCCCGCAACGCCGCCGATCACCGCGCCCTTGGCGATGTTGCGGGCGTCGCCCGTCATCGCACCGACCAGGGCTCCCACCAGGATGCCCGCCACCGCGCCGGCAGCAGCGCCACCGGCCACCGTCTCGTTGAAGACCTGCGAGTCCTTGCACAGCTGCATCTCGGCGGCCGAAAGCTGCGCGGTGTTGCTGGAGCACTGTGCGGAGGCAGTGCTGTTGCCCGAGGTGGCGCAAGCCGACAGGGCCAGCGACCCGGCCAGGGCGACGGCGACTGCGCGGCTGGCGCGGCCGGTGGTTAAGCGGGTCAGCGAAAGCGTGTGCGACGTCATGGTAATGCCCCCATTTGTGAACAAGCGTGTGGTGTTGCCCCCTCCCGGTGTCCTCAGGGAACCGGGATTTCCCCCAGTGTCTTTGGGTGATCGAGTTTGCCGTCGGCGCGCAGGCGGGCCGCATGGCGGATGCAGAGGTCGATGAAGCCGTTGAGCGACGCCAGGTTCCGTGCTTCGAACTCGCGCTTCAGCACCTCGGCCTGGGCCAGCATCAGGGCCTCCGGATACTCGGCGTTCAGCTGGGTCAGCGTGTCGATGTAGTAGCCGAGATTGAAGTCGAGCGTCGCACGGTCGGTCTCCAGCGCCCGGCGGATGCCGTCCCGCAGCTGCTGGTTCGCTTCCGACAGGGCTTCGATCTGGCGTTCCTTGGTCGCGACGATGCGCTTGTCGTCGGCCAGCTTGCGCGCAAGATAGGCGCCGACGCGGATTTCGCTGCGGGCGGCGCGGGCACGCTGCTCGTTGCTGGTCTGGATGCTGGATTTGATGACGGTGGACAGGTTGCGGATTCGCTGCTTCAGCGCCGGATCCTCCACCGCGGCGCCCAGCACCTCGACCTCCTTCACCGGATCGTCCTGCGGGCCGGCGATGGCGGCGGCGGCGGCCTTCGGCAGTTCCTCCCAGGCCTTGCGCACCGCGCCGATGCGCTGGGTGCTGGGCAGGCTGGGCGCTGCCAGGGCGAGGCGGAAACCGGTCGAGGGCGACCGGCGCTCGCCGCGCTTGTCGGTGGGAACGAACTCCTCGCGCGCGGCGCTGCGGATGTCGGCCAGCGGGGTGCGGAAGTCGCCGCCCTTCACCGTCTGGCCGCCGGCCTGCCCATGCAGGCGCGACAGCTTGTTGAGGCGGAAGGGATCGAGCACGAACTCCCCGGCATTGCCCAGCATGTCGTAGAGGCCGAGCGGGTTCGGCTTCAGCAGGCCGATGGCGTTCAGCTCGTTGTTGGCGGACTCGCTGCCCTGATACCAGACATAGCTCGCCGCCCCCTCCGGCATCGGGAAGCTGGGTTGGACGAACACGCTGTCCGACACCGCGATGCCGCCGCGGGCCGCGAACTCCCATTCCGCCTCGGTGGGAAGCCGGACGAATCCCGGGGCGCCGTCCTCGGCCGGCAGGCGGTCGAGCGCATTCTTGACCAGCCAGGTCGAATAGGCGCCGGCGAAGGCCACCGCCTCCGCCCAGGTCACCTGCACCTTGGGCAGGCGGGCCTCCTCGCCGGGTTCGGCGCAGCTGCCCGACAGCGCGGCGTATTGCTGGCGCGTGACCTCGTACTTGCCGATGTAGAAGGCGTGCAGGTTCTTGGCCTTCGGATCGGTGAAGCCGCCCCCCACCCAATCGCGCCGGCTGTTTTCCGAATAGGCGAACTTCGCCTCGCCGCCGCCCAGCTCGACCCGCCGGTCGTCCAGCGCCCCTTCGGCCGGCACCGCCACCTTGCGGAAGGTCATGGCGCCGCCGCAGGGCATGGGCAGAACCAGATCGTCCTTGTCGGCCTTGGGATTGTACAGCGCTTCGGGCCAGCCCGGCTTGGCCGGCTCGGCGGCGAAGCCGGGGCCGGGAACCGTCAGCGCTCCGAGGAGGAGAAGGATCGGGGTGCGGTTAGACACTGCGCAGCTCCTCGCTGGTTTCGATCCGGCGGCAGGCAAGCCCGATCGCCGCCGCCGGCAGCAGCGACAGCGCGAGCGTCAGCGCTGCCGCGGCCAGCAGGTCGGGCGCCGTCAGCCGGCAGGCGGCCTCGCCCGCCGTGACGCTCTCCTGGAAATGTCCGTTGATGATCAGCGCCGTTCCGGCGAAGGCCGCCGTCGCCACCACGCTGCCGACCAGCGCCAGCAGGGCCGCCTGCGCCACCGGGAAGGCGACCAGCCAGCCGCTGCCGTAGCCGGTGAGGTTGAGGATCGCCAGATCGCGGCGCTTGCGGCGCAGGTTGCCCCATTGGCTGGCCGTCACCGCCACCACATAGCCGGCCACCGACAGCGCTGCGATGATCAGCAGGATCGCCCGCAGATTGCGGTCCAGCGTCAGGGTGGAGGCGATTTCGGCGTGGCGGGTGGCGACCGCCAGCCCGTTGGCCTGGAAGTCGGCCGCCAGTTTCTGCACGTCGCGGATCGAGCGGGCATAGAGGCGGAACAGCGGATAGTCGGCGACCGCCGCCGCCGGCTCCCCCGCGGTGGCGCCCAGGGCCGGGGCGGCGCTGCCGTCGCGGAAATCCTGCACCGCCTGCACCAGCGCCAGCGACCCGAAGGCGCTCATGCCGCCATCGCGCTGCATCGGCAGCACCGCCTGCACCCGCAAGGGGAAGGCGAGCGGCTCGGTCCGGCCGCCGCGCGTGCGCTCGGCATAGGCGGTGACCTCGGCGCCGGAGGCCACGCCCAGCCGGTCGGCGGCGCGGGCGCTCAGGATCACCGTTCCCATGCCGGCCGCCCCGGCGACGGAGGCCGCATGCGGTTCGGTCACCGGGTCGCCGGGGGCGGTGGGCAGAAGCGTGACGCGCGCCTCGCCGCGCCCGTTCGACGGGGTTCCCTCCCCGGCGCGCAGCAGGTCGATCTGGCCGGCGATCTGCCGGGTCGCCGGCATGACGAAATCGACGTCCGGCCGCGCCGCCATCGTTGCGAACCAGGCGCTGTCGAAACGGTGGCCCCCGGTCACTTCCGGCACCACCAGCCGCATGGCCGGGTCGCGGTTCAGCCGGTCGATCAGCGTGCCGATGGCGCCCTGCTGCAGGCCGGACAGCACCAGCAGCGGCGTCAGCACCGCGGCGATGGCGATGATCTGGCACAGCGCCATCGGCCATTCGACCCGCAGGTCGGACAGCGCCAGTCGGAACAGCTGGACAATGCGGGGCATCATGCCGCCGCCTCCACGCTTGCCGCCTCATGGCGGATCGTGCTGGCGCCGGTGCCGGCCCGGCATTCGACCACGGTCAGCCCGGTGCGCTCGGCCAGGGCATGGTCATGGG
The DNA here is from genome assembly GCF_000333595.1 of Azospirillum sp. B506. Lineage (GTDB taxonomy): Bacteria > Pseudomonadota > Alphaproteobacteria > Azospirillales > Azospirillaceae > Azospirillum. Next base: position 6,895 of record NZ_BADK01000700.1, read on the forward strand.
TGACGACCACCAGCGCCGCGCCCTGGTGGCGGGCGACGGCGCTCAGCAGCGCCATGGTGCCCTCGGCCAGCGACGGGTCGAGCGAGGCCGTCGGCTCGTCGGCGAGGATCAGCGCCGGCCGGTGCGCCAGGGCGCGGGCGATGGCGACCCGCTGGCGCTGGCCGATGGAGATCTGCCGCGGCAGCCGCCGCCCCAGCTCCGCCACGCCCAGCCATTCCATCAGCGTTTCCGCCGGGCCGGGGCAGGGCAGGCCGAGCGCGCGGCGGGTCAGCAGGATGTTCTCGCGCACCGACAGGAACGGCACCAGACCGCCGGTCTGCAGCACATAGCCCATGTGGGCGGCACGCAGGGCGGTCAGCCGGTCGCGCCCGCCGCCGCGCCACAGTGCCATGACGTCCACCGCCGCCCGTCCCGGCATCGACAGCGCGAAGCGCGCCGCCGCGGTGGGGGCGAGGATCAGCGACAGCAGGTCGAGCATCGTGCTCTTGCCGCAGCCGCTGGGGCCGACCAGGGCGATCTGGTCGCCGGGGAACAGGGCGAAGCGGTCCACCGCCAGCCGGAACCGGTCGGCCCCGGCGGCGCGTTCGTGGATGCAGTTCTCGATGTCGACGAGCGGCGCGGTCATGACGTCAGGGCAGGCTGTCGAGCGGCACCGGATAGACCGCATCGCCGGCCGATGCCTGGTCGTGCAGCTTCACCCAGCGGTCGACGTCGTCATGGAAGCGCTGGTACAGCGCCACCTTCGACTTCACGTCGTCGATGATCGCCTGCTGCTCGCCCACGCCCATGCGGGCCCAGCCGTCCGGGTCGATGGACATGATGCGGCTCTGGTAGGGCAGGCCCTCCAGATACTCGCCCATCAGGCCGGTCTCCTCCAGGTTGCGGGCCTTGCCCTGGGCGATGCGGCTGGGGTCGCGGCCCATGGCGGCGGCGGCGCTGCGCAGCTGGTTGAAGAAGTCGCCGGGGTCGATCTGCCCGCGCTCGCCGGCTTCCGTCACCTTGCGCAGAGTCGCCTGCAGGTCGCTCAGCTGGTTCTTGGTCAGCAGCACGCGCACGCTGAACGACGCGATGTCCGGCTTGCGGAAATCGCGGTCGGAGGCCCAGGCCTCGAACATCGACGGCGCCTTGGTGCCCTGGACCTCGCCGAGATAGGCGAGGCGCATGGCCTTGCCGACATCCTCCGCCGCCTTCGCCATGCGCTGGTCTTCGGGCGACGGTGCGGCTGCTGCGGGCGGCTTCGCCTCGCCCTCGGCGGCCTTCACCTGGTTGACCAGCAGCTCGGCCAGCCGCTGCACCTGGGTGCGGAAGGCGTCGGCGTCGCCGGCCGGCACCGGGAAATACAGCGAGCCGACATTCGGGAAGTTGCTCAGCCGCTCATACTGGGCGCGGGCGGCGGCATGGTCGTTGCGCCCCTCGGCGGTCTGCAGGTGCAGCACATAGATGGCGACGCGGTTGTCCTGCGCCAGCTGGCGGATCTGCGCGGTGGACAGCCCGGTGCTGGCGAGCGGCGAGTTGCCCTCGCGCGAGCTGGCGTCGGTGAACCAGATGACATAGCGGCCGCCGAACGGCTTCCAGTCGATCTTGCGGATCGCCTGCTCCAGCCCGGCATAGCCGTCCTCGGCGAAGGCGCGGGTGGAGGCGGCGGAGGCCGACACCCCCTTGATCGAGTCCAGGAAGGCGGCCTTGGTCGCGGTGGAATTGGGATCGGCGAAGGTGCGCGTCAGATACTCCACGCCCTTGGCCTTCTGCGGATCGTCGCGGTAGGCGATCATGCCGAAGCGGACGCGCTCGTTCAGCTTGGCGGTCTCGACCTGTTGGTAGACCTGATCGATGGCGGCGCGGGCGCGGTCGATGTAGGGCTGCATCGACGAGGTGGCGTCGACCAGGAACACCACGCCAGAGCGGAAGCTGGCCAGATCGGCCTCCGGGTTGCCGCGGCGCGGCGCGGCGGGGGCCAGCGGCTGTTCCTTCTCCTTGGTCACCGAGGCGACGCGCACCGTGCGCACCTTGAAGCCGGACTTCAGCACGGTGGAGTTCGCCTCCAGGATCGGCAGCAGGTAGAACTGCTTCTGGAGGTCGACGAAGGTTTCCGGCTCGGCCGAGACGATGGGGCTGTCCGCCGCCATCTTGCCGGCCGCCACCTGCTGGCGCGCGGCCTCGGCATCGACCAGGAGCTTGTCGGAGTTCAGCAGATCGACAAGGCTCTTGCGGTCCTTGAAGAACAGAACCCGCTCGCGGTTGGCCGGGTTGCTGAAGGCCATTACCAGCGTGTGCCGCCAGGGGATGGTGTCGGCGGCATCGACCCAGCCGACGGTCTTGCCCTCGCTGTCGACCCCGACCTCCAGGAAGCTTTTGCCCCCCTGCTCCTTGCGGTCGTAGACGAAGAAGACCGACATCGGCGGAACGGTCTTGCCGGTGCCGCCGGGGGCGGCGGCCAGCATGGTGCCCGGCCGGGTCAGCACGCGCTGGTGCAGCGCGGTCTTGCCCTCGATCAGCAGCGGCGTCCGCTTGCCGGTGGCCTGGGCCAGGGCGGGTGCGGCGCTGCCGGCCAGCAGGGCGATGGCGAAGCCGGCGACGGCAACGGCGCGCAGGGGTGCGGCGATCATTTCGGCAGTGCCTCCTTGGCCTGGACATGTCCCTGGTCGGCCGCCTTGCGCAGCCATGCGAGTCCGGCATCCGCCCCTTGCGGGTCGTCGGTCTGGCCGCTCATCAGCAGGCGGCCGTAGCGGTATTGCGCCTCGGCGTTGCCGGCCTCGGCGGCGCGGCGGTACCAGTTCGCGGCCTGCGCCGGGTTGGGGGAGGGCAGCGGGCTGGTCTCGGCGGAATGGGTGGCGGGGTCGTACATTTCGCCCACCGCGATGGCCGCCTCGGCGCTGCCCTGCTCGGCGGCGTGGCGGAACAGCAGGAAGGCGCCGTCCAGCGCCTTGGCCTGGCGGTAGCGCTGACCCGCGGCATAGGCGTCGCCGGCCGGCGTACCCTGCTGAACCAGCTTGCGCGCCTCCTCGACGGTGGTCGGCGCCGGGGCGGGAGTTTGAACGGGGGCGGGCTTGGCCGGCTCGGCAATCTTGGCGGTCTCGACCGGCTTGGCCGGCTCGCCGTCCTTGTTCTGC
>NZ_BADK01000699.1 GCF_000333595.1 Azospirillum sp. B506
TCCAGCCCGTTGATGCGGCGGATGAACTCGATGTTGCTCGGGCACCAGGGGGCGTCGGCGCGCACTGACTGCATGTATTTGGAAATGGCGAGGCGGGTGGCCTCGTCGTCCCAGGACAGCGGCAGGTGGATGATGCGCGTCGGCACCGCCAGATCGTCGATGGCGGCAAGCTCGTCCTCGGCGCCGACCAGCCGGTCGAGCAGATCGCCGAGCGGCAGGCGTCGGTTGTCGTAATGGATCTGGAGCGAGCGGATGCCGGGAGTCAGGTCGAGAATCCCCGGCAACGCCTGCGCCCGCAGCCAGCTCTGGAGCGCGTGGACACGGAAGCGCAGGTCGAGATCCAGCACCAGCGGGCCGTACTCGATCAGCAGATATTTGTCGCCGGCCCGGCGGTAGACGACGGCCGGACGGCTGGCGGTCGCCGGAATGCTGTGGAGGAGGGGGGAATCGCTCTTTCCCTCTCCCGCCCCGACCTGATTCCCTCTCCCCCCCGGGGAGAGGGTTAGGGTGAGGGGGGCGCGCGGCGAGGATTGGCGAGACTGGAAAGCTGCTGCATGTCGAGTTGATCCATGCAGCGCCTCCCCCTCACCCCGACCCTCTCCCCGGGGGGGAGAGGGGGAGATTGCCTCTTCCGCCGTCAGCCGTTTGAACCGCACCGTATCGCCCGGCCGCAGCTGGCCGATCTTCCACAGCTCGGCATCGACGATGGTCGCCGGACAGACGAAGCCGCCCAGGCTGGGACCGTCCGGTCCCAGGATCACCGGCATGTCGCCGGTGAAGTCGATGGCGCCGATGGCGTAGGCGTTGTCGTGGATGTTCGACGGGTGCAGCCCTGCCTCGCCGCCGTCCTTGCGCGCCCAGGTCGGTTTCGGGCCGATCAGGCGGACGCCGGTGCGGCTGGAGTTGTAATGCACCTCCCAATCGGCGGCGAAGAAGGCGGCGATGTCGTCGTCGGTGAAGAAATCCGGCGCACCGTGCGGCCCATAAAGAACGCCGATCTCCCAGCCATGCCCGTAAGCCGGCCGGTCCCCGTTCGCCACCGCTTCCACAGTCCCGGCCGCTGCGTCGCCGAGATGCAGGATGTCGCCCGGCAGCAGCGCCCGCCCGCCATGCCCGCCGAACTTGCCGAGCGTGAAGGTGGATTTGCTGCCGAGATAGTCCGGCACGTCCAGCCCGCCCTGCACCAGCAGATAGGCGCGGCAGCCGGCGCCGCTGACGGTGCCGATGCGCAAGGTGGCTCCCGCCGGCACGCTGACCGGCTGCCAGAACGGCACCGGCGTTCCGTCGAGATCGGCCGGCATCGCCGCACCGGTCAGGCAGACCACCGCCCCGGTGTTGAAGCGCAGCGTCGGGCCGGACACCGTGATCTCCAGCCCCGCCGTCCCGTCCGGGTTGCCGAGCGCGCGGTTGCCGAGCCGGAAGGCCAGCGGGTCCATCGGGCCGGACGGCGGCACGCCGACCTCCCAATAGCCGACGCGGCCGGGATGATCCTGCACGGTGGTCAGCGTGCCGGGGGTGACGACCTCCAGCGTGCGCGCCGCATAGGCCACCGTTTCCAGATAACGGGTGGTGATGCCGCCGGCCGCGAAGACCGGATCGGCGGCGAGCTGGCGCAGATAGGCGAGGTTGGTCTCGATCCCCGACAGGCGGCAGCGGGCCAGCGCATCGCGCAGCTTCGCCAGGGCGTCGGCGCGATCCTCGCCGCGCACGATGATCTTGGCGACCAGCGGATCGTAGAAGGGCGTGACCTCGCTGCCCTGCTCCACCCAGGTCTCGACGCGGGCATCCGCCGGGAAAGCCGCCTCGGTCAGCAGGCCGGAGCAGGGGCGGAAGTTGCGGCCCGGATCTTCGGCATAGACCCGCACCTGGATCGAGGCACCCTGCGCCGTGTCCCTGTGCGCCTCCAGCGGCAGAGCCTCGCCCGCCGCCTGCCGGATCATCCATTCCACCAGATCGATGCCGGTGACCTCCTCGGTCACGCCATGCTCGACCTGCAGGCGGGTGTTGACCTCCAGGAAATAGGCCTCGCCGGCCGCGTCGTCATAGACGAACTCGACCGTGCCGGCCGACTGGTAGGTCACGGCACGGCCCAGCCGCTCCGCCGCGTCGAACAGGTTGCGGCGCAGATCGTCCGAAATGCCGGGGGCCGGCGTCTCCTCGATGACCTTCTGGTTGCGCCGCTGGGCGGAGCAGTCGCGCTCGCCCAGCGCCACCACGGCACCGCGGCCGTCACCGAAGATCTGCACCTCGATGTGACGGGCGCGCTCGATGAACTTCTCCAGGAAGACGCCGCCATCCTTGAAGTTGTTGCGCGACAGCCGGCTGACCGCCTCGAACATCGGCTCCAACGTTTCCGGATCGCGGCACAGCTGCATGCCGATGCCGCCGCCGCCGGCGGTGCTCTTGATCATCACCGGATAGCCGATGCGCTCGGCTTCCGCCTTGGCATGGGCGGCGTCGGTCAGCAGGCCGCTGCCGGGGGAGAGCGGCACGCCGCTGTGCTCCGCCAGCGCGCGGGCGCTGTGCTTCAGCCCGAAGGCGCGCATCTGCTCCGGCGTCGGGCCGATGAAGGTGATGCCGGCGGCGGCGCAGGCCTCGGCGAAGCCCGGATTTTCCGACAGGAAGCCGTAGCCGGGATGGATCGCCTGGGCGCCGGTCTGCTTCGCCGCCGCCAGGATGCGCTCGGCGTTCAGGTAGCTTTCCGACACCGCGGCGGGGCCGATGCGGACGGCCTCCCCCGCCAGCGCCACATGCAGGGATTGGGCGTCGGCCTCCGAATACACGGCGACCGAGGCGATGCCCAGGCGGTCGAGCGTGCGGATGACGCGGCAGGCGATCTCGCCGCGGTTGGCGATCAGGACCTTGGTGAACATGTGCGGTCCCCTCACGCCCGATCCCAAACCATCACCTCGATGGGTGTCGGGTTGTAGTCGTTGCAGGGGTTGTTCAGCTGCGGGCAGTTGGAGATCAGGACGATCACGTCCATCTCCGCCCGCATCTCCACATATTTGCCGGGACCGCTGACGCCGTCGGCGAAGGTCAGGCCGCCGTCCGGCGTGACCGGCACATTCATGAAGAAGTTGATGTTGTGGGTGATGTCGCGCTTGGTCAGGCCGAACTGTTCGTTCTCCGCCACCGCCAGCATCCAGCTGTCGCGGCAGGCGTGCATGCACTTCTTCTCCAGCGCATAGCGCACGGTGTTGCTTTCGGTGGCGCAGGCGCCGCCCAGCGTGTCGTGCCGGCCGACCGTGTCGGCGACGATCTCCAGCATCGGGTTGCCCTGGGTGGAGATCAGTTTCGTGCCGACCGACAGGTAGACGTTGCGCTGTTCGCGGATGGTGTCGACGGCGCTGTAGCGCTCGGCCGGGTCGGCGGCGCTGTAGAACAGGGTGTCGGCGGCCTGGTTGCCCTCCAGATCGACGATGCGGAAAATCTGGCCCTTGCGGACCACCTCCATCCAATAATCGCCGGCCGCGACGATCTTGCGATAGACGGCGGCTTCGGGGGTCAGGGTGCTTTCCTTGGTCATGGCGGCTTTGGTCATTGTCGCGCCCCTCAGCCGCACAGGTGGTAAAGGTGGTTGTTGGCGAAGCCGCGCCCGTTCTCGGGACGCGCGTTCTTGCAGGCATCGTCCTCGGCAACCGGCTCGGCCTTGCGGAGCTGGTAGAGGATGGGCTTGCGCGGATACTCGGCGGCGGGGTTCAGCGGGTGCGGGCAGGTGTGCAGCAGCACCAGCGTGTCCATCTCGAAGCGCAAATCGACATGGGCGCCGGGTTTGGCGGCGGACGGGTCGAAGACCAGCGTGCCGTCCTCCTCGGTGTGGACCTTGCTGAACCAGTTGACGTTGGCGGCGAGGTCGCGGCGGCCGAGGCCGTATTTGGCCGCTTCCACCAGGAAGCTGTCATGGCCGTTCAGCGTCCAGTCGTTGCGGTGGGCCTGATAGTCCTTCTGGCCCCAGCGCTCCGCCACCAGCGCCTTGGTGGAATTGCCGCACACCGTGTCGTGCCAGCCCGCCGTGTCCTCGACGATGGAGCAGAAGATGCGCCCCATGTCGGAATAGAGGCAGTGGCCGGCGGTCAGCTTGAAGCTGTGCTGGCACTTCAGCGTGTCGGGCGCGTTGTAGCGCTCCAGCGGATTTTGCGGATTGTAGAACAGCATGCCGACATTGGCGCCGCCCTCGCGGTCGATCAGGCGCAGAACCGTGCCGCGCCGGACCGTGAAGGACCAATGCTTGCCGCCGGGGATTTCGTCTTCATAAAGAACGTCGTGCCTGTCCACGGACCTGCCTCCTTCCCGTGCCGGGCCGTCCCGGCAAAGGCTCCAGGCGCGGCCCAGGTCGGACCACGGGCCGGGTCGTCCCGGCCGGAGCATCGTGAAGGGAGGAGTGCAGGCGTTGGGAAGTCCCACCGGGGCTGCACGCCTCCGTGTTCGGAACCTCCCGGGCTTTTGTCCCGCCGTGTGCCCGTCCGCTGTTCACCGGACAGGTCGCCGCTCTCGGACCAGCCACCGGACTGCACAATATTGCGGACCGGCCGGAACCCTAGCGGCTTTACGGGGATGTCTTCGCAAGGCCCATGCCAAGCCGGCGGGGCCTTGCATCCGGCGGATTTGCGCGCCGGCCGGCGGACCGGCGCGCAGGAATTGCCTGCCATTCGGTCACTCTCGCCGAAAAACTGGGCAGGAGCGCCGATTTGCGGCAGGGCAGGGGGTTAGAGTGCCGCAAGCACCTCGTCCAGCGTGGCGAGGAACAGCGTGGCGTCGTCCGCGGAGAAGACCAGCGGCGGGCGGATCTTCAGGATGTGGCCTTCCTGCCCGGTGGCGCTGATCAGCACCCGGCGCTGGCGCATGCCGTTCACCACGCGGGCGGTCTCCTCCGGCGCCGGGGTCTTCAGGGCGCGGTCGCGCACCATCTCGACGCCGATGAACAGGCCGCTGCCGCGCACGTCGCCGATCAGGTCGTGTTTGGCGGCCAGCGCCCGCAGGCCGTCGATCATCTGGGTGCCGACGGCCAGGGCGTTCTCCTGCAGCCGCTCCGTCTTGATGACGCGCAGCACCGCCAGCGCCACGGCGCAGGACACCGGGTTGCCGCCGAAGGTGTTGAAATAGCGCTGGCTCTTGCCGAACGCCTCGATCACCTCCGGCCGGAAGATGGCGCCGGCCACCGGATGGCCGTTGCCCATCGGCTTGCCGACCGTCACGATGTCGGGCACCAGCCCGTGGCGGGCGAAGCCCCACATGTGGGTGCCGAGCCGGCCGAAGCCGGGCTGGACCTCGTCGGCGATGAAGATACCGCCGGCCTTGCGCATGACCTCCACCGCCGGGGCCAGGAAGCCGGCCGGATCGGTGTAGACGCCGCTGCTGGAGAAGATGGTGTCGACCAGCAGGGCCGCCGGGGCGATCCCTTTCTCGCGCAGGTCGGCGATGGCCGCCTCTACCGAACGGGCGAAGGCGGTGCCGATCTCGCCCTCCGGAAGGCGGTAGCTGTCGGGCGACGGGACCACGCGGACATGGTCGCCCAGCTTCACGGCAGCGCCCAGCGACGGCGACATCTCCGCCAGCGCCGAGGTGACGCCGTGATAGGCATTGTGGGCGATGACGACGCCGGTGCCGCCGGTGTGGACGCGGGCGACGCGCAGGGCGAGGTCGTTGGCCTCGCTGCCGGTGCAGGTCATCATCAGGTGCGACAGTTCGGCCGGGAACTCGGCGAGGAAGGCTTCGGCGAACTCGACGATGCCGTCGGTCAGGTAGCGGGTGTGGGTGTTCAGCACCGCCGCCTGCTTCGCCATCGCCTCCACCACCTCCGGCCGGCAATGGCCGACCGAGGCGACGTTGTTGTAGGCATCGAGATAGCGGTTGCCGTCGGCGTCGAAGAGGGAGGAGCCCTCCCCCCGCACGACATGGATCGGGTCGGCGTAGAACAGCCGGTAGGCCGGGCCGAGCAGCTTTTCGCGGCGGGCGATCAGGGCGCGCTCGCGCTCCGGCAGGGAGCCGGCGGCATCGGGCGCATAGGCGTTGATCATCGTCATGGCGGGTCACACTTCCTGGCAGGCGAGGTGGATCAGACGGCGTGCGTCGGCGGCTTCATCGCTGGTCAGCTTTTCCAGCCCGGCGAAGGCCCGTTCGGCGTTGCGCAGGATGTAGGCGGCGTTGTCCGGGTAGTCGGCCGCCCGCCATCCGGTGATGGAAATGGTCAGGGCGAGGCGGGCCGCCACCAGATCGGGCAGCAGCTCCACCTCCTCTGCCGTCAGCGGCAGCACGGCGTTGTAGGCGCGCGTCATCTCGACGAGGGAGCCGAAGGGCGTGTCGCCGCTGGTGACATGATAGGCCAGCGCCGTCGCCAGATCGTTGACCAGCGGGGCCTTCAGCGCGTCGCCGAAATCGATGATGCCGGTGATCGTCTGATGCCCGGCCGGATCGACCACCGCATTGTGGGGATTGAGGTCGTTGTGGATCACCTGATGCCGCAGGGCGGGCAGTCGGGGGGCCACCCGCTCGGCGAAGCGGGCGATGAAACGCTCCACCATCCGGCGGCGTAGTCCGTCGGCGAGATAACGCAGCTTGTCGGCGACGCTGGCGGTGCGGGTGATGTCCCACAGCAGCTCGCGCTCCGACCCCGGATGCCGGTAATCGGCCAGCGCGATATCCAGCCGCGCCAGCGTGGTCCCCAGCGACCGCATCAGCCCCGGCGAGGCCGGCGCCGCGTGGAGCGGCGTGCCGTCGAGATAGGTCAACAGCCGCAGGATCATCGGCTGGCCGTCGATCAGCACCGTCGTCTGCGCCTCGCCATCCAGGGTCGGCACCACGCGCGGCACCGGCAGGGAAGGATCGCGCAGGGCGACATGCTGCATCGCCCCGGTCTGGAAGCCGGTGACGAGCGGCGGTTCGGCCGGGTTGGTGAGCTTCAGCACATAACTCTGCTCAT
>NZ_BADK01000698.1 GCF_000333595.1 Azospirillum sp. B506
GGTAGTTTGACTGGGGCGGTCGCCTCCCAAAGTGTAACGGAAGCGCGCGATGTGGGCTCAGAGCGGTCGAAATTCGCTCGACGAGTGCAATGGCATAAGCCCGCCTGACTGCAAGACTGACAAGTCGAGCAGAGACGAAAGTCGGCCATAGTGATCCGGTGGCTCCACGTGGACGGGCCATCGCTCAACGGATAAAAGGTACGCCGGGGATAACAGGCTGATGACTCCCAAGAGTCCATATCGACGGAGTCGTTTGGCACCTCGATGTCGGCTCATCACATCCTGGGGCTGGAGCAGGTCCCAAGGGTTCGGCTGTTCGCCGATTAAAGTGGTACGTGAGCTGGGTTTAGAACGTCGTGAGACAGTTCGGTCCCTATCTGCCGTGGGTGTCGGAGTTTTGCGAGGATCTGTCCCTAGTACGAGAGGACCGGGATGGACATACCTCTGGTGCACCGGTTGTCACGCCAGTGGCATGGCCGGGTAGCTAAGTATGGACGGGATAACCGCTGAAAGCATCTAAGCGGGAAACCCACCTCTAAACCAGAGCTCCCTTGAGAGCCGTGACAGACCATCACGTCGATAGGAGGCATGTGGACGGGCAGCAATGTCTGAAGCTAAGCCTTACTAATCGCTCGATCGGCTTGATCTCGACCCCACAAACCGCGCCATGCGCAGCAGCAAGCCTGCTCAAAACAGCAGCTTGACAGCACGCGCCGCAGTTCGATACTCCTCACATCACTTGCACTGAACAAGCATATGCGCTTTTGGGAATGAGCGTCGGTCTTGTGCCTTGGTGACCTGGTGGTCATGGCGAGGTGTCAAACACCCGATCCCATCCCGAACTCGGCCGTGAAAAGCCTCCGCGCCAATGGTACTGCGTCTTAAGACGTGGGAGAGTAGGTCGCCGCCAGGTCACTCAGGCACAAGAGACGCTTAAACCAAAAGCTAAGCTTGCATCTTCATCCAACACCCAGAAACGCCCCGGCTCCAAAAAGCCGGGGCGTTTCAGTTTTTTCGCTGTTTCTTTCGTGCTGTTGCGGCAGCGGCTATTCTGCTTCCGGTGAATTCGGCTTACTGGACCGCTGGTCCAGGAAAAAGCGCAGCATCTCCGCCGATGCGTCCGGGCCTTGCGGATCGGTGTAGGAACCGGACGGGCTGCCCCCGGCCCAGGCGTGGCCGGCGCCATGGATGGTCCAATGCTCGCACAGTGTCCGGCCGTCGGGCGTGCGGTGGATGCTGCGGCTGTAGCTGCGGCCACCTGGCTTGTGGCCCTGCAGCACCTCCGCCCGCGAACCCGATCCGTCGCTGGCCTGAGATGCGACGTCGTCGCCGTTGCTGGGATGAACGACGTGGTCGCGGTCGCCATGGAAGACGATGGTGGGCACCATGGGGCGGGTCGGCGACGCCTTCCTGTGGTGACCGCCGCCCTGGTGCATGGCGGCGAGGGCGGAGGGAAGGTCGTGTGCGGCGCCGGCCGGCAAGCCCGAATGCACACCGACCGCGGCATAAAGGTCCGGATAGGTGGTGCCCATGATGGCGGCCGCGGCACCGCCGGCCGACAGCCCGGCAATGTAGATGCGCTGCGGATCCACGCGATGGTCGCGCATGATGTCGCGGGTGATGCCGGCGATCAGCGCCGGTTCCCCTTCATCGCGCCGCTGGTCCTCCGGCCTGAACCAGTTCCAGCAGCGCTGGGCATTGGCCAACGCCGGCTGTTCCGGATAGGCGACGAGCAGTCCATGCAACTCGGCCAAGGCGTTCATCCCGGTGCCGGCGGCGAAATCGTCGGGAGACTGGGTGCAGCCGTGCAGCATCACCACCAACGGACGCGGTCCATCGCCGGGATTGGCCGGGACATAGAGTTTGTAGGCACGGGTTCCCGCCGTTCCGCTGTGCGACAGCGTCACGAAGGACGCGCCATCCGGCAGCGGATCGGGGCTCGGGTGCGGGGCGCCGCCGTGCAGACCGGTCGGTTTGAAGCGTGCGGCGAGGCCGCGCAGGGTCTCGCCCAGTCCGGTCCGCGGCCTGGATCGGGTTCCGTCCGTGGTCCCGGACTCGGGACTGGGCCGGCTGCCGGCATCCGTCGCCGGATCGAGTCTCACGAACTCCCCCTCCAGCGTGGCTCCCGGGCTGGCCGTTTCGGGTTGCCTCTCGTCCTTTCCTTGCAGAAGGCGCTGGATGAGGCGCGTCGCCTCGGTGAGTTTGCCGGCTTTCGTCAGGCGGGCAGCCTCGACCATGCCCGGCGGCAGACCGGGCGGAAGGATGTGGGGCATTTTGAGCTTTCTCGGTTCGAGGTGGGCGCAGGCGAGGGGCTGGGCCGGAATTCGTCAGCGCATGCGGTCGGCGAGGGCGGTCTTGACCGCGGCCGGGGCGTGCAGCGCACCCAGCACGCTCAGCGAAGCGATGGTGGAGCGGGCCAGATCGGGCGTGACGTCCTGGGCGATGGTGGCGAGGCCGAGGACGCGGATGTCCAGCATCTCGCCCGCCGCCTGCACCGCTTCCAGATCGGCCCGCGTGAAGTGGCGCAGGCCAAGATCGACGCTTTTGCGCGCCACCATTTGCCGAACCACCTCGGCATGCCGGTCGACCTGATTGCGGATGGCGGTCCGGATGAAATCGGTGCGGTTCGAATAGAACCCTTCCTCGACCAGCAGATCGATGTGGCCGAGATCGACATAGCCGAGATTGATCGTGATCTTCTCGCTGTCGACCGCCTTGGGTCGAAGGGTGCGTTCGCTCTCAGCCATCGGATTTCCATCCATTCACCATCTGTGTGGATGGTAAATGGAGGGTAAGCCGGGACAGTTCAAGGTGGCATCCGCAATTTTCCTGGACGACCACCGGAGGGCGGCATCCGGGCGGCAGGACGTGCCGGCCGGGGCGCTCACCCCGTTCGGTTCAAAGCGCAGCGACCTGCGTCCCATGCCGGTCCTGCGTTTCGCGGGGCCGCCCGGCGGTTGCCAGCCTTGCCTGGACCGCCGTCTTTTCGGTCAGCAGCAGGTCGTAGGTGATGCGCGCGCCATAGGCGCCGGGATCGGTCGGATCGACCCGCACCCGGTCGAAGGCGAGCACGCGGGTGGCCAGGGTGAAGCCCTCCTTCAGGTCGTGGGTGACCATGAAGACGGTCATCTTCCGCTCCGACCACAGACGCAGCAGCAGCTCGTACATCTGCGCCTTGGTGCCGGCGTCGAGCGCGCCGAACGGTTCGTCCAGCAGCAGCACCTTCGGCTTCAGGATCAGCGCCTGGGCGATGGCGAGGCGCTGCTGCATGCCGCCGGACAGCTCCGCCGGATATTTGCGCAGATGGTCGCCGAGACCGACCGCCGCCAGAATTCCCTTGGCTTCCTCCTCGGCGGCGCGGCGGCGGGCACCGAACAGCCTGCCAAGGAAACGCGACCCCTCGAACTCGCGGCCGAGGATGACATTCTCCAGCACCGTCAGGTGGGGAAAGACCGAATAGCGCTGGAACACCACGCCGCGGTCGGGGCCGGGTTCGGCCACCAGCGGCCGGCCGTCGAGGAGAATGCCGCCGCGCGTCGGCCGTTCCTGGCCGAGCAGCATGCGCAGGAAGGTGGTCTTGCCACAGCCGGACGGGCCGACCAGGGCGCAGAACTCGCCGGACGGGATCTCCAGATCGACGCGCTCCAGCACCACCTGACCCGGATATTCCTTCCACAGGCCGCGAACGGACACATGGCTCATGCGGACCCCTTTCCGGCCTTCAGCCAGGGAAAACAGCGGGCGTTGAACAGGCGCAGCAGATAGTCCGAGACGAAGGCCAGCAGCGTGATCCAGGCGACATAGGGCAGGATGACGTCCATCGCCAGATAGCGCCGGACCAGGAAGATGCGGTAGCCCAGACCCTCGGTCGCGGCGATGGCCTCCGCCGAGATCAGGAACAGCCAGGCCGGACCGAGCGAGAGCCGCACCGCATCGACCAGCCGCGGCAGCATCTGCGGCAGCACCACCCGCAGCACGATCTGCCAGGTGCTGCCGCCCAGCGTCTGCGCCTTGACGATCTGCTCGGCCGGCAGTTCGCCGGTGCGCATGGCGAGGTCGCGGATCAGGAAGGGCGTCACGCCGACGACGATCAGCACGACCTTGGACAGCTCGTCCAGGCCGAAGACGATGAACAGCACCGGCAGCACCGCCATCGGCGGCACCATCGACAGGATGGCGACGAAGGGCGACAGGCCGGCCCGCACATAGGGGATCAGCCCCATGGCGATGCCGATCACCAGCGCCGCCGCCGTCGCAACCCCGAGGCCGAGGCCGAGCCGGTGCAGGCTGGCCAGCGTGTCCGCCCACATCAGATAATCGCCGGTACGCGGGTCGGGGGTGAAGGCGATCCGTGCGACCGCTGCCGCCATCGCCGACAGCGGCGGCAGCAGCTTGTCGTTCGGATTCTCGGCCAGCCGCAGGGCGGAGGCGACGGCATAGAGCGCCGCCGCACCCAGGAAGGGGAGGGCACCCCAGAAGACGATGCCCCCGCGCCCCGGCCGCCGGTTGATGATCCGGCGCATCGATCAGAGCGCCCCGGCGGCGGCTTGCTTCATCACCTCCGCATCGAAGCGCAGCTTCACGTTCTTGGCGTCGCCCAGGATCGTGCCGCCGGGGAAGGCGATGCCCACCGCGTCGCGGCTCCGCGCACCCTCGCCGAGCAGCCCGTGGTCGAAGGAGAAGGTCCGCACCAGATCCATGGTCTTGACCAGATCGGACCCGGTGGCGAAGCCCACCGCGTCTGCCGGGGTATAGAACATCTTCGTGGTGACCAGCTGCTGCTTGTAGCCGGCCAGATCGGTGCCCGACGCCTTGGCCATCGCCTCCAGCGCCGCCTTGCCTTCCGGGGCGTCGGGCTTGGTCATCAGCCCCATGATCTCGTACCAGGCGCCGACCAGCGCCTTGGCGAAGGCCGGATTGTCCTTCATGGTGGCGGAGTTGACCACCATCAGGTCCATGATCTCGCCGGGCACCTTGGAGCTGTCGAACACCAGGGTGGCGCCCTGGGTCTTGACGACCTCGCTCAGCTGCGGGTTCCAGGTGACGGTGGCGGTGACGTCGGGCGAGGAGGTGAAGGCCGACACGATGTCGGCATCGGCGGTGTTGACCACCGTCACGTCCTTCTCGCGCAGGCCCACCGAATCGAGCCCGCGGGCCAGCAGGTAATGCGACACCGACAGTTCCACCAGATTGACCTTCTGGCCCTTGATGTCCTTCAGGGTCTTGCCCTTCTTCAGGACGATGCCGTCATTGCCGTTGGAATAGTCGCCGGCGATCACGGCGGTCGAATCGACGCCGCCCGCCGCCGGGATGGTCAGCGCGTCCATGTTGGTCATGACGCAGCCGTCGAAGGCGCCGGCGGTGTATTGGTTGATCGATTCGACATAGTCGTTGATCTGCACGATGTCGATCTTGATGCCGTACTTGTCGGCCCATTTCTTCATGATGCCGCTGTCGGCGGCATAGCCCCACGGCATCCATCCGGCGTAGATCGACCATGCCACCCGGAAACTCTTCTTCTCCGCCGCGAAGGCCGGCGACTGGACGGCCGCAACAGTGGCGGCGAGGGCCACGCCGAACACGACGCGCTTGAGCAAGGTCCGCATCTTCAAAATCCCCTTCCCGTTGAGTGTGGTCAGCGTGTGTGGTCAGCGCGCCAGCCAGCGGCGCCAGCCGCCGTGGGCGGTGATGTCCTCCGCGCCGTCGAGCGCAATGGGTTCGCACAGGAAGCCCTTCACGCCCGTACCGTCCTCCAGCGTCACCGTGCCGATCGCCATCGGCGGCGGCACCTCGGCGACGAAGCTGCCGAAGGCGGCCTCGGTCAGCTCCCAAAGCTCCAGCTCGATGCCGCCGGCGCCGTCCGGATCGCGGACCAGCCCCGGCTTGGCCGGGCTGGTGCCGGCCAGCGCATAAAGGCGGTAGCCGCCGGCCGTCCGCGTCGTGCCAACCAGACGGGCCTGCCGGCCGGTCAGCTGGTGGTTCAGCGGCTGGCCGGTCAGATGGGCGCCGACAACGGCCAGCCGCACCGTGCCGGGGGCCGGTGCCGTCACGTCCAGCGCCGGCCCGGTCGGAATCTGACCGGTGGCGCCGATGGGCAGCGCCTGGGCGCGGTGGAAGCGGTCGGCCAGCGCCGCCAACGCCCCATCGGCGAAAGCCCGGCCGATCAGCGTCACGCCGAAGGGCAGGCCCTTTTTCGGGCCGTCCTCGCGGAAACCGGCCGGCACGGCGATGGCCGACAAATCCATCAGGTTCACGAAATTGGTGTAGAGGCCGAGGTTGCTGTTCAGCCGCACCGGATCGGCCAGCAGCTCCGCGATGCTGTAGGTCGTGCCGGTGGTGGGCAGCAGGAAGACGTCCATCTTCGCCCATTCGGCCTCCGCCCGGCGGGTCAGCTCGGCCAGCCGGTAGAAGCCGGCGAAGGCGTCCGCCGCGCCGATCTTCGCCGCACCCAGCACGATGCCGCGCACCACCGGGTGGATGGAGTCGGGCTTGGTCTCGGCGAAGTCGCGGATGGCGGCCAGCCGCTCCGCCACCCAGGGGCCGGAATAGAGCAGCTGTGCCGCCTCGCGGAAGGGGGTGAAGTCCACCTCCACCGCCGTGCCGCCCAGCGCCGTCAGCCGCTCGACGGCCGACCGGAACAGGGCCGCCGCCGCTCCGTCGCCGAAGAACTCCAGCCCGTCCACCGGCACGCCGAAGCGGAAGCCGACCGGCCAGGACGCCGGCTGCACGGCGGCGGGCGGGGCCTTGCGGGAATAGGCGTCGGCTTCGTCATAGGCGCCGGCCACCCGCAGCACCGCCAGCGCGTCGCCCGCCGTGCCGGCGAAGATCGACACCACGTCCTGGGTGCGGCAGGCCGGCAGCACGCCCGAGGTGCTGACCAGCCCCTTGGTCGGCTTCAGCCCGACGATGTTGTTGAAGGCGGCCGGAACCCGCCCCGATCCCGCCGTGTCGGTGCCGAGCGCGAAGCTGACCAGCCCCGCCCCGACGGCGACGCCCGACCCGGCGCTCGACCCGCCCGACACGTAACGCTCGTCGAACACCGACGAACAGGCGCCATAGGGGGAGCGGATGCCGACCAGCCCGGTGGCGAACTGGTCGAGGTTGGTCTTGCCGATCAGGATGGCGCCGGCTTCGGCCAGCCGCCGCACCACGGTGGCGGAGCTGTCGGGAACGAAGGCGAAGTCGGGACAGCCGGCGGTGGTCGGCAGGCCGGCGGCGTCGATGTTGTCCTTCACCGCGAAGGGGATGCCGAACAGCGGCAGCTCCGCTCCCGCCGCCTTGCGGGCGCTTGCGGCCTCCAACTGCCGGCGGGCGTCGGCCTGCGGCACGAGATGGATCCACACCGGCCGTTCACCGCGTGCGGCGATGCGGGCATAGACCTCGTCCAGCACCGCCTTAGGCGTCAGGCTGCCGTCGGCATAGGCGGCTGAGAGCGCCGCGATTTCCAGAGTGATGGTCATGATGGTCTTCCTCAGGCGGCTTCGGGCAGCAGGACGGCCAGGGTCTGGCCCAGTGTCACCGCCTGCCCCTCGGCGCAGCGGATCTCGGCGACCGTGCCGGCCATCGGCGCGGCGACGGCGATCTCCATTTTCATCGATTCCACGATCAGCAGCGGGTCTCCCGCCTTGACCCTGCTGCCCGGCTCCGCGGCGATCTTCCAGACGCTGCCGGGCACCGGGCTCGGCACCGCCTCGCCGCCGGGGGGCAGGTCGGCGTCGGCCTCCGCCGCGCCGCCGTCCGGCAGGTCCGTCGCGTAGCCGATCTGGCCGGACGCCTCCCAGCGTGCCCGTTCCGCCTCGAAGGCCGCCTGCTGGCGGGTCTTGAAGGCGGCGACGCTGTCGCGGTTCTCCGCCAGGAAGCGGCGGTAGTCGGCGAGGCGGAAGCTCTCCTCCTCGATGCGCAGGCTGGCCCGGCCGAGCGGGAAGTCGGCGCGGAAGGCCATCAGCTCGTCATGGCTGACGGGGTGGAAGCGGATCTGGTCGAAGTGGCGCAGCAGCCAGGGCTTGCCCGGCTCGAAGGCGTCGGTGCTCCGGTGGGTGTTCCACATCTGGCAGGTGCGGCCGACGAACTGGTAGCCGCCCGGCCCCTCCATGCCATAGACGCACATGTAGGCGCCGCCGATGCCCACCGCGTTCTCCGGCGTCCAGGTGCGGGCCGGGTTGTATTTGGTGGTGACGAGGCGGTGGCGCGGATCGACCGGCGTCGCCACCGGGGCGCCGAGATAGACGTCGCCCAGCCCGAGCACGAGATAGCTGGCGTCGAAGACGATGCGCTTCACCGCCTCGATGTCGTCCAGCCCGTTGATGCGGCGGATGAACTCGATGTTGCTCGGGCACCAGGGGGCGTCGGCGCGCACTGACTGCATGTATTTGGAAATGGCGAGGCGGGTGGCCTCGTCGTCCCAGGACAGCGGCAGGTGGATGATGCGCGTCGGCACCGCCAGATCGTCGATGGCGGCAAGCTCGTCCTCGGCGCCGACCAGCCGGTCGAGCAGATCGCCGAGCGGCAGGCGTCGGTTGTCGTAATGGATCTGGAGCGAGCGGATGCCGGGAGTCAGGTCGAGAATCCCCGGCAACGCCTGCGCCCGCAGCCAGCTCTGGAGCGCGTGGACACGGAAGCGCAGGTCGAGATCCAGCACCAGCGGGCCGTACTCGATCAGCAGATATTTGTCGCCGGCCCGGCGGTAGACGACGGCCGGACGGCTGGCGGTCGCCGGAATGCTGTGGAGGAGGGGGGAATCAGGTCGGCGCGGGCCGGCTTCACGTCCTCCTGCACCAGACCGAAATGATAGCCCGGCAGGGTGGGATAGGGGTTGGCGGCGGCGCGCAGGGTCACCGTCAACTCG
>NZ_BADK01000697.1 GCF_000333595.1 Azospirillum sp. B506
CTCGGCGGCATTCCGATCGGCGGGCCATCCAAACCGGAAGACGTCGCGAACCTGATCGCCTTCCTCGCGTCCGACCGCGCCAGAACGATCACCGGCACGGAATACGTCATCGACGGCGGGACGGTTCCAACTGTTTGAGCCGTGCGTGCTCTACAGGCTGAAAGCCGCCACCACCGGCGCATGGTAGCTGACCGGCGACGGTTCGTCGGCGTGATCGACCTCGTCGGTCAGCGCCTCATTGTGGATCGCAACCTCGCGCAGCAGCCCGGCCAGCCGGGGCGAGGCCAGCAGATGGTCCAGCAGCACCGGCGTGCCGGCGTGCAGCACGGTGTAGCGCCGCTCCTCCGGGATCGCCTGCTCCAACGGCTCCAGCACGCGATTCGCCAGCTCGGCATTGCCGGTGAAGTCGGGGGCGGCGCGGATGATGCGGACGGCGGTCTGCTCCAGATCGGCGTTGCAGTCGCCGGCCACCAGGATCAGCGCCTCGGGATCGGCGTCGAACAGCCGGTCCACCGCCATGCGGGTCTCCAGCGCCTGCCCCGCCCGCTTGATCGAGGCGAGATAGAAGCCCTCCGCCCAGCCGGACGCCGTCTTCCAGGTCTGGGCGCCGGCCTTCTGCCCTGGCACCGGCGCGGCGATGGGGGCGCGCAGATGCAGATCGAAGACATGCAGGATGCGGCCGTCCGGCATCTCGATTTCGGCATGCAGCACCGGCCGGTCCCAGCCGACCTCCGTCTCCCCCTCAGGGGCCGGATCGGCGGTGGCGAGGCGCACGCGGGCCGGCGGCACCAGATGATGGCGCAGCAGCCGCGTCGCCCGAATCGGCCAGCGGCTGACGATCACCGGATTGTGGCGGTCGGCCGGCGACGGGGCATCGCCGGCGGTGACGTGATAGCCGGCATAGCGGGTGCCCTTCCAACAGTAGGGTCATCACGCGAAAGACGCGACGGATCGCTTCTTCACCGG
>NZ_BADK01000696.1 GCF_000333595.1 Azospirillum sp. B506
GCGGAGCCGATCTTGTCATCAGCCGGCCGCAGCCGATATAGCCGAAGGCGTCGTTTAGCGAGAAGGCGGCGACGATGTCGCCGAAGTCCGACCCCTTCCAGCCCATGTCGCCCATCAGCGTGGACTTCAGCAGGCCCAGGACCTGACGGTCCATGTAGTTGATGGTGGTCGAAAAGAAGAGCAGGCCGCAGATGGTCCAGCGGTAGCGGCCGATGGCCTTGCTTACCGTGACCGCCGCCTTGCCTGCCGCCGTGCCCACCGTGTTGCCGATGCCGCCGGCCTTGTGGGCCGGTTCCGCCGACTGGCGGGGGGCCGCGTCGACAATGATCTGTTCGCTCATGATTGGCGTCTCCAGCCAGGACGCGCGCCGCCACCGCCCGGTGCTCGCACACCGGCGTCGACCCTGCATCGCATTGAGCGCGCCGGGCGGCGGGGCCGGTCGTTCGACAGTCCCACGCCTTGTCCGGCAGCGGTCGCACGTTTCAGAACTGTTTCCTGGAGCAGTCCGGCCGTCGTTGGAAACGGCACCGCTTGGGGACCGTTCGTGGCGTCACATACTACCATTCCAGTTGCTGGTATGGTAGTCGGCGCCCCGGTCGTTGGTCAACGCAGCCATATGCGGCATATCGTCAGGCGATGCTCGGCCGGACTCCCTGTGGGCCTTGGCTTGGCCGGCCGCATCGGGTCGCATTCGGGACGAACCCCACTGTACAATATTAGGATGTTCGCAAGAGGATGGTCGGCCAGGGAGCGGCAACCGCACATCGCGAGGGGAGCATCGGGTGGAGGAACCAAGCGCCACGGGAGCGATCATGACCGCGCTTGCGGGTGGCATCGGGCTGCTGGCGCTGATGACGCTCATTTATGGAACGGTCCTGTACCGTTTGGGGGACCGGCCACGGCTGCGTCAGCTTTGCCTGGGGCTGCTGTTCGGGGCCGGTGGCGTGGCGGCCATGCTGCAGTCGGTCCCGATCCTTCCCGGCGTCTATCTGGACGTCAAGGCGGTGCCGGTGGCGCTGGCCGCTCCCTTCGGCGGTCCGTTGGCTGCGACCCTGGCCGCCGGGCTTGTGTCGGCCGCCCGCATGGCGGTCGGTGGGGCCGGCGTGATGCCGGGGGTGAGTGGAATCCTGCTGCCCGGTGCCGCGGGGCTGCTGGTCCGCTGGCTGGTTCCCGCCTCCTTCTGGCGAAGCCAAAGGCCGCTGTTCATCCTGGCTCCGGTCGCTGCGCTCCACTCGCTCAGCATCTNTGTGCTGCCTGGGGAGGTGGCGTTTCCGATCTTCGTCAATGGAGGGCTTCCCATCGCGCTGTTCACGGTGGGGGGCATCCTGATGCTGGGCACGATGCTGGCGCGCGAACGCCGCCGCGTCGACACGGAGAGAATGCTGCGCGACGCCGCGCTGAGCGATCCGCTGACCGGGCTGGCGAACCGCCGGGCCTTTTTCGCGGCCATCGACCGTGCCGTGGCCGCCTCGCTGCGCCACGACACGCCGGTGTCGCTGCTGATGTTGGACATCGACCATTTCAAGGAGGTGAACGACACCCACGGGCATGATGCCGGTGACGCGGTGCTGGTGGCGCTCAGCCGCCTGTTTCAGCGCAGCGTGCGGCAGAGCGACCTCGTCGCCCGCTTCGGCGGCGAGGAATTCGCCATCCTGCTTCCCAACGCGCCGGCCGATGGCGCTCTCCTGCTTGCCGAGCGTCTGCGCTGCGCCGTCCGTGACCTTTCCATCCCGCAGGACGGTGCGATCCTGCATGTGACGGCCAGCATCGGCCTCTCGACCCTCGCTCCCGAAACCGGCGGAGCCGACTCGATGATCAAGGCCGCCGACACGGCGCTCTACCAGGCCAAGCAGAGCGGTCGGGACCGGGTCTGCCGCCATCGCGGAAGCAGCATGAGGGAACCGGAACCGGTGTCCTGAGCGGCCGGCCCGGCGCGGAAGCGTCACAACAGCGGCAGGTCGCTGCCGCCATGGACGATGTCGACGGTGCCGGAGATCAGATTCTCGGTGTAGAGCGCCTCCAGGTCGATGCCGCCGGCCGGATGCACCGGGCGGATGGCGCGGATCCAGCCGGCGATGGCCTGCTCCCGCTGGCGGCGGATCGCCTCGGCGTTCTCCACCGTCACGGCCTGGAAGGACAGGCTGTCGCCGGGGCGCAGGCGGCCGGCGCGGGCCAGGTCGGCGGAGATCACCGTGGCGATCTTGGCATAGCCGCCGGCCGTCTGATGGTCGTTCAGCAGCAGGATCGGCTGTCTGTTGCCCGGTACCTGGATGGAACCGGTGACCAGCCCGTCCGACGGAATGTCGGCGGAGCCACGATGCTCCAGCGCCGGCCCTTCCAGCCGCAGGCCCATGCGGTCGGCCTGCTTGCCGACGCGGTAGGATGCGGACAGGAAAGTCTCCAGCGCGGTCGCGGTGAAGCGGTCTTCCTGCGGTCCCAGAACGACGCGGATCGGTCCGGCGCCATAGTCGGGGGGGCTGCGGCAGCTCGACGTCCGGACCGTCCGGTGCTGTGTCGCGAGCCAGCGGCAACCGGTCCTCCTGGGCCAGCGGCCGTCCGCCCAGCGGGCCGATGCAGGCGCGCACATAGGTGGACAGGCTGCCCATCACCGGGGCCAGCGCAAAGCCGCCGGCGACGGCCAGACTGGCGACCGACGCCCCGTCCACCGCCCCCAGCCGCAGCACGTCGCGTGCAAGCAGGGTGTGGCTGCGGTGCGGCTCCAGCCGTTGCGGAGCGGCGCCGTCGCGCTCCAGGGTCAGGGCCAGCGGGCCGACCGCGGCGATGCGGACCGACGGTGCATCCACGCGCAGGGCAGGGCCGAGCAGGGCGATTTCCAGCCCGGCCGTCCCCGACGGATTGCCGACCAGCGCATTGGCCAGCCGCAGCGCCACCGGGTCGAGCGCACCGGCCACCGGCATGCCCAACTCCTGGAAGCCGAAACGTCCCAGATCCTGAATGGTCGCGAACAGCCCCGGCCGGACGACGGTGAGGAAGGCTGTCATCACGCCGCCCTCAGGCTGCCGGGATCGAAGCGGCCGGTGCCGGCAGCCTCGGCGATGCCCTCGAAGGTGGCGCGATCCAGCGCTTCGAAGCGCACGCGGTCACCGGCCGCCAGCAGCACCGGATCGGCCGGT
>NZ_BADK01000695.1 GCF_000333595.1 Azospirillum sp. B506
CCCTCCTTTTCCGGTGCTGCGGCAGCGCTGCTTCCATAGCGTCCGGATGTCCAGGCCATTCCGCAAGGACCGCAAGGGGGCGTGGCGCAGATCATGGCGCGTGAAGCGCCTCATCGCTGTGTCGACTGTCAGATCTGCCCGGGACTTACACTGACACTCATGGTGTCGATGAAAGCGACCGTGGCGGCCTCGATACGGCGGAACCATCAGCTTGCGTCTTTCACCACTTTTATTACCGATTTCGAGCGGACGAACTGCAACCCGGAACGGGTGGAGCGGCTGACCCATCTTTGGAAGCTCCAGCCGGACCAGAAATCCCGCAAGACCCCACGCTGGTAAATGCATGGGGAGACCGTTTCGATGCGGCGCATTCGAACTGGGGCCTCGGCATGGATGACAGCGCTCGTGGTTGTTTCGGGGGCGGGGATGCTGTCTGGCTGTGCAGTCGATCCGGTCGGGCTGGCGATAGGTGCCGCGGGCAAGGCCGGCGCGCCGTCGCAGGCGGCTCAGGTGGCGGAGACGGCGTCATTCTATCGCGGCACGAGCTGTCAGGCGCCGGCGATGCTGCTGCAAATGAACACTGACCGCCTGTCCTCGGTGCCGCAGGGCTACTTCCAATCGATGTCGGTCAATATCCAGGCTTTGCGCCAGGTCATCATGGAACAGCGTTGTCCGGCTTCCGCCTCGGGTACGGTGACGGGTGTGGAGCCTTGGCTCCGAGCGCCACTGCCTCGGCAAAAGGCGCGGGGGGCGCCGGGGGCGGCACGCTGCCAGGATCGTCAACGGTGCCGGTGAGCGAACCGCAGGGCAGGGTTGGGATTTCGGTTGCCCCGGTGACGGACCAACCGGCGCAGGCGGTGGGGCTGGCGGCTCCGCGCGGGGTGTTGGTGGTGGAACTGATGCCGGGCGAGACGGCCGATGTGTCGGGCGTTCGGCCGGGCGACGTGATTCTCGATGTCCGTGGCGTGCCGGCGGGCGCCGTCCATGCCGATGCACCGGACCTAATGGCTGCACCGGTCGCCCCGCTGCGCGAGCGTTTCTGCGTGGCTCAGCTGATGACCTCGGGCGCTTCTGTCAGCGGCGTGCGCTCGCCGTGGTTCTCGGTGGGCAACACTGGCGGCGAGGCGGAGGTCGCCAAGGTGACAACGGCCTTTCAGCTGCCGGCGCGGGAACTGGCTTGGTCGCCGCCGACGCCGTAAGGCGGAGCGGTACCACCGCAGGGTCTCTCGATAGGAGTGAAAGGGAAAAGCCCGGACGGAGCCGGACCCCCTCTCCCCGCACTGGAGAAGGGGCCCCGCCGCCCGTCAAGCCACCCGCTTGCCGCGGAAGGCTTCGATGGTGCGCATCACGCCGCGCAGTTCGGCCAGGCCTTTCAGGCGCCCGACGAAGGAATAGCCGGGATTCATCGTCTGGCCGATGTCGTCGCCCAGCAGATGGCCGTGATCGGGGCGCATCGGGATCTGGGCGTCGGCACGGCCGGCCTGCCGGCGGCGGGCCTCCTCATCGATCATCGCCGCGGCCACGCCGATCAGGTCGGTGTCGCCACCCAGATGGTCGGCCTCATAGAAGGAGCCGTCCGGCTCATGCGTGGTGTTGCGCAGATGGACGAAGTGGATGCGCGGGGCGAACTCCTTCGCCATCGCCACCAGATCGTTCTTCGGGTTGGAGCCGAAGGACCCCGTGCACAGGGTCAGTCCGCAGGCTTCCTGCGGCACGGCGTCGAACAGCGCCCGCACGTCCTCCGCGGTGGACATCACGCGCGGCAGGCCGAAGATGGGGAAGGACGGATCGTCAGGATGGATGCACAGCCGCACTCCCTCCTCCTCCGCGACCGGCGCGATCTCGCGCAGGAACGCGATCAGATTTGCGCGCAGGTCCTCGACGCCGATCTCCTGGTACAGCTCCAGCATGCCGCGGAAGCTGTCGCGGTCATAGGCGAAGTCGCGGGCCGGCAGCCAGTCGATCAGGTTGCGCTCCAGTTCCGCCACCTGTTCCTCCGTCATCGCCTCGAACCGCGCCTTGGCAGCGGCGACGTGGGCGGGGGTGTAGCTGGCCTCCGCATTGCGGCGCTTCAGAACGAACAGATCGTAGGCGGCGAAATCGACGCTGTCGTACCGCAGGGCATAGCCGCCGTTCGGCAGCTTGTGCATCAGGTTGGTGCGGCTCCAGTCGGTGATGACCATGAAGTTGTAGCAGATCACCGGGATGCCGGCGCGGGCGACATTGCGGATCGACTGCTTGTAATTGTCGATCTTGGTGCGGAAGTCGCCGGTGCGGGTCTTGATCTCCTCGCCGACGCCGATGCTCTCAACCACCGCCCAGGTCAGGCCGGCGGCCTCGATCATCGCGCGGCGCTTCTGGATTTCCTCAGGCGTCCAGACGCTGCCCTGATTCATGTGGTGCAGCGCGGTGACGATGCCGGTGGCTCCGGCCTGGCGGGCCTTCTCCAGGGTGACGGGATCGTCAGGGCCGAACCAGCGCCAGGTTTCCTGCATGATATGGTCCTTTCAAATACGGGTGCGGGGGCGGAAGCCGCCGTTTGGTCAGGGAGTGGCGAGGACGTCCGCCAGCGTCTTGGCGACACCGACGCTCATCAGGCTGTCGAGATGGCGGACGACCGCGCTCCGGAAGGCGTATTCCGCCACCAGTTCCGGTGCGAAGATGTCCTCGATGGCGAACAGGGCGGCCGCCAGGGCGCTGGCATCGGTGCTGCGGGCGCGGGCAATGCGGGTCAGAGCCGCCGCCAGCGGATCGGCGACGGCGTAGGCGGTGCCGGCTTCGTCCTGTTCAAGCAGGAAGCGCATCCAGGCGGCGACGGCCAGCGGGATCACCGCCGGAATCTTGCCGGCGGCGAACAGTTCGCGCGCCGGTTCCAGCAGGCGCGGCGGCAGCTTCTGCGAGCCGTCGGAGGAAATCTGGATCGTGCGGTGGCGGATGCCGGGATTGCGGAAGCGCGCTTCCAGCGCCGCTGTATAGGCGGGGATGTCGGTTCCCGGCACCGGCGGCAGGGTGGGAATCAGGTCTTCCGTCCAAAGCCGCCGCATGACGGCGGGCAGCTGCCGGTCGGCCATGGCCCCGGCGATGGTCTCGATGCCGGCGATCCCCGACAGATAGGCCAGCAGCGAATGGGCGCCGTTCAGGCAGCGCAGCTTCATCAGCTCGAAGGGGTGGACGTCGTCGACAATGATGGCGCCGGCCTTCTCCCCGCCGGCCGGCCGAGCGGGAAGCGGTCTTCGATCACCCATTGCTTGAAGGGTTCGCTGACCACCGGCCAGGCATCGGTGCAGCCGGTCGCCTCCTCCACCGTGGCGCGGTCGGCGTCCTGGGTGGCGGGGGTGATGCGGTCGACCATGGTGCAGGGGAAGCTGACCTGCCCGGCGATGTAGGCGGCAAGGTCCGGATCGCACAGTTCGGCATAGCGCACGACGATGCCGCGCACCTTGATGCCGTTCTGGGCGAGGTTGTCGCAGACCAGCACGGTGAAGGGCGGCACCCCGGCGGCACGGCGGCGGCGGATCGCTTCGGCCAGCAGGCCGGGCACGCTGCGCGGATTGGCGGGATCGGCGAGGTCGGCGCGGATCAGCGGATGCGCCTCGTCCAGCGCGCCGGTGGCGGCGTCCTGGCAATAGCCCTTCTCGGTCACCGTCAGGGTGACGATGCGGATCTCCGGCTTTGCCAGCAGGTCCAGCACCTCGTCCAATTGATCGGCGGTGGCCATCGCGTCGAGGAAGGAGCCGACGACGCGCAGCCGGTCGTGGTTCTCTTCCCGCACCAGCAGGGTGTAGAGGCAGTCCTGAGGCTTCAGCGCGTCGCGGATCGCGGGAGACAGCGGATCGATGCCGACGATGCCCCAGCCATTGTCGCCGGTCGCCAGCACGTCGTCGGTGTAGGTGGCGAGATGGGCGCGGCAGAAGGCGCCGAGGCCGATATGGACGATGCCCGGAGTCACCGCGGCACGGTCATAGGTGGGACGCTCGACGGTCGGCGGCAGGCGATCCAGGGCAGCGGTGGAAAGACGGGTTCGGGAAGGGCGGGCCGCCGGCAGGGCGGTGTTCGCGTCGGGCATGATGGGCTCCGGGTCGCGGCGGTCGCTGCGGTCTCCCTGTCCGCTGCCCCCTGGGGGGCAGTGCGGGGGGCCGGTGCACCGTCATTCGGTAGAGGTTACGGTCGTTTCGAGGAAGACTCCGGGGCGGGGCGCCCCGGAGTGTCGGGACGGAGTTGGCGCGGGGATCAGACCTCGATCCCGGCCGGGGTCATGCCGGACCCGGTCTTCGGCAGGATGAAGTGCATGATCGCCAGGCCGACGAGGTAGAGCACCGACGCGATGCCGAACAGAACCTGATAGTTGCCGTTGGTCGCATCCAGCAGGCGGCCGACGCCCATCGACACGAACATGCCGACGAAGTAGGCGCAGAAACCGCCGATGCCGACCACCGAGCCCACCGCGTTGCGCGGCATGGTGTCGGAGACGATGGTGTAGACGTTGGCCGAATAGCCCTGGTGGGCGGAGGCGGCGATGCCGATCAGCAGCACGGCGACCCACATGCTGGACACGGTGGAGGCGAAGAACACCGGCAGGACGCACAGGCCGCAGACCAGGAAGGTCAGCTTGCGGGCACGCAGGGGCTTCACGCCGCGCTTGATCAGGTGCGAGGAGAACCAGCCGCCGCCGACGCTGCCGAAATCGGCCATGGTGTAGATGATGATCAGCGGCAGCATCGCCCCGAACAGGTTCACGCCATACTGCTTGTTGAGGAAGCCGGGGACCCAGTTCAGATAGAACCACCACACCGGAGCCGAGAAGCAGGTGCCGACGATGTTCGCCCAGGTGCCGCGGTAGCTCAGCAGCTTGAGCCAGGGGATGTTCTC
Source organism: Azospirillum sp. B506 (assembly GCF_000333595.1). Lineage (GTDB taxonomy): Bacteria > Pseudomonadota > Alphaproteobacteria > Azospirillales > Azospirillaceae > Azospirillum. Next base: position 4,870 of record NZ_BADK01000695.1, read on the forward strand.
CTGCGGCAGCACCGGGTCGCTGCGGATATAGGCCAGCTCCTCGGCCGTCAGCTTCGGATGCTCTTCCGGCTTGCGGTAGATCAGCAGCCAGGCGATGACCCAGAAGAAGCCGATGCCGCCGGTGACCAGGAAGGCTGCCTGCCAGCCATAGGCGACGAGCAGGATCGGCACCAGGACCGGCGCCACGACCGCGCCGACATTGGACCCCGCATTGAAGATGCCGGTGGCGAGCGCCCGTTCCTTGGCCGGGAACCACTCCGACACCGCCTTGATCGAGGCCGGGAAGTTGCCGCCCTCGGTCAGACCCAGGCCGGCGCGGGCGATCTTGAAGCCGAAGACGCTGCCCATGAGGGCGTGGATGCAGGCGAAGAAGCTCCAGCCGGCAACCGCGGCCGGCAGGCCGATGCGGATGCCGATCTTGTCCATCAGCCGGCCGCAGCCG
>NZ_BADK01000694.1 GCF_000333595.1 Azospirillum sp. B506
ATCGCGGTGAATGTCACCACGTGCGACGGCCGCTGGCTGTTTTGCAATGCCCAGTCCGTGCGGCTGATGGGCCGCGACCGGACGGAGATGATGCGCATCCCGGTGGCCGACCTCTATGCCGACCCTGCGGAACGGGAGGCGCTGATTGCCCGGTTCGACAGGGAAGGTGCCTTCCGCAACGCCGAGATCCGCTTCCGCCGGCCGGACGGCAGCATCGTCTGGGCCCTGTCCTCGTGGAACAGCATCGAACTTGACGGCGAATCGGCACTTCTGACCTGGCTCTACGACATCACCGACCGCAAGGCGGTCGAATCGGCGATGGTCCAGGCCAGGGAAGAGGCGGAGCAGGCGCTGGCCGATCTGCGGGAGGCCCAGGAAAGCCTGATCCAGGCCGAGACCATGGCCTCGCTCGGCCAGTTGGTGGCCGGGGTGGCGCACGAGATCAACACGCCCATCGGCATCGGCTTGACCGCTGCCAGCCATATCGGCGAACAGGCCCAGATTCTGCGGGAACGCTTTACCGGCAACACGCTGCGCCGGTCGGAATTCCTGGAGTTCCTGGACGGTTTGAGTGAAAGCAGCCGCCTGCTGATGGCCAACATCGACCGGGCGGCATCTCTGGTGCAGAGCTTCAAGCAGGTGGCGGTCGACCAGTCTTCCGGTGACCGCCGGGTATTCGAATTGGGCAGCTATATCCAAGAGCTGCTGTTCTCGCTGCGCCCCCGGCTGAAGCGCACCAATCTGAAGGTGGCGGTGGAGTGCGACGACGAGCTGACGATGGACAGCTTTTCCGGCGCGTTGGGGCAAGTGCTGACCAATCTGGTCATCAATGCCGTCGTCCACGCCTATGGCGATGGCGACCGGATTGGCGAGCGTGCGGTCGAGGAGCCGGCCGGCACGATCAGGATCACCGCGCAGGCGGATGGGGTGGAGCGCGTGCGGATCGATTTCATCGACGATGGCGCCGGCATCGCCCCGGAACATCTGTCGAAGGTCTTCGATCCCTTTTTCACCACCAAGCGCGGGCAGGGCGGGTCCGGCCTGGGGCTGCACATCGTCTTCAACACCGTCACCGGCCCGCTCGGCGGCAGCGTGTCCGTCCAATCCTGGCCGCGGCAGGGCACCCGTTTCACCATCCTGCTGCCGCGCGAGGCGCCGGCCATGCAGTCTGCCACGGCGGCGGTACCGGCTTTGGGCTGATGCCGCGTCTTGCCCCTGCCACGGATCTGCGGATCAGGCGACGTGCAGTTCGTGGAGCTGCAGATGCTTTGGCCGGCGGCCACGGCGCTTTGGCGCCGCGAAGGTGGCGAGCGCGCCATTTTCCCCGCGCAGCTCGGCATTCAGTTCCTGCACGCAGCGCTGGAGCAATTCCTTCTCGCGCTGGTCTTCGCGGTCGGTGATTTCCAGGCAGCTCAGCTTGATCTCGACGAGGTCGATCAGCGTTTCGGCGCAACGGCGTGACAGGGTCATGGTATCCTCCACGGCGACGGGGGCGGCGTCACTGACCGGCGGGGGTTCAGTCGGGATCACCCCGCGCGAACGAGTTGTGCGTCACCCGGACTTTCTAGTGCTCATGGTGGTATCATACCCGCCTTCCATTAAAAAGTATCTAAAATTTTATACAGATTTGTCCCTTTCGTCTGTTTTTCTGGAAAAGCGCATTTATGTTTTTGTAAACGTTGACAAGGCTACGTCCGGCCGTTAGAACGCTCCCCACGCCAGCGGTGCCCAACGGGAAACC
>NZ_BADK01000693.1 GCF_000333595.1 Azospirillum sp. B506
AAAGCGGGCGGCCAGCTTGCGCGCTTTCTGGGCATCGCGCCCCCAGACCAGGACATGGCGGAGCTGACGCACGGCGGTGTGGGCTTCCACCAGTTCCAGAGCCAGCGGACCGGTGCCGACCACCAGCATGCGTTCCGCATCCGGCCGAGCCAGGTAGGAGGCGGCGAGCGCCGAAGACGCCGCACCGCTGCGCCGACCGAGCGTGGCCGAGCTGTCCATCAGCACCTGCGGGACGCCGGTCTTGCCGTCGATCAGCAGATAGACGCCCTGGCTCTGCGGCAGGTCGCTGCCGGCATTGTCGGGAAAAACGGTGTCGATGCGCACCCCAAGCGCCTGATTCACCTGCCAGGCGGGGGCGAGCAGCAGGGAAGCGTCACCGCCGGTGCCGTAGGTCTCGACCCGATGCCGCTGCGTCGGCGGGGCTTCCACGCCGGCACGGAAGGTCTGCCGCAGGCGTTCGATCAGCATGCGGTGGTGCAGAACGGATCGAAGCTCGGCGCCGCTGACGGTGCGCATGGACCCCCCTCCGCCGGCCGGCATCCCGTTCCGCCCCGGTGAAAAAGGGCGGAACCCTCGGATTGGTTACGCTCAGTGAACGGTCGGCGCGGTGCCCTGGGCGGCCGGGACCGGAAGGGTCGCGCCGGGCAGCGCGCCCGCCACCGGGCCGGAAACCGGACGGGTGCTTTCGGCCAGACGCTTCTCGGCGGCGGCAGCGCGGGCCTGCGCCTCCTTCAATTCACGCTCCAGATACAGCACGCGGTTGCCTTCGCGGCGGGCGCGGCGGCGATGGCGGCGCTGGCTGTTCCAGACGACGAAGCCGCCGGCCAGGAAGCCCACCACCAGCGCAATCAGCGTGGCCAGATACACCGGGGTTTCGAGCGTGAAGGGCAGCGGCCACAGCGACAGGGTCACGATACCGCGGTTGGAGATCGCGAACAGGATCGCGACGAGGGCCACGGGAATGGTGACGATCCAGGAAAGATGGCGCAAGGCGAAGGTTCCTTGAGTGATGCGGCGGAGAGAATGGCCGGGCCGGCGCTCACTCCGTGTTCAGACGCTCGCGAAGCTGCTTGCCGGTCTTGAAGAAAGGAATGCATTTCTCGCCGACGTCAACCGATTCTCCGGTCCGGGGGTTGCGACCCGTGCGCGCGTCCCGCTTCTTGATGGAGAAGGCGCCGAAGCCGCGCAGCTCCACCCGGTCGCCGCGCGCCAGGGCTTCGGTGATCTCGTCAAAGATTGTGCCGACGATCTTCTCGATGTCGCGCTGGTACAGGTGCGGGTTCCGCTCCCGCAGCCGTTGGATCAGTTCGGACTTGGTCATGACCGTTGACGTTCCCCCAGTCGATGCGGGCGCTTATG
>NZ_BADK01000692.1 GCF_000333595.1 Azospirillum sp. B506
TGGGCTGTTCTTCGGCGGCTCCGCACGACGAGCGCGGCGGCAACCCGCTGGGCATGGTCGGTGCCGTGCTGGCCGCCATCCTCGCCCCCATCGCCGCCACCCTGGTGCAGATGGCGATCAGCCGCACCCGCGAGTTCGAGGCCGACCGCATCGGTGCCGAGATCTGCGGCCGCCCCAACTGGCTGGCCGATGCGCTGACCAACATCCACAACAGCGCGAACCACATCCCCAATTTTCAGGCGGAGGCGCACCCGGCGACCGCCCACCTGTTCATCGCCAACCCGCTCAGCGGCGCCAGCATGGCCAGCCTGTTCTCCACCCACCCCGACATGGGCGAGCGGGTGGCGCGGCTGCGCGCGATGGCGGCCAGGACCGGCAGCTTTACCGGCGGGTTCGGGGGCGGCTCCGGCGGTGGACAGACCCCGCCGCGCGACGGCCGTTCCCCCTGGGGGGCGCCGCCGCAAGGGCCGCAGGGCGGCTTCATGCCGCAGAACCGCCGCGGCCCCTGGGGGTGATCCGGTGCTGATCTCTCCGGCGGCCATCTGGTAAGGATTGCGCGCGGAAGGGGTAGACGACTACCCTTCCGCCACGCGCTCAACCACGACGGTCGCCGGGAGAATCCCGGCGAGGGGAAACTTGCATGTCCGACGCCGCGAAGTACCGCCTCGTTACCCGTTCCGATTTCGACGGGCTCGTCTGCGCCGTCCTGCTCAAGGACCTGGGCATCCTCGACGAGATCAAGTTCGTCCATCCCAAGGACATGCAGGACGGCAAGATCGAGATCACCGGTCGCGACATCACCACCAACCTGCCTTACGTCGACGGCGCCCATCTGGTTTTCGACCATCACCTGTCGGAAACCATGCGGGTCGGCGAGAAGCCCAATTACATCATCGACCCCAAGGCGCCGTCGGCCGCCCGCGTCGTCTATGATTACTATGGCGGGAAGGAACGCTTTCCCACCATCTCCGACGAGATGATGGCGGCGGTCGATCAGGCGGACTCGGCGCAATACCAGCGCGAGGACATCCTGAACCCCACCGGCTGGACCCTGCTGAACTTCATCATGGATGCGCGCACCGGCCTCGGCCGCTTCCGCGAGTTCCGGGTGTCGAACTACCAGCTGATGATGGATCTGATCGACTATTGCCGCAGCCATTCCATCGAGCAGATCCTGGATCTGCCCGACGTGAAGGAGCGGGTGGAGCTTTACACCCAGCATGCCGAATTGTTCGTCGACCAGTTGAAGCGCTGCGCCACCGTGCGCGGCAACGTCGTCGTGCTCGACCTCCGCAAGGAGGAGACGATCTATGCCGGCAACCGCTTCATGATCTACGCGCTGTACCCCGACACCAACGTGTCCATTCACGTCCTCTGGGGCCTGAAGCAGCAGAACACCGTGCTGGCCTGCGGCAAGTCGATCCTGAACCGCGGTTCGAAGACCGACATCGGTCCCTTGATGCTGCAATATGGCGGCGGCGGCCACCAGGCGGCCGGCACCTGCCAGGTCGACAATGACCGGGCCGAAGAGGTATTGGAGGCCATCGTCGCCCGCATGCGGGCCGACGGCTGACCTTTTCCGATCAGGTTCTGTGCGATTGAGCGCCCTCTTCCCCTGTCCCGATGGCACCCTGTTCGATGCCGGCTGGCTGTCCGCCCTGGCGGGCGAGGTGCCGAGGGCGGAGGCGCTCGACTGCGCCCGTCCGGTGGTGACGGACGCCATCGCCCGCACCGACGCGGCCGGGGCGGCGCTGCTGGCCCGCATCGATGCGCTGGTGGCGGGTGAGGCTCTCGACGCCATTCCGGCCCTGCTGGCGGCGGAAACCGAAGAGTTGCCGGAGGCAGCGGCGGCGAGCGAGCGCTCGATCCATGACCTGATGAGCCGCGTCGCCTACAAGCGGCGCGAACTGATGCCGCTGTTCCCGGCACTGATCGAGCGGGTCGCCGCGG
>NZ_BADK01000691.1 GCF_000333595.1 Azospirillum sp. B506
CGCCCCTTACCCGTAGCGCAGCAGCCGTGTCCCGTTCGCCTTCAGCCACGCACGCGGCCATTCCACGCCGGCGCCGTCGGTCAGGCTGGCGCACAGCGCCCAGAAGCGCGGGGAATGGTTCATCTCGCGCAGATGCGCCACCTCATGCCCGACCACATAGTCCAGCACCGGCTCCGGCGTCAGGATCAGCCGCCAGGAGAAGGACAGCCGGCCGGTGGACGAGCAACTGCCCCACCGGCTTTTGGTGTCGCGGATGGTGACCGCCGCGACGCGGGCGCCGATGGTCGCGGCCTTGAGCCGGGCGCGGGACGCAAGTTCGCGCTTGGCCTCCCCGGTCAGGAAATCGCGGACGCGGCGGGCGACATGCTCCGGCTGGCCACCGACCAGCAGGGCGCCGTCCTCGATCCGCGTCGGGCCGCGCATGGCAGGGTCGTGGCGGATGACATGCTCGATGCCGAGATAGGGCACGCTGGCGCCGTCGGCGAAGGGCAGGGACGGGGGCATCGCCGCCAGCCGTGCCCGCAGCCAGCCGTCATGCCGGCCGACGAACTGGCGGGCGTCGGTCTCCGACACGCCGACCGGCACCACCACCTGGACCAGCCCGCGCCCGGCGTCGACACGCAGGGTCATGCGGGTCGCACGCGCACTTTCCCGCAATTCCAGCGGGATCGGCAGGCCGGAAATCTCCAGCGCCCGCGGCGGCTGGGGTGGCCGGGCGGCGGATCTCTTGCGGCGACGCGGAAGGGCGGGGGGGCGTTGCACCATGCCGTCTTATAGCGTGGCGACGGCCGGATGCGGAAGCGTCCTCCGCCCTTTGTCGGAATGGTGCAGCGGCGCAGTTTCGGCTTAAAGAAGTAGGGCTTTCGAACGATCCAATCCCATGGGACTGCCGGAGGTCACATTTGACACGATCGATCGGAGCACAAAATAAAGCAGAGGTAACGCGGTGGTCTGATGACCTTCCAGTTACCACAAGCATTCCTGTTTGCTTTCTTATGACCTGTCTTCCCCGTAGCCTTGTCGAGTACATGCCGATGCCTCTCATCCAAGGACAGACACCGAAGCGTGAGGATTGGCTGGACGCCCTGCTGTCGGCCAATGACTCTCCCCAGGCACTTCTTGGCGAGGATGGATGCGTGCTGGTGGCGAACCGCGCCTTCGCCAGGCTTCTCGACCGCGCGCCGGACGCCGTGGAAGGGAGGATGCTGGCAGCTGCCGGGCTGCCCGCCGTCCTGGCGGACAGCATCGACGGGCTGCGGCGGCAGGTGATGGAGACCGGCAGGCCGGTCAGCGCATCCGGTCTGTTTCCGGGCTTATCGGCGCTCGCGCTGACGCCGGTTGCGGATGCCGGGGGCCACATCCATGCGGTGGCTCTGGTCGCCGATTCCGGGGCCGCCTCTCTGGCAGAGGCGCGGGCAGAGGCGGCGCAGGCCCGCGCCGATGCCGAACGCGCCCGCACGGCCAAGGGCAAGTTCCTGTCGGCGGCCAGCCACGACCTGCGCCAGCCCTTCCAGGCGATGCATCTGTTCCACCATCTGCTGAGCGGCCGGCTGACCGATCCCACCTCCATCGAGCTGGCGAACAAGCTGGAGCAGTCGATCATCGGCGGTGAGACGCTGCTCCGCGCCCTGCTGGAGGTCTCGGCGCTGGAAGCCGGGCTGGTCACCGCCAAGCCGCAGAGTTTCCCGGTCGACGATCTGTTCGCCAAGATGCTGGAGGAGTTCGGGTCGGAGGCGGAAGCCAAGGGCCTGCGCCTCAACGTCCATCCGTTCGATGCCCAGGTCACCAGCGACCCGGCGCTGATGGAACGGCTGTTGCGGCCGATCATGGCCAATGCGTTGCGCTACACGCTGACGGGTGGCGTTCTGCTGGCGGCACGGCGGCGCGGCGACGCTCTGCGCATCGAGGTGTGGGACACCGGTGTCGGCATCGATCCCTCCAACCACGCCGTCATCTTCGAGGATTTCCACCAGCTCGGCAATCCGGGGCGCGACCGCAAGCAGGGGTTGGGCCTCGGCCTTGCCATCGTGCGGCGGCTGGCGCAGGTTCTGGGGCATCCGGTGTCGGTGCGCTCCAAGCCCGGCAAAGGCTCCGTCTTCGCGGTGGAGGTGCCGCTGGCCGGCAAGGACGGCGACCGGTCGGGCGACGATTCCGCCGATGGCGAGCCCGAGCCGGCAGCCGGACGTTCTTTTTCCGCCGGGGCCTCTTCCGCCGGGGCCGCGCCGGCGCTGGCCGGGACGGTGCTGGTGATCGAGGACGATGCCATGCAGCTGGAGGGAATCGGGCTGCTGCTGCGCGCCTGGGGTTATGCCGTCATCCCGGCCCGCGGCATCGACGAGGCCTGCGCCGGGCTGGACAGCGGTGCCGCACCCCCCGACCTCGTGCTGTCCGACCTCCGTCTGTCGGGGCCGGAGACCGGCATCGACGCCATCCAGGCGGTCCGCGAACGCTGCGGCCGGCGGGTGCCAGGGGTGATCGTCACCGGCGACACCGATCCCGACCGGCTGCGCAGCGTCGGTCGCAGCGGCTTTCCCCTGGTTCACAAGCCCTGCGATCCGACGGCCCTACGGCGCCTGCTCAGCCGCAGCCTGATGGCAGGGAGGGCAGGCGTTTTGCCGGCTGTGTTCCGGCCGGATGCCGCCTGTTCGCGTTAGCCGTTCCGCGCATGAGCGCTTTCGCTCTGCAACATCCGACGGCTGGCGTTTTCGTGTCATAACGCTTGAATGCGGCGTCTTGACAGTCTCCGGTATGCGTGCGCAGTGTGACGGTTAGAGTAACCAAACAATTTCAAAAGCGATCATCGCGCCATCGGCCTTTTTCGCAACCGCACACCACGCCTTACGCAGGTGCCATCAAAACTTCACGAAAGCGTCGCGGGACGGCAACCCGTTGCCCTCATGACAACCGCGCACCATACCGGGACAGGGAGACCCACCGCATGTTGACCCGCCGCAAGCTTGCCCTCCTGACGGGCGCCGCCGCCACCTCCGCCCTGCTGTTCGCCGCCGCCCTGCCGGGCACGGCGCTGGCCCAGGGCAGGACGGTGATCGATTTCTGGCACGGCCTGCCGCAGCCGCTGGGCGGCCAGCTGGAACAGATCGTCAAGGATTTCAACGACAGCCAGCAGGCGGTCCAGGTCAACCCCTCCTTCAAGGGCGCCTATCCCGAGACGATGCAGGCGGCCATCGCCGCCTTCCGCGCCGGCAACGCGCCGCACATCGTCCAGATGTTCGAGGTGGGGACCGCCACCATGATGGCGGCCGGCCCGGCGGTGAAGCCGGTCTACCAGCTGATGCAGGAGACGGGGGCGTCCTTCGACGCCGACGCCTACATCCCGGCGGTGAAGGGCTATTACTCGTCCAAGGACGGGAAGATGATGGCGCTGCCGTTCAACAGCTCCACCGCCATCATGTTCTACAACAAGGACGCCTTCCAGAAGGCCGGCCTCGATCCGGCCAAGCCGCCGGCGACCTGGCCGGAACTGATCGACGCGGCGAAGAAGCTGAAGGCGTCGGGGTCGACCTGCCCCTTCACCACCTCCTGGCCGACCTGGGTGCAGCTTGAACAGCTGGGCGCCCTCCACAACACCCCCTTCGCCACCCAGGCCAACGGCTATGGCGGGCTGAACGCCGAGCTGAAGATCGACGCCCCGATCTATGTCAAGCATGTCCAGACGCTGATCGACATGCAGAAGGAGGGGCTGTTCAAGTATGGCGGCCGCGACAACAAGCCGGACGCCCTGTTCCCGTCGGGCGAATGCGCGATGATCCAGGGCTCGTCCTCGCTGCGCAGCCGCATCCTGAAGGAGGCGAATTTCGCCTGGGGTGCCGCGCCGCTGCCCTACTGGCCGGAATTCGCCAAGGATGGCCCGAAGAACGGCATCATCGGCGGTGCCGCCTTCTGGGTCATGACCTCGCCCAAGCGCACGCCGGCCGAATACAAGGCGGTGTCGCAGTTCTTCACCTATCTCGCCAAGCCCGAGGTCGACGCCAAGTGGCACATGGACACCGGCTATGTCCCGGTGACGCTGAAGGGCATCGAGATCGCCAAGGCGCAGGGCTATTACGAGAAGAACCCCGGCGCCGACGTGCCGGCCGCCCAGTTGACCCGCACGCCGACCACCGAGAACAGCATGGGGCTGCGCCTGGGCAACCTGCCGGAGATCCGCAACATCATCCAGGAAGAGCTTGAGAAGGCCTTCCAGGGCCAGCAGGACGCCAAGCAGGCCCTCGATGCCTCGATCAAGCGCGGCAACACCGTGCTGCGCAACTTCGAGCGCGCCAACAAGGGCTGATTTCGGCCGTAACCTCCCCTTGGTCCCCTCTCCCCCCCGGGGAGAGGGGGAAGCGGGGGGATCGGACGCCCAAAACGCCACGCGCAACCGACGAAAGACCATCCTGTGCAGCGTCGCGTCACCTTCGACAACCGGCTGTTGCCCTATCTGCTGCTGGCGCCGCAGGTGGCGGTGACGCTGGTGTTCTTCATCTGGCCGGCAGCCAACGCCATCTGGCAGTCGGTGCATCTGCAGGATGCCTTCGGCCTGCGCAGCGAGTTCGTCTGGTTCGAGAATTTCACCCATGTGCTGGGCGATCCGAACTATCTCGACACGCTGAAGGTCACCGTCGTGTTCAGCATCGCGGTGACCGTGCTGGCGATGGGGGTGGCGCTGCTGCTGGCGGTGCTGGCCGACTCGAAGATCAAGGGCGCGCGGGCCTACAAGACCCTGCTGATCTGGCCCTATGCGCTGGCCCCCGCCGTCGCGGCGGTGCTGTGGATCTTCATCTTCAATCCGGACATCGGCTCCTTCGGCAAGGGGCTGCGGGCGCTCGGCTATGATTGGGATTACCGGCTGAACGGCGGGCAAGCGCTGGTGATGGTGATCCTCGCCGCCAGCTGGAAGCAGGTGTCCTACAATTTCATCTTCTTCCTGGCCGGTCTGCAGGCGATCCCGCGCTCGGTGATGGAGGCGGCCGGCATCGACGGCGCCGGGCCGGTGCGGCGGTTCTGGACCATCACCTTCCCGCTGCTGTCGCCGACCACCTTCTTCCTGCTGGTGGTCGACGTGGTCTATGCCTTCTTCGAGACCTTCGGCACCATCCACGCCCTGACCCAGGGCGGGCCGGGCAAGGCGACGGAAACGCTGATCTTCCGCGTCTATCAGGACGGCGTGGTCAACAACGACCTCGGCGGGTCGTCGGCCCAGTCGGTGATCCTGATGGTGATCGTCATTGCGCTGACCGCGGTGCAGTTCCGCTTCGTCGAGCGCAAGGTCCATTACTCATGAAGCAGACCCGTTTCATCGATCTGGTGCCGCACATCGTCCTGATCGTCGGCGTGCTGATCTTCGCCTATCCGATCTATGTGACGCTGATCGGCTCGACCTGGGATTCCGCCACCATCGGGCGCGGCGGGCTGCCGCTGTGGCCGGGCGGGCAGGGGGCGGCCAACTATGCCCAGGCCTGGGCGGGGGAGGCGGGCGAACGCGCCATCTACACGCCCGTCCGCACCATGATGCTGAACAGCCTGGTGATGGCGCTGTCCATCGCCGTGGGGAAGATCGCCATCTCGATCCTGTCGGCCTATGCGGTGGCCTTCTTCCGCTTTCCGCTGCGCATGGCCTTCTTCTGGCTGATCTTCATCACGCTGATGCTGCCGGTGGAGGTGCGGATCATTCCGACCTACAAGGTCGTCGCCGATCTCGGCCTGATCAACACCTATGCCGGGCTGGCGATTCCGCTGATCGCCTCGGCCACCGCCACCCTGCTGTTCCGCCAGTTTTTCCTGACCATCCCGGACGAACTGCTGGAAGCGGCGAAGATCGACGGCGCCGGGCCGGTGCGCTTCTTCATCGACGTGCTCCTGCCGCTGTCGCGCACCAACATCGCGGCGCTGTTCGTCATCCTCTTCATCTATGGCTGGAACCAGTATCTCTGGCCGCTTCTGGTCACCAGCAGCGGCGACATGGAAACCATCGTGACCGGCATCACCAAGATGATCGGCACCGGAGAATCGGCGAACGACTGGCACCTGATCATGGCGACCACGGTGCTGGCGATGCTGCCGCCAGTGGCGGTGGTGGTGCTGATGCAGCGCTGGTTCGTCAAAGGTCTTGTGGACAGCGAAAAGTAAGCGCGGGCGAAGGAACAGAAGAACAATGGCAACCGTCGAAATCCGGAACGTCCGCAAATCCTACGGGCCTGTCGAAGCGATCAAGGGCATCGACATCGCGATCCAGGACGGGGAATTCCTCGTCCTGCTGGGGCCGTCCGGCTGCGGCAAGTCCACCCTGCTGCGCATGGTCGCCGGGCTGGAAGGCATCACCGGCGGCGAGATCGCCATCGGCGGGCGCGTGGTCAACGAGCTGGACCCCAAGGACCGCGACATCGCGATGGTGTTCCAGAACTACGCGCTCTATCCGCACATGACGGTCTTCGACAACATGGCCTATGGCCTGAAGATCCGCGGGATCCCGAAGGCGGAGATCCGGGCGCGCGTCGACAAGGCGGCGGAGATTCTCGAACTCGGCCGCTTCCTCGACCGCCGGCCGAGCCAGCTGTCGGGCGGCCAGCGCCAGCGCGTCGCCATGGGCCGCGCCATCGTGCGCGAACCGGCGGCCTTCCTGTTCGACGAGCCGCTGTCCAACCTCGACGCCAAGCTGCGCACCCAGATGCGGGTGGAGATCAAGCGGCTGCAGGACCGGCTCGGCATCACCAGCCTCTACGTCACCCACGACCAGGTGGAGGCGATGACGCTGGCCGACCGCATCCTGGTGATGAATCACGGTGTCGCCGAGCAGATCGGCACGCCGCTAGAGGTCTACCAGCGCCCGGCCAGCCTGTTCGTCGCCGGCTTCATCGGCTCACCGCCGATGAATGTGCTCGATGGCCGCATCGACGACCGTGGTGAGGCGGTGCTGGTGCCTGGCGGACAGCGGCTGCTGCTGCCGCAATCACGTCCGACCGATGCCGGTCGCCCGGTGAAACTCGGCATCCGGCCGGAGCATCTGGCCGCCGCGGCAGCGGATTTTCCGGGGGGCTTTTCCATCGAGATCGAACTGGTGGAGGCGCTGGGGGCCGACACGGTGGTCTATGGCCGGCTGCCCGATGGCGAGGCCCTGCTGGTCCGCATGGCCGGCATCCCCACCGTGCGCGAGCGCGACCGGCTGACGGTCGCCCCGCAGGACGGTGCTCTCCACCTGTTCGACGCGGTGACGGGGCGGCGGGTGGAGTGACGCGTCCGGTCAGAAATCCGAGCAGCGTCCCTTGAACTCCCAGTCGCCATAGCGGGTCGGCTCCGGGCCCTTCGGGCCGCCGATCTCGCCGGGCTTCTGTTCGGGGCCCCTGGTCTCCGTGGCATCCTGAGCTGTCTGGTCGGTCACCGCCTCGGCGGCGTCCTTCTGCGGCTTGGTCGGTTCGGTCATCATGTCCATCGCAATACTGCGGGTATCTTGAACGCGGGCGCGGCCCGGCCCCATATCTTGGGCCGGAGCGGATTACACCGCTTCGGCCCATCCTGAACCGATATGGCGATCATGACCAGCTATCTGAAGACCACCATTCTCCTTGCCGGCCTGACGGCGATCTTCATGGCGGTCGGCTTCCTGCTGGGCGGCAAGACCGGCCTGATCATTGCCTTCGTCATGGCGCTGGGCATGAACCTGTTCAGCTACTGGAATTCGGGCGACATGGTGCTGTCGATGTACGGTGCCCGCGAGGTCGATGCCTATTCGGCCCCCGAGTTCCACGGCATCGTCGCCCGGCTGGCGGAGCGCGCCGGCCTGCCGATGCCGCGCGTCTACATCATCCAGAACGATCAGCCCAACGCCTTTGCCACCGGCCGCGATCCGGAGCATGCGGCGGTCGCCGCCACCACCGGTTTGCTGCAGCGGCTGACTCCGGAGGAGATCGCCGGGGGATGGCGCAGAGCTGCC
>NZ_BADK01000690.1 GCF_000333595.1 Azospirillum sp. B506
TGCGGCGGAGGGCATGTTCGTCGCCAACGACCGCCAGCAGATCGTCGCAGCCAACGATGCCTTCTCCCGCATCACCGGCTACGACCGCGACGAGGTGCTGGGCCGCACGCCGGAATTCATGCGCTCCGACCGCAACCCGCCGGGCTTCTACGAGGAGCTCTGGCGGCAGCTGAGCGCCGAGGGTCATTGGGCCGGCGAGATCTGGAGCACCCGCAAGACCGGCGAGGTGTTTCCGGAATGGCTGAGCGTCAAGCTGGTCCGCAACGAGGATGGCGCCGTCGCCAACTACATCGCCGCCTTCACCGACATCACCGCCACCCGCGCCCAGGAGGAACGCATCCGCCATCTGGCGCAGTTCGACTTCCTGACCGATCTGCCCAACCGCTTCCTGCTGCGCGACCGGCTGGAGCGCGCCATGCTGGCTGCCGGGCGCCACGGCACCAAGGTCGGGCTGCTGTTCGTCGATCTCGACCGCTTCAAGACCATCAACGACAGCCTCGGCCATCAGGTCGGCGACGGCCTGCTGCGCGAGGTGGCGGTGCGGCTGACCGGCACCGTGCGGGCCAGCGACACCGTCAGCCGGCAGGGCGGCGACGAGTTCATCATCCTGATCGGCGACATGGACTGCCCCGAGTCCGCCGGCGTCGTCGCGCGCAAGGTGCTGCACGCCCTGTCCGAGCCCTATGTGATCGACGGTCACGAGTTGCAGGTCACGCCCTCCATCGGCGTCGCCGTCTACCCGGATGACGGCACCGGCATCGACGGGCTGCTGAAGAGCGCCGACATGGCGATGTATGCCGCCAAGGAGGCCGGCCGGGCGACCTACCAGTTCTTCACGCCCGAGCTGAACCGCCGGGCGTCCGACCGGATGTGGACCGAAAGCAACCTGCGCCGGGCGCTGGCCAACAACGAGCTGGAACTGCATTTCCAGCCGCAATTCTCGCTGGACGGCCGCCGGCTTGTCGGGGCCGAGGCGCTGGTGCGCTGGCGCCAGCCCGACGGCACGCTGATCATGCCCGGCCAGTTCATCCCGGTGGCCGAGGACACCGGCCTGATCCTGCCGCTGGGCGACTGGGTGCTGGGCGAGGCCTGCCGGCGTGCGGCGGAGCTGCTGCGTCACCAGGACCTGCTGATCGCCATCAATCTGTCGGCGGTGCAGGTGCGCCGTCCGGGGCTGGCGGAGCGGGTTGCCGGCTGGCTGTCCGCCTACGGCATCCCGCCGTCCGCGCTGGAGCTGGAGGTGACGGAAAGTGTCCTGATGGACGACTCCGACGGGGTGGCCGAAAACC
>NZ_BADK01000689.1 GCF_000333595.1 Azospirillum sp. B506
AAAAAGCGTAGGGTTATGACCAATGGCGCAGTTTGCATCGAACGCATGGGTGGGACGCAAAAGCGCCGCCCAAGATGTCGTCCTGCCCTTGTTTTTCACCCCGGGGGCGTACCATCTCTCGGCCACGGCTGTTTGAAAAAGTAGAGCATTGCGGAGCTGCGGCCATCCCTGTCGGGCAATTGGCGGGACCGCTCCCTTTTTCATGAGGAGACCGGCGATGGATCTGCGTGTCTGTTTCGAGAACATGGAAAGCGTCAACGTCAACGACGCTGCGATGATGAAGCACTACACCAGGAGCTATCTGGCGGATTTCGATCCGGAATGGGCCGGCTTCATCATGCTGCCCCATGACGAGACACAACGGGCGACGATGGAGCCGGCCTGGCAGGTTCTGATCCGCAACGCCACGCCGCGGACCGAGCAGGAGCTGCTGCGCTACATCGATGAGAATCCGATGGCGGCCTACCATGTCCATGTCTACCGGCGAGACGGCGGCCGGAACGAGAACAAGATCCACTGACGGCAAAGGGAGCGCCGCGACAGGCGCCCCCTTTCATCCCTTTCACCGGCGCCGGCAGCTCAGCCGACGGGGCTGCCGAGCAGGCTGTCCAGCGGAACGAAGCGGTCGGCCATCTTGCGCGCCTCTTCCTTGTGGACCTTGAAGGTCTTCTCGGCGATGGCGTTGGAGACGACGAAATCCTGGTAGGCCCGCTCCAGGTGGAAGCGATAGCGCGCCGAGGTGCCTTCGTCGTCCAATCCTTCCATCCCGTTGTCCTCCGACAGATAGTCGTGGAAACGCTGCAGGATGTGCAGGCGGTTCACATTGACCACGCGCTGGTCGTAGGTGACATGGAAGAAGCGCAGGAAGTCTTCCGCGGTTTCCAGATCGTCGAGGTCGTCGGTGAAATCGCTCATCGTCGAAGACTCCTCACGCATGCTGCTGGGTGGAAGGGGAGGGGGCGCACCCCTCCTGGTCGCAGATGTTGCCACAGGCGCTGCAGGCCACACCGTCCAGCCGGATGTCGCGGCCCATATCGCCCAGGCGAATTTCCGACAGACGGATGTTTTTATCAAGAAACTGTGACGGTACGGTTGCAGTCTGGCCGGATGGTGTCTGGGCATCCAGCCGGGCTTCGATGCGGTTGATGTGCTCGATCAGGCAGGCGATGGCCTTGCCGACCGGGTCGGGCATCAGGTGATGCTCCAGATCTATGCCTTTATTGGCAAGCTGGGGATCGGACAGCCGGCGGTAGGCCTCCGGCCGCACCACCCGGCCGGGGATGCCGACCACGGTCATGCCCGCCGGCACCGGCTTGGTCACCACGGAGTTGGCGCCGACCCGCGCCTTGGCCCCGACGGTGATCGGTCCCAGGATCTTGGCTCCGGCACCCACCAGAACGCCGTCCGCCAGCGTCGGATGCCGCTTGCCCTTGGTCCAGGAGGTGCCGCCCAGCGTCACCCCATGATAGAGCGTCACGTCGTTGCCGATTTCCGCCGTCTCGCCGATCACCACGCCGGCGCCATGATCGATGAAGAAACGGCGGCCGATGCCGGCGCCGGGATGGATGTCGATGTTGGTCAGCGCGCGGGCGAGATAGGACAGGAAGCGTGCCGGCCAGCGCAGCCCCCGCCGCCAGGCCGCATTGGCGAAGCGGTAGATCACCAGCGCATGGATGCCGGGATAGCAGGTCAGCACATCGAAGACGTTGCGCGCCGCCGGGTCGCGGTCGAAGACGCAGGCGACGTCCTCGCGCAGCAGGGCCAGAATGCCGGGGGGCGTATTGGCTGTGCTCATGTCGCCGCCTCCAGGAAGGCGTGCAGTTCCTCGGGCGTGGGCGGCCGCTTGGCGCGGGTGGCCAGTGCCCGGACACGCGGCAGCACCGCCTGCGCGGTGGCATCGTCGCAGGCGATGCCGAGGCGCTCATAGGCCAGCTTCACCGCCGCGGTTCCCGAATGCTTGCCCAGCACGATGCGGTGTTCGCGCCCGACCTCGGCCGGATCGAAATTCTGGTAGGTGGCGCGGTCGCGCAGCAGCCCGTCGACGTGGATGCCGGCCTCGTGGGTGAAGACGGCGGCGCCGACGATGGATTTGTTGACGGCCACCGGCCGGTTGGAGGCCCGCTCCACCAGATCGCTGATGGTGCCGAGCGAGCGCGTCTCGATGCCGGTGTCGATGTGGTAGAGGTGTTTCAGCGACACCACCACCTCTTCCAGCGGGGCGTTGCCGGCGCGCTCGCCCAGCCCGTTCACCGTGGTGTTGACATGGGTGGCGCCGCCCAGCACCGCCGCCAGCGAGTTGGCGTTGGCGAGGCCCAGATCGTCATGGGCGTGGATCTCGATCTCCAGGTCGGTGGCCCGGCGCAGCCGGTCGATGCAGGCGCGCGTCTGGAAAGGGTCGAGCACGCCCAGCGTGTCGGCAAATCGGAAGCGACGGGCGCCGGCTTCCTGCGCCACCGTGGCGGCGGCGATCAGGAAATCCATGTCGGCGCGCGACGAGTCCTCGCCGCCGACGCTGACCTCCAGCCCATGGTCGCGCGCCTGCTTCACCCGGCGCTCGATCTCCGCCAAGGCCCAGGCGCGGGTGCGCTTCAGCTTCCTGGTGATGTGGATGTCGGACACCGGCATCGACAGGTTGACGAAGCCGACATTGCAGGACAGCGCCGCCTTCAGGTCGGTGTCGTGCATGCGGCACCACACCATCAGCCGGCCTTTCAGCCCCAGCGCCGCCACGGCGCGGATGCCCTCGCGCTCCTCCTCGCCCATGGCGGGGATGCCGATCTCCTGTTCCGGCACGCCGGCGGCATCGAGCGCCTTGGCGATGGCGATCTTCTCGTCGAGCGTGAAGGCGACGCCGGCGGTCTGTTCGCCGTCGCGCAGCGTGGTGTCGTTGATGGTGGCGAAGGTGATGGGCATGGGGGCACCTCGCGCGCGGGGACCGCCTGTCCCCTTTGAAAAGTGTCGCAGACCGGGCCGGGAACCCGCCCCGACGGGGTGTCGTCGGGCGGGGTGCCGGGACGGGCCACCGGCCCGGCCTGCGATCTCGGTGTTAGGAATAAACGGGTGCGAACTCTTTGGGCTTGCCGGCTTCCTGCTGCCAGTAGGGCGACAGGCTGCGCAGCTTGGCGATGATGCCCGGCACCACGGCGATGACCCGGTCGATCTCCTCCTCCGTCGTATCGCGCGACAGCGAGAAGCGGGTGGCGCCATGGGCCGCGGTGTAGGGCACGCCCATGGCGCGCATGACGTGGCTCGGCTCCAGCGACCCCGAGGTGCAGGCCGAACCGGACGATGCGGCGATGCCGGCCTCGTTCAGCAGCAGGAGGATCGCCTCGCCCTCGATGTATTCGAAGGCGATGTTGCAGGTGTTGGGCAGGCGGTCGGCCGGGTTGCCGGTGACGAAGCAGCTCGGCACCGCCGCCAGGATCGCCTGTTCCAGCTTGTCGCGCAGCGCCTTCACCCGCGTGTTCTCCTCGCCCATATGGACGAGCGCCAGCTGGGCGGCGGCACCCAGCCCGACGATGGCGGGCGCGTTCTCGGTGCCAGCCCGGCGGGAGCGCTCCTGATGGCCGCCGCGCAGCATCGGGCGGAAGCGCAGGCCGCGCTTGACGTACAGCGCGCCGATGCCCTTGGGAGCGTGCAGCTTGTGGCCGGACAGCGACAGCATGTCGATGGCGCTGTCGGCCAGCTTCATCGGGATCTTGCCGACCGACTGCACCGCGTCGGTGTGGAAGACGGCGCCGACCTCCTTGGCCATGCGCGCCAGTTCCTCGACCGGGAAGATCGTCCCGGTCTCGTTGTTGGCCCACATGATGGAGACGATGGCGACCCGGTCGGACAATGCTGCGCGGTAGGCCTCCATGTCGAGGTTGCCCTTGTTGTCCACCGGGATGCGGTGGACGGTGTAGCCGCGCTTCTTCTCCAGATACTCGCAGAGCGCCAGCACGCCGGGATGCTCCACCACGCTGGTGACGATCTCGCGCTTCTTCGGATAGGCTTCCAGCGCCGACAGGATGGCGGTGTTGTCGCTTTCCGTCCCGCCGGAGGTGAAGACGATCTCGCTGTCATGGGCGGCGCCCAGCAGGGCCTGGACCTGCTTGCGCGCCCATTCGATCTTGCCGCCCACAGCGGCACCGAAGCCGTGCATCGAGGACGGGTTGCCGAAATGCTCGGTGAAGAGCGGCAGCATCTCCTGCAGCACTTCCGGATCGACGCGGGTGGTGGCGTTGTTGTCGAGATAGATGCCCTGGCTCATGGTCTGGCGCTCCCCTTAGCCCGCATGGGCCGGCATGAGGGACGCGGGCTTGACCCGCACGAACTCGCCGAGCTTCTCGACCAGCTTCATCTGCACGCCCATCATGGTGCCGGCCGACTGCGAACAGCCGGAGCAGGCGCCGGAGAGCCGCACATAGATGTCCTTGCCGTCGATGTCGACCAGCTCCACATCGCCGCCGTCGCGCTGGATCTGCGGGCGCATCTCTTCGATGGCCGACATGATCGCCTGCATGCGCTGGACATTCGTCAGCTTCGGCGCCGCGGCCGGTTCGGCTTTGGGTTCCAGCGGCTTGATGGCATCCAGCCCGACGGTGCCGGGGGCATGCTTCGCGGCGGGCTTCAGGGCGCCGGTCTTGGCCAGCACCACCTCCAGCACCTCCTCGATCTTCTCGTGGCAGGTCTGGCAGGAGCCGCCGGCCTTGGTGTAGTGGGTGACCTCCTCAAGCGTGGTCAGGCCGTTGACGGTCACCGCGCGCTCGATCATGGCGGCGTCGATGCCGAAGCATTTGCAGACCAGCTCGCCTTCCTCATGGTCGTCTTCCCACGCCTCGCCCTTGTAGTTGGCGATGGCGGCGCGCAGCGCCTCGGCACCCATGACGGAACAGTGCATCTTCTCCGGCGGCAGGCCGCCGAGATACTCGGCGATGTCACGGTTGGTCAGGGTCAGCGCCTCGTCCACCGTCTTGCCGATGATCATCTCGGTCAGCGCCGAGGAGGACGCGATGGCCGAGCCGCAGCCGAAGGTCTGGAACTTCGCATCCAGGATGATCTGGGTGTCGGGATCGACCTTCAGCATCAGACGCAGCGCATCGCCGCAGGTGATGGAGCCGACCTCGCCGACCGCGTTGGCGCTGTCCAGGACACCGGAATTCTTCGGGTTGAAGAAGTGTTCCTTGACCTTGTCGGTGTAGTTCCACATGTCGCTGCTGCCTTTCCGTGGGGTGCGCGCCTAGGGGAAGATGTCCGGGAAGAGTGTCCGGGGGCGGGATCAGTGGGTCGAATAGGGGGCAGACGACCCGCAGCTGGACGACGTGGTGGAGCAGGAGCCGCCCCCGCCTTCGCCGGCCGAGAAGGATTTGCCGCAGCCACAGCTGCTGGTCGCGTTCGGGTTGTCGAACTTGAAGCCGGAGCCTTCGATGCCCTCGACGAAATCGACCACCACGCCGCTGAGGAAGGGCTGGCTGTTGGCGTCGACGAAGATGGTGACCGGGCCGAAGCTGAGCACCGTGTCGTCGTCGCCGGCCGCCGCCTCAAGCCCCATCTGGTATTTCAGGCCGGCGCAGCCGCCGTCGGTCACGGCGATCCGCAAGCCGGCGGCCGCACCGCCCGACTTCGCCAGGACCTGCTCCAGGGTGGAAACAGCCGCATCCGTCAGAGTCACCATGTCCCGCCTCCTCAAGCCGCGTTGCCGGGAATGCCGGCTGATCTGACGAGGAATAGAGCAAGGGCCGTGCCAAACATTCAAGGCATTGATTTTTAACGATTGTCAGGTCCGGAAGGCATGGCAAATGTCCGACAATGTTCCGAACGCGAACAATTTTGTCGGGTTTTGCGCGTGTCGCTTTTGCGACAGCCGCGACACTTCGCCGCACAAAAATATTATGGTCTTTTCCCGTGTCCGCGCGCGTACCATGAGGCGTCGTCGGTGCGTCGGATGGTTGATTGCTGCAGCAGAAAACAGGGACGAGGGAAGCGATGAGCGACGAACCGATCGAACTCAGGATGTCGAACGGCCGGATGGCCTTCGGCGACGTGCCCGAACAGATCGACGAACTGTTGCAGGAGGCGGTGAAGGCGCGCGACATGCCGGAGGCCTGCGAGGCGCTGCTGTGGGAGGCGCACCGCAAGGGGCCGCGGGTGCTGCCGGTCTTCTACGCGCTCTACAAATTCTACTTCAACCGTAAGAAGCTGGCGGAGGCGGAGCGGGTGGCCCGCATCGGCTTGGACGCCGCAGCCCTCCAGGGTGGCTTTCCCGCCGACTGGTCGCAACTGACCTCGGACTCCACCGATTGGACGGCGGCCGGTCCGGCGCGCTTCTTCCTGTTCACCATGAAGGCGCTGGCCTTCATCGAACTGCGCCGCCACAACCGTGCCAAGGCGCTGGCGATCCTTGCCAAGATGGCGGAGATCGATCCGGCCGATCAGGTTGGCTACGGCACCATCGCGGCATTGGCCCGCGGGCTGGACAATGGGACGGAGGGAGAGGGCGGGGCGGCGTAGCGGCCCGGCCCGATAAAGCAGCCCCACATAAAAAAGCCCCCCGGCCCAGGGGGGAACCGGGCCGGGGGCAGCGGGGATTTGCGTCTCACGACGCACTCACGACGCGCTCTCTCACGTCGAGAGGTATTGCGGCCTCACCGGGGCAGTGAGGCCGCAAACCGGTCAGGCTGCGACGGATTCCAGGGCAGGATAGTCGGTGTAGCCCTTGGCGTCGCCGCCGTAATAGGTGGTGCGGTCCGGCTCGGCCAGCGACGCGCCGACGCGGAAGCGGGCGGGCAGGTCCGGGTTGGAGATGAAGGCCTCGCCGAAGCTGACCGCATCGGCCTCACCCTTGGCGAGGGCGGCGTCGGCGTCGCCACGGCTGTAGCCGCCATTCAGGATGAACGGACCCTTGTAGGCGGCGCGCAGGGCGGACGCCACATGCGGCGCCCCCTCCGGCGGGGCCATGTGGTGGCCGGGCCGTCCCTCGATCACATGCAGATAGGCGAGGTTGAACGGATTCAGCGCCTTGGTGATCGCCAGGAAATGCGGCAGCGGGTCGCTGTCCGTCATGTCGTTGAACACGCCGGTCGGCGACAGGCGCACGCCGATGCGGTCGGCGCCGACGGCATGGGCCGTGGCCTCCAGGATCTCCAACAGGAAGCGGCAGCGGTTCTCCACCGTCCCGCCATATTGGTCGGTGCGGGTATTGGTGCTGTCGCGCAGGAACTGGTCGATCAGATAGCCGTTGGCGGCGTGGATCTCGACGCCGTCCAGACCGGCGTCGAACACCGCGCGCTTGGCGGCATCGGCGAAATGGCGGACCAGAGCGGGGATCTCGGCGGTCTCAAGGGCGCGCGGCACCGGGAAGGGCTCCATGCCGGCACCGGTGAAGAGCTGGCCCTTCGCCGCGATGGCCGAGGGGGCGACCGGGGCGGCGCCGTTCGGCTGGAAGCGCGGGTGGGAAATGCGGCCGACATGCCAGAGCTGGGTGACGATCCGCCCGCCGGCGTCATGCACGGCGTCCGCCACCGCGCGCCAGGCCAGCGTCTGGGCGTCGGTGTGGATGCCCGGCGTGCTGGGATAGCCCTGGGCGGTGTCGCAGACCTGCGTCGCCTCGGTGATGATCAGGCCGGCCGAGGCGCGCTGCGCATAATATTCGGCGGTCAGCGCGGTGGGGCAGTTGCCGTCACCGGCACGGCTGCGGGTCATCGGCGCCATGACGACACGGTTCGGCAGCTCGATCGCGCCGAGACGCAGCGGGGTGAACAGGTCCGGGGTTGCGGTGCTGTGCGGATCGGTGCTCTGCGGCATGGCGGGACTACCCCCTGTTGGGCCCCTGTCGGGCTAATCAGCTTGTATGTATGTGGGTACATACTTGAACCCAAGCCTGCCGCTTGTCAAGTATGTATCTGCATACTTATTATGACGCCGATGGCACGGACCGGGGAGGGACGGGATTTGGACGCAAGCAGGGATGCGGACGGCTGTTGCCCCGGCAATGGCACTGGCGGCACCGACGGTGCCTGCGAGGGCGGCGGACGCAAGCGCGACCGCGCAGCGACCGAGAGCGCGCTGCTCGACGCCGCCAAGCTGGTGTTCGCCGAGCGTGGCTTCGACGCGGCGACGACGCGCGAGATCGCCGGCCGGGCCGGGGTCAACGAACAGCTGATCCAGCGCTATTTCTCGGGCAAGAGCGGACTGCTGGTGGCGGTGGTCGAGCGCTACTGGCGCGAGGAGGCGGGCGGCTGCGACCTGCCGCCGCCGCACGAGGATCTGGAGACCGACCTCGCCCGTTTCCTGCACGCGCATCTGAAGCACAGCTGGAAATGCCGTGACTTCACCCGCGTGGTGCTGGCCCGTGCCCTGGTCGATCAGGCGGTGGCGGACGAGATGGCGCGCACCCTGTCGGAGAGCCGCATCCCCTGCCTGATGAAACGGCTGGAGGGCTACCGCGACCGCGGCGCGATCGCCGCCGACGCCGACCTTGCCAATGTGGCGGCCGGCATCGCGACGCTCAGCTTCGGGCTGGGATTCCTCGATCAGGTGGTGTTCGGCCGCGACGATGCCGGCATCTGCGCGATGGTCGGCACGCTTGCCCACACCATCGCCCATGGCCTGACGCCGAGATAAGTCCTACTCGGCGGCGGCGGTGCGGGTGGTGGCGCGGTGGCTGTGCACCGCGTCGGCGGTGAAGACGGCCAGAGCCACCCAGATGCAGGCGAAGGTGATGGCGTGGCTGCGGGTGAAGGTTTCGCCGTAGACCAGCACGCCCAGCAGAAGCTGGCCGGTCGGCCCGACATATAGCAGCAGCCCCATGGTGGTCAGCGTCAGCCGCCCCGCCCCGATCATGAACAGCACCAGCGGCACCGCCGTCATCGGTCGGGCCAGCACCAGCAGGGTGTTCTGGCTCCAGCCATGGCGAAGGGCGCCGTCGCCGCCCAGCCACAGCAGATAGCCGAGGGCGCCGGNCAGCAGCAGGGCGGTTTTCACCAGCAGGCCGATGACAGGATCGATCGCCGCTTTCTGCGGACCAGGGCGTAGAAGCCGAAGGACAGCGCCAGCGACAGGGCGATCCAGGGCACGGCGCCATAGCTGGCGACGAGGCTGCCGACGCCGGCGGTGGCGATGGCGACCGCCAGCATCCGGCCGCGGCTGAGCCGTTCGTTCAGGAACAGGACGCCCAGCAGCACATTGATCAGCGGATTGATGAAATAGCCCAGGCTGGCCTCGACCAGCCGGCTGTTCACCACCGCCCAGATGAAGACGGTCCAGTTGACGGTGACCAGCAGGGTGGTGACCACCAGAATGCCCAACCGGCGCCAGCTGCCCACCGCCATGACGACGGCCGCCGGCCCGCGGGTCGCCAGCACGATGGAGCCGACCAGCACCACCGTCCACACCACGCGGTGGGCGACGATCTCCACCGCGCCGACATCGCCCAGCGATTTGAAGAAGACCGGGTTGACCAGCCCCCAGATCAGGTAGGAGGAGAGCGCCGCGACGAACGCCGCGGTCGTGGAGGTCGGGGCCTTGGCGGGCGGCAGGGTCTGAACCATACCGTCCGTTTAGCACATTGTTTGTGCAATCCGGCAGCGGGCCGACGGGCATGGCCGGGCTGCGCGGCCGGCATCGCTGCCAGTCACCCACCGTCCAGGCATGAAAAAGCCCCGCCGAAGCGGGGCTTTTCCGTTTCTCGTCTGAACCGCGGTGCGGTCAGGCGGCGGTGGCGACGCCCTTGTCGGCCAGCAGGGTCTGCAACTCGCCCGATTCATACATCTCGCGGACGATGTCGCAGCCGCCGACCAGCTCGCCCTTGACGTAGAGCTGCGGGAAGGTCGGCCAGTTCGAGTATTCCTTCAGACCCTGGCGCAGGCCCGGATCCTCCAGGATGTTGACGCCCTTGAACTTGACGCCGGTGTGGCTCAGCACCTGGACGACGGCGGCGGAGAAGCCGCATTGCGGGAACACCGGCGTTCCCTTCATGTAGAGGACGACATCGTTGTTCTTGATGTCCTGCTCGATGCGCTCGACGACGTTCTGATCGACCATGACTTGGGTAACCCTTCCGATTGGGCCCGGCGGTGCCGCGGCCTTGTCCGTTGCAACTTTGATCAGGCGCCCTCAGGCACCGCGGTGGTCAGCGCCAGGGCGTGCAGTTCGCCGCCCATCTTCCCCTGGAGGGATGCGTAGACCATCTGGTGCTGCTGCACCCGGCTCTTGCCCTTGAAGGCGGCGGAGGTGACGAGCGCGGCATAGTGATCGCCGTCGCCGCGCAGGTCCGCGATCTCCACGACCGCGTCCGGGATGCCTTCCTTGATGAGCTTTTCGATCGTGGCGGCTTCCATCGCCATGGGTACGGTCCTCGCTCTGTTCAGGATTGCCCCGCCCGGGCACATGCTTCTCAAGATAGAGTAGGTGCGGCGAGGCCGTTTGTCATCCACCGGCAAGTCTTTGCCGCCCTGCGGAAGACGCTGCAACGGCCCGCACGCCCTTCATTCGACAGGAATGGCCGGTTATTCGCCGAACACGCGCTTGAACACCGTGTCGACATGCTTGGTGTGATAGGACATGTCGAACATCGGCTCCAGCTTGTCGCGGCCGATGTGCTTGGCGATGTCGGGATCGCTCGACAGCAGGTCCAGGTAGTTGCCGCCCTTCTCCCACACCTGCATGGCGTTGCGCTGCACCGCCTTGTAGCTGTCCTCGCGGCTCATGCCGGCCTGGGTCAGCGCCAGCAGCACGCGCTGCGAGAAGACCAGACCGCCCAGATCGTCCAGGTTCCTCTGCATGCGTTCCGGATAGACCACCAGCTTTTCCATCATGCTGGTCAGGCGCACCAGGGCGAAGTCCAGCGTGACGGTGGCGTCGGGGCCGATCATGCGCTCGACCGAGCTGTGCGAGATGTCGCGCTCGTGCCAAAGCGCGACATTCTCCAGCGCCGGGACGACGGCGGAGCGCACGATGCGGGCCAGACCGGTCAGGTTCTCCGACAGGACCGGGTTGCGCTTGTGCGGCATCGCCGACGAGCCCTTCTGGCCGGGGTGGAAATACTCTTCCGCCTCGCGCACTTCGGTGCGTTGCAGGTGGCGGATTTCCGTCGCCAGATGCTCGATGCTCGAGGCGATCACGCCCAGGACGGAGAAGAAGAAGGCATGGCGGTCGCGCGGGATGACCTGGGTCGACACCGGCTCGACCGACAGGCCCAGCTTGGCGGCGACATGCTCCTCCACCCGTGGGTCGATGTTGGCGAAGGTGCCGACGGCGCCGGAGATGGCGCAGGTGGCGATGTCCTTGCGCGCCTGGACCAGACGCTCGCGCCCGCGGGCGAAGGCGGCGTAATGGCCGGCCAGTTTCAGGCCGAAGGTCGTCGGCTCGGCATGGATGCCGTGGCTGCGGCCGATGGTGACGGTGTTCTTGTGCTCATAGGCCCGGCGCTTCAGCGCGGCCAGCAGGGCGTCCATGTCGGCCAGCAGCAGATCGGCGGCCTGGGTCAGCTGGACGGCGAGGCAGGTGTCCAGCACGTCCGACGAGGTCATGCCCTGGTGGACGAAGCGGGCCTCCGGGCCGACATATTCGGCGAGGTTGGTCAGGAAGGCGATGACGTCGTGGCGGGTCTCGCGCTCGATCTCGTCGATGCGGTCGATCTCCCACTTGCCGCGCTCCCACACCGCCTTGGCGGCTTCCTTCGGGATCACGCCCAGCTCGGCCTGCGCGTCGCAGGCGTGCGCCTCGATCTCGAACCAGATGCGGAAGCGGTTTTCCGGCTCCCAGATGCGGGCCATTTCGTGGCGGGTATAGCGGGGGATCATCGGCACTCTCCGGAGGAAGCGGGCGCTGGATTGTAAGGTGGCTTGCGGGTCTCAAGGCACGCGCGCGCGACCATAGCGGTGCCGGCAGGCGTTTTAAAGCCTCGCGATGACCCTGACCGACCGGGCGAGGGTGCGGACCGCCGCTGGCGTCGTTAATCTTCGTGGCTGAATCGTTGCAAGTCGAAGGGATTTCGTGCCTAAAATTGGACAGTTGAACGCGCAGCCAATTCACTGCCTGTTCACCGTACTGTTTGCTTCCCGCGAGTCAGGCGCGAGGAAAACAGTCAAAGAGTCGCGCCCTGGTGGATTTGATTTGCTTGCGGTTGAATCCGCGCGAGCATTAAGCAACACTTGTGCATCGCCTCGCGGCGGTCCCGGCCGGCCTCCGCGAGCGTCAACAGACTGGCCACAGACAGGCCATCCGAAAAGAGCCCTTTCTGTCCGACCCCGTCGCCGAGCTGGGTCGTGCGCCGTCGCGCCCGTTCGACGAGGCGCGGCTGTACCGGCTGCAATTCCTGGCGTCGATGGCGCTGGTGTCGGCGCTCGTGCTCGGGCTTCGCTTCTTTT
>NZ_BADK01000688.1 GCF_000333595.1 Azospirillum sp. B506
GCCGATGCGGAGACTTCGCTGCGCAAGGCGCTGTCGCTGGGGGCCGACGATGCGGTTCTGCTGACCGACCGCAAGTTCGCCGGTTCGGACACGCTGGCGACCTCCTATGCCCTGACCTCCGCCATCCAGAAGCTGGCGGAGGAGGAACCGGTCGACATCGTCTTCTGCGGCAAGCAGACGGTGGACGGCGACACCGCCCAGGTCGGTCCCGGCATCGCCACCCGTCTCGGTTTCGAGCAGCTGACCTACATCACGAAGATCGAGGACCTGAACATCGCGTCCAAGGAAATCGTGGTTCAGCGCCGCTCCGAAGGCGGCGTGCAGGTGCTGAAGACCAAGCTGCCCTGCATGATCACCATGCTGGAGGGCACCAACACCATCCGTTTCGGCAAGATGGACGATTTGTTCCGCGCCGCCCGCTACGAGCTGAAGACCTGGAGCCGCGACTTCACCGGTGCCGAGGAGGGCCGTGTCGGTCTGAAGGGATCGCCGACCGTGGTGTCGAAGGTGTTCGTGCCGAAGCCGCGTGCCGAGAAGGCCAAGATGATCGAGGCCGCATCCGATACCCCCGACGCGATGGCGGCCGCCGCCATCGACGCCATCTTCGCCGCCCAGCCCAAGCTGGCCGGCGACCTGCTCGCCCGCGCCGCGGCCGGGCTCTGACGATTTACCCGCGGGAGACCCGACGATGAGCGAACCGAGCAAGCCCCAGGGCCGCAAGTTCCAGCTTCCCGAACACCTGAAGGTTTACAAGAACGTCTGGGTGATCGTGGAGCAGGAGCGCGGCATCGTCCATTCCGTGTCGCTGGAGCTGCTGGGCGAAGCCCGCAAGCTGGCCGACAAGCTGGGGGTGGAGGTCGGTGCCGTGGTGCTGGGCGCCGAAAGCCCCGACCTGAACCGCATCTGCGGCGACGCCATCAGCTATGGCGCCGACATCGTCTACAAGGTGACCGATCCGGCGCTGGCCGACTACCGCACCGATCCCTATTGCCGCGTCATGACCGACGTCGTGAACAGCCACAAGCCGGAGATCGTGTTGCTGGGCGCCACCACGCTGGGCCGCGATCTGGCCGGCGCCATCGCCACCACGCTGGCGACCGGCCTGACCGCCGACTGCACCGAGCTGGACATCTACGCCGACAACCGTTCGCTGGCCGCCACCCGGCCGACCTTCGGCGGCACGCTGCTCTGCACCATCCAGACGCTGGCCTACCGGCCGCAGATGGCCACCGTCCGCCCGCGCGTCATGGCGATGCCGGAGCGCGACGATGCCCGCACCGGCCGCGTCATCGAAATCCAGCCGGACCTGCGCGAAGAGGACATCGTCACCAAGGTCCTGAACTTCATCGCCGACCGTGAGCAGAACGAGGCGCAACTGGCCTTCGCCGACATCATCGTGTCGGCCGGCAAGGGGCTGGGCAAGGTCGAGAACATGAAGCTGGTCTTCGACCTTGCCAAGGTCCTGGGCGCCGAGGTCGGGGTCACCCGTCCGCTGGTCCAGGCCGGCTGGGCCACCAACGACCGTCAGGTCGGGCAGACCGGCAAGACGGTGCGGCCGAAGCTCTACATCGCCGCCGGCATCTCCGGCGCCATCCAGCATCGGGTCGGCATGGAGAAGTCGGACCTGATCCTGGCGATCAACACCGATCCGAACGCGACGATCTTCGACTTCGCCCATCTCGGGCTGGTCGGCGACGCGCTGAAGATCCTGCCGGCGCTGACCGATGCCTTCGGCCGCCGCCTGTCCGTCAACCGCATGGCCGGCTGACCGCCGGACGAGAAAGGAGCCTGTCGACATGGTCGAAAAGTTCGACGCCATCGTCATCGGTGCCGGCCCGTCCGGCAACGCCGCGACCTACACGCTGGCCAAGCAGGGGCTGAAGGTGCTCCAGCTGGAACGCGGCGAATATCCCGGCGCCAAGAACGTCCAGGGCGGCATCATGTATTCGCATGAGCTGGAGAAGATCATCCCGGATTTCCGGGAAGATTGCCCGACCGAGCGCCACATCATCGAACAGCGCGTCTGGCTGCTGGGCGAAGACAGCTATGTCGGCACCAATTACCGCTCGGAATCCTTCAATTCCGACAAGCCGAACCGCTACACCATCATCCGCGCCAACATCGACAAATGGTGGGGCGAGCAGATCCGCAAGGTCGGCGGCCTGCAGATCTGCGAGACGACGGTGACGGAGCTGATCCGCGATCCGTCCGGCAAGGTGATCGGCGTGCGCACCGACCGCGAGGGCGGCGAGATCCATGCCGACGTCGTCATCATGGCCGACGGCGTCAACGCCCTGCTCGCCAAGCGTGCCGGGCTTCAGGATGAGGCGGCGCCGGAGAATGTGGCACTGGCGGTCAAGGAAATCCTCTTCATCGATCCGGAGCTGATCCAGCAGCGCTTCGGCATCAAGGAGGACGAAGGCGTCGTCATCGAGATCATGGGCAAGGTGACCAAGGGGATGGTCGGCACCGCCTTCCTCTACACCAACAAGGAATCGCTGACGATCGGCATCGGCTGCCTGATCTCCGACTTCAAGAACGGCTCCTGCCCGCCCTACAGGATGCTGGAGGATCTGAAGAACCACCCCGTCATCAAGCCGCTGATCGAAGGGGCTGAGATGAAGGAATATGCCGCCCATATGATCCCGGAAGGCGGTTACAAGGCGGTTCCGCAGCTCTATGGCGACGGCTGGATGGTGGTCGGCGACGCCGCCCACTTCAACAACGCCGCCCATCGCGAGGGCTCCAACCTCGCCATGGCGTCGGGCCGGATGGCGGCGGAGACGGTGATCGAGCTGAAGGCCGCCGGCAAGGGCTATACCGCGTCGAACCTCGCCGCCTACAAGAAGAAGCTGGATGACAGCTTCATCATGAAGGATTTGAAGAAGTACCGCGAGCTGCCCGGCATCATGCACGGCAACAAGCAGTTCTTCGGCGCCTATCCCGATGAAATCACCGCGGCGGCCCACAACTGGTTCACCGTCGACAGTGTCGACAAGAAGACCAAGGAAAAGCAGATCATGAAGTCCTTCATCAAGCGTCGCTCGGTGATGGGACTGGTCGGTGACGCAATCAAGCTGGTGAGGGCCGTGCGATGAGCATCATGGTGAAGGTCGAAGAGAAGCTCTATCAGAACCGTTACATCGTCGATGAAAGCCGGCCGCACATCCAGATCAAGAGCGTGGAGGCCTGCCAGACCTGCGAGAAGCAGGCTTGCACCTTCTGCTGCCCGGCCGCCTGCTACAGCAAGAACGAGACCGGCGGTGTGACCCTGGTGACCGACGGCTGCCTGGAATGCGGCACCTGCCGCGTCGTCTGCCAGGACAAGGGCAACATCGCCTGGGACTATCCGCGTGGCGGCTACGGCATCAGCTACAAGTTCGGCTGATCCGGCCCTTTGCAGTCTTCCCCCGGAACTGGATGGCCTCCGTGCGGCGACGCGCGGGGGCCGGCTTTTTTGCGGGTGGGGGTATTCAGCCGCGCCCCGTCAACAGCTCCACCGCATGGCCCAGCGCCCGCTGGAGTTCCGCCGGGAAATAGGGCTTGCGGATGAAGCCGAAGGGCTCGCATTCGGCGGCGCGGTGGCGGGTCTCCGGATCGCCGAAGGCGGAGGTGAAGATGCAGCGGATGCCCGTCCGCTGACGGATTACCGCCGCGGCCTCGATCCCGTCGCGCGGCCCCAGCAGGCGGATGTCCATCATCACGATGTCCGGATGCAGACGCTCGGCCGCGGCGATCGCAGCATCGGCATTGTCCTCGATCCCGACCACGGCGAATCCGAGCATGCCCAAGACTTCTTCCAGAGCCATGGCGGCCAGACTCTCATCTCGACG
>NZ_BADK01000687.1 GCF_000333595.1 Azospirillum sp. B506
GGCCTTCGAGACGGATGGACGACATGCCGGACTCCGTTCCATGCTGCGGGGACAGGGGTGGGGCCGGCGCGGTCATTGCTTGGCGAAGCCCGATACGAACTGACGGAAGCGGTCCGACTTCGATGCACTGAACAGCTCGTCCGGCGTGCCCTCGGCCTCGACCTCGCCCTGGTGCAGGAACATCACCCGGTTGGACACGTGGCGGGCGAAGCTCATCTCATGGGTGACGACCAGCATCGTCCGCCCCTCCTCGGCCAGCGCCCGCATCACCCGCAGCACCTCGCCGACCAGTTCGGGGTCCAGCGCGGAGGTCGGCTCGTCGAACAGCATCACCTTCGGCTGCATCGCCACGGCGCGGGCGATGGCCGCGCGCTGCTGCTGACCGCCGGACAGGAAGGCCGGATAGTAATGGCGCCGGTCGGCGAGCCCGACCTTGTCCAGCAGCGCCTCGGCCTCCTCGATGCATTCGGCGCGCGGCCGCTTCTGCACATGGATTGGCCCCTCGATCAGGTTTTCCAGGACCGTCATGTGGGACCACAGGTTGAAGCTCTGGAACACCATGGCGAGTTCGGAGCGGATGCGGTCGACCTGCCGGCGGTCCTTCGGCTCCAGGCGGCCGTCGCGCCGCTTGCGCATGGCGATCGTCTCGCCCGCGACGGTGATCTCTCCGTCGTCCGGCGTTTCCAGCAGATTGATGCAGCGCAGGAAGGTGCTCTTGCCTGAGCCGCTGGCCCCGAGGATCGAGATGACGTCGCCTTCTCGCGCATCCAGCGAGATCCCCTTCAGGACGGCGTGCCCGCCGAACGACTTGCGGATATCCCGCACGGTCAGCGCGGTCGTGGCGTTGGCGATGCTCATGGAATGGCTCCCGGGCTGGAAGTGGGATTCGGCGTGGCGCTGGACGCGGCGGCGGGCGATGCGGCGGGCGACGGCTCGCCGCGGGTCGTCGGGGGGCGCAGATGCGGTGACAGCCGGTGCTCCAGCAGGCCAACCAGGCGCACGAGGACGAAGTTCAGGACGAGGTAGATGACCGCCGCGCAGAGGAAGACCTCCATCGTGCGGTAGGTTTGCGCGATGATCCGCTGGGCCACGCCCGTGACCTCCCAGACGGTGACGAGGCTCGCCAGTGCGGTCGACTTGACCATAAGGACGATTTCCGTCGAATAGGAGGGCAGCACCCGGCGGATCGCGATGGGCGCGATGATGCGGCGGAACAGCAGCAGGCCGGACATGCCGCAGGCCCGCGCCGCCTCGATCTCGCGGGCCGGCACGGTCAGAAGCCCGCCGCGGAAGATCTCGGCCGTATAGCCGGCGGTGCACAGGGCCAGCCCGATCACGGCGCAGGAGAAGGGATCGCGCAGCAGCGGCCAGATCAGGCTCTGGCGGATGGCCGGAAACTGACCCAGCCCGTAATAGACCAGGAAAAGCTGGATCAGCAGCGGCGACCCGCGGAAGACGAAGACATAGGCGCGGGCGAACCATTCCAGGATGAAAATCCCGCTGACGCGCATCCAGACGATGCCGAGCGCCAGCACGCCGCCGGAGGCGATGGCCAGGGAGAACAGGCCAAGCGTGGTCGGCAGTGCCGCCATCAGCTTGCCCAGCGTGTCGGAGAGAAAGGCGATGTCCATGGCTCCGCTCCTCACGCCCGGCCGATGCTGCGCCGGAAGCTCTTGCCGACATGGGCCTCCGCTTTGCCAAACACCCGGTCCGACAGGCTG
>NZ_BADK01000686.1 GCF_000333595.1 Azospirillum sp. B506
TCCAACCGCTTCGGCTGCGCACCTTCAAGGGGTCCACGAATCAGGCTTTCGCCGCCAAAGTGGAGGACATCGTCGGCTTCTATATGGACCCGCCCTGCCACGCGGTGGTGCTGTCCATCGACGAAAAGAGCCAGATCCAGGCGCTCGACCGCACCCAGCCGGGTTTGCCGCTGAAGCCCGGCAGGTGCGGGACGATGACGCACGATTACAAGCGCAACGGCACCACCACGCTGTTCGCCGCGCTGAACACCCTGGACGGCACCGTGGTCGGCCGCTGCCTGCCCAAGCACACCCACAAGGAATTCATCAAGTTCCTGAACGCCGTTGAGCGCTTGGTGCCGGTCGGCAAGGTGATCCACGCGATCGTCGACAATTACGCCACCCACAAGCATCCCAAGGTGCTGGAATGGTTGGCCGATCACCCGCGCTGGGTCTTCCATTTCACGCCCACCTCAGCCTCCTGGATCAACGCCGTCGAGGGCTTCTTCTCCATCATCACCCGACGGAGCATCCGCCGCGGCGTGTTCAAGTCCGTGGCCGACCTCCAGGACGCCATCGCCCGCTACATCCGCGAGCACAACAGGGCATCCAGCCCCTTCGTCTGGACCAAGCCGGCCGACACCATCCTCGATAAACTCAGCCGTTTGCCTGCACCTTCTGAATGAGTCAGTGCACTAGGACCTTTCGAACTTCTTCAAAGACGAGCGACTCGCCTGAGCCGTTACGGATGGCCATTTCAGCGACGGTCATCAGATCGCGGTTCGGAATAGGTTTACCGAAAAAGCGTTGCGCTAGAATGTCACGGAGTTGGTTGGCGTCAGGGGGGCTATTTCCGCTCGGATCGATGGCCTCCTTGGATGCACCCGCCCCCAGAAAGGGAATGACACGCGAGTGTTTGACGGCTTCGATAAGTGGCGCCGGTATTTCTATCTTTGCCATCATTGTTCCTTGGTATCCCTGATCCTGACACAGCATGGCTTCCCCTCTTCGCGAGACCGCAACCTCCGGAATCGCAGAATGGCGGAATGCTCCAGAGTTTACGCTAAAGCAGGCCATCCATGCTATATCAGTTGAAAGTAACGTGCAGGATCCTAATGTCCGCGCGATTCCCACAGGATGGGCAGGCCGCGGTGGTATATGGGGGGCCAGCCAACTTGCGGCGGTATCACACGCGGCCGCCGTCTGGTACGCCATTACGAGCGGTACCTGCGCACCTCCGTCACCTTCAGCCGCATCGCCATGATCCGCCTCATACTCCAGCGCTTGGCACAGAAATAATCGTTCATGCCTGGGTTTAAATATAGGGCAGTATTAAACGTGGCCCTTCACGCTATCGATCCTGCCTTCGGGCAGGGCGATCCACTTCCCGCACGCCCGAAGCAGGCGGTTCGCCTTGAAGTCGGCCGAACGGCTATTTCACGACCTGCAATGTGGGCTTGGCAGCCTTGGACATTCCGGTTGTAGCAGGCTTGTTCAAGGATGGATTGAGGTCCGGATCGTCCAGCGTCATCGACAGCACTTCCTGAAGATCCGATCCGTCCGGCACCACCGCCAGACCGTCAATGACCTTCAGGATCACCCGCATCTTTGCCTCAGACAGGGCGCCCTGGCGCTTCACGACGGCCTCCCAGATACCCTTCACGACGTTCAACTTGCCCCGGCTCGACGTGCCGAAGTGCTGGAGCAACGCCATGTCCAGATAGTGCCGCACCGTCGTGGTGACCTGGCTGTGTCCCATCGCTTCGGCCAGCCGCTCCATCGCCATGTTTACCACGGTCTGGTCGAAGCGGTAGCCGTTCAGTGCGAAGCACTCGTCCCACAGCCGGGATGCCGTAACGGTTGCGTAGTGGGCACGCAACCGATGCCCGCTACCGCTGATGCCCGTTGCGTTGAAGGCGTCCTTCATCAGATCGGCGATAGCGCCTGATGGAATTGGCCCTTTGGTCTTGAACGACAGGAACGCCTGCCCCGGCGCCAGGAACTTCTTGTCGCGCACCGCCCACGCCGCCGTCTGCTCGCGGCGCACCGTCCATATGCCGATCTCCAGCAGGTCGCGCACCAGATCGATGGCGAATGGCGCCATGCGGGTCTTGCGGCCCTTGCCGGTGACCTCGACGTAGATGCAGCGGCGATGGCGCGCCTCCAGAGCGTCCAGAGCGGCCAGCAGGGCCGAGCACGCCTCCAGGCTTTCCGACAGCACATCGAGGGAGTGAAGGCCGCCACGGGCCGCCGTAGGCGGCTCTGCGGGTACCGGGATGGATTCGGTGCGCAGTGCATTGGCCAAGGCGTCGAGGGACAGGTCGGCAACCTCCTGGGCGCGCAGGCCGCCATCGACCATACAGCGGCCGATCAGCCATTTCCGCTCGGCCTCCAAACCCAGGCAACGCTGAGCATCGTCCCCGGCCCGCTGAGTGGTCTGGCGGTCGGCCTTGGCGCGCAGCCAAGTCAGGATCTTGCCAACTTGAAACTCGTCCGGCGTCGGGCGCTTGGTCCGCATCTTGCCAACCCGCTCGGCTCCCGACCACATCTCCCGCACCTCGGCCTTCGGTCCCAGGGTGGTTTTGCTGGTGATGGGGAAATACACGCTGCCGCGAGCACTCGCCCGACCGACGAACAGTCGCCGGGGTTCGCCGCGCTCGTCGAAGGGCAGCGCCTGCGGCAGCAGGCGGTAGAACTCGAACACGATGTCGAGCTTGCGCTCGACCTGGCGGGCCTCGATATCGCCCGCCGAGATGGCGTCGCGCTGGCAGGCCCGCCACTGGCGCAGCAGAAGGTCGTCAGCCTCGTCCCAGCGCCTGCCCTTGCAGGTCAGAAAGGCCAGCCACTCGCGGAGGGCATAGGCTTCCGGTTTCATCGAGCTGGTTCGCACCCGGGCGACCTCGGCCGAGTAGCCGAAATAAGCCAGCACCGGTTCGCACAGGCGGCCGTCAGGCCAACGCAAGATAGGCAGGCCGGGGCGGCGCTCGCCAGCCCAGCGAAACCCATCATCGGCGAAGGTGAGGCGGAAGTCCGATGGCACCACCACCATGGTCACCTCCGCACCACCGGCTGGACGCCCACCATCTTTTGAAGCTGGCGGATCTGGTCGAGCAGTTCGGCGTTCTGTCGTTCCAGGTTGGCGATGATGCGGTCCTTGGCCTCCAGCTCCCGCTTGAGGTTGGCGCCCCGATCCTTGGCTCGCACCTCCAATACCTTCAAAGCGCGGCGGAACCGCTCCATCAGGGCGGCATTCCGACCATCCTTGGCATCGACCTGGGGATCGGCCCACGGCCAAAGGCCGAGCCTGACATCGGCCCAGCGGCGCAACTTGGCGCGGTCCCATGGCACGGTCTCAGCCATGCCCGCCGGGATGCCGTTACGACCCCAGCGTTCCAGAGTCTCGACCTTCCTGGTCAGTGACGTCACCGCGCGGCACCCCTTGTCCTCCGGCCGTAGGCGCTTCACCGCCTCTGGCGGTAGCTCGGTGTCCCAGGTCGGAGTATCCACGCTCACGCCCTCCCTTTGGTGGCAGCCTTGGCCGCGGCAATGGCTCCCTTGAATCGCGCCAGCTTATCCGCAGCAGATTCTCGGGATGCCGGAGTAGCGCCACGGTCGACGGCATCCTCAAGCCGTTCCAGAGTGTTGGCGAGGACATGCTGATCGGCCTTGAAAGCGGCGCAGTGGGGGCAACCGAGGCAGACATAGACGCTGCTGAACGCATAATCCGGCCGAACGTCCTCGTGGACCGGCCCGCCCGACTGCCAGGGCGAACGATGTCCAGCCTTGGCCCGGAGGCAGGCCGCCTGCGCCAAGTCATCGGCATCGCCTGGTCGGCAGACGCAATGAGCGGCATGGCCCGGCACCGGCTCCAGGTAATGGGTCTTGGCGTAGTCCTGGAGCAGGGAGGTCAAGGGCTGGCGGATGGCTTCGGGGTGATTGGAGCGGGAGCCAATGCGCACCTCGGCGGACGCCTTGGCCACCATGCCGTCGAGATCGCCGTAGAGCCTCTTCGCCCCCTGGCCAATGGGGGTCTCGACGCCGTCCCACATGGCCAGCATGCGGTGAACCAGGGCCTCGCAGCGGACCTCGTTGAAGACGGCGCCGCGGTCAGCGAGATCGTCGAGCAGTTTCTTGGCATCGACCAGCCACTGCCGGTCTTCGGCCGACATTGCGCCGCGGGCGACCTGGGTACGAGCGGCAATCTCTTCCCGCAACCGTCCTATCGCGCCGGGCAGGGCCTCGTTTACATAGACCCTGGTCATCTCGGGCAGGAAATGTCGCAGAAACCTACTGAGCGCGTCCAACGATGACGCCTCGAAACCATGATAATACGCCACGGCGAATCCGCGCCGGAGCTGATGCGGCTTCACCGCCCAGCTATCCCAGCCATCCGGCAGCGCCAACCCGTTCAATGCCGCAAATTCCGGCAGCGTCTTATGCAGCACAAATGGAATATTCTTCCGTTCACCCCGCCCCATTCTCATCAGTTCAAAAAGCCAACGATTACCGGTTTTGGCCCGGGTCGTCGCTGTCAAGGCTTCCAATACCTGCACAGCGGCTTTTACAAGATGAGGAACCGGAATACGGTCACAGTCCCTCAACGTCTTCTCGATATAAATGGTGAGTTCACACAGGCCTGGTATATCTTCCGTAAGACAACCGGTTTGTAGACTGGTGGTTTCCCTGAGCCGCCGAGCTCCAAAACCCGCGATGAGGATGGCGCAGGCAGTCATCAGGTATTTGGCTGCCTCGCCTACACTTAGCCGCCCTTCCGTGTGCGACCGTGAAGACCAATCTGGGGCCAACAGGGGCAGGCCAGATGGAGCCATTCTGTCGAAGTCTGCAAGGACGAGTTCCCGCTCGCGCTTATAATGGCGGTAATCAAGGTATAAAACATCAGTCAGGCACCGGGTCTGTTCCACTGCATAGATGATGTGTGACGCATATTGTGTTACCCAGACCGCAGCAGCATTGAGCAACGCAAAGAAATCACGTGGAAGGAGCGTTGCTGTTCGATTGCCATCCTTGCCAATGCGCTTCGCATGTACGCCTATCTCGCCACGTTCAAATGGATCAAAGGAAAGTGGATCGTGTCCAAGGAACCCGCTTTTGGATAAACGCGCCAGATACACCCAGGGGAGCAAAAGTCCTTTGACGGCATCGGCCGCGCGTTTCTTATCGCCGCGACCTTCCTGATGAATTGCGGTCGTCGCCGCTAAATCGGCCGCGTATTCCGGCGCAAGAATCGGCAGCCGGCCTATCAATTCGGTTCTGAAATTCGCTGATCGTGATAGCGCAGAATAATTCACACCAAGAGAACCGGCCAGGGATGTCCAATCCACTCGGACTGACCGCCCAACGGTTTTACTGATTGGAAACGAAAATCGCCCGGCTCGCGCCTTGTCCGTCAGGTGGTCAAGGCGGTCCATTATCGGCACTAGATCCAGGATGTCACCGGACCCGAGGCACTCTATGAAAGCATCAAAATGCTCCGGCCGAATCTCTGACGTCCACTCCATACCACGACTGCGGCGCCACCGCACGTACCAGTCGAAGTTCAAGGACAACCTGAACGTTCTCTCAGCGGATAGCGGTCCGCGACGAGCACCATACATCATGGCCATGAGACAGACGAGTTTCTTCGAAAGATTGTCCTGGCGCGATCGTTCATCAGCGAGCGTCATCCCGCCAACATCAATCACGCTGTCAAAGCTGAGGGTGAGGCGCGTATTGTCCTTCCTCACGTTCGCGTCTTCCGTCGCAATTAGCCAACAGTCATCGAGCAGATTGCGGCTCGCACCGTCGTGCCATTGCGCCGTCGCCGCGGTTCTCTTTGTGGCGATCACCTGCTCGGGCAACGCCTGGGCGGCCAGGATGCGCTCATATTCGAATCTGGTCATACCGGATCTGACAGCACCGCAAATATGCATCCCTACCCCTCCAGTATCGGGGGCAGCGTGATGCTGCCATCGTTCAACGCGCGCTGGGTTCGCCGGGCGACAACTCGGTAGGTGTGTTTCAGCCCTTTGCCGAAAATGGCTTGGCCGATGGCCTTCACCGCTGCCAATAGGGGAAGCCCTTGAACAGCCCATCGTCCTGGGTGGACCTGCTGTCGTGCCGCTCGAAGCGCCTTATGGGCCAAAAAGAGATCCCGGAGATTGTCTTCCGTTGGCGAGAAATAAAGCGGCCGCGTAGATTCTGAAGTGGAATCGCGCTCCAATCCCACGGCCGCGGAAATTCCTGAGGCTTCCGCAAGACGGCGGAACCAATCTAGTGCACTGACTCATTCAGAAGGTGCAGGCAAACGGCTGAGTTTATCGAGGATGGTGTCGGCCGGCTTGGTCCAGACGAAGGGGCTGGATGCCCTGTTGTGCTCGCGGATGTAGCGGGCGATGGCGTCCTGCAGGTCGGCCACGGACTTGAACACGCCGCGCCGGATGCTCCGTCGGGTGATGATGGAGAAGAAGCCCTCGACGGCGTTGATCCAGGAGGCTGAGGTGGGCGTGAAATGGAAGACCCAGCGCGGGTGATCGGCCAACCATTCCAGCACCTTGGGATGCTTGTGGGTGGCGTAGTTGTCGACGATCGCGTGGATCACCTTGCCGACCGGCACCACGCGCTCAACGGCGTTCAGGAACTTGATGAACTCCTTGTGGGTGTGCTTGGGCAGGCAGCGGCCGACCACGGTGCCGTCCAGGGTGTTCAGCGCGGCGAACAGCGTGGTGGTGCCGTTGCGCTTGTAATCGTGCGTCATCGTCCCGCACTTGCCGGGCTTCAGCGGCAAACCCGGCTGAGTACGGTCGAGCGCCTGGATCTGGCTCTTCTCGTCGATGGACAGAACCACTGCGTGGCAGGGCGGGTCCATGTAGAGGCCGACGATGTCCTCGACCTTAGCGGCGAAAGCCGGATCGTTGGAACGCTTGAAGGTGCGCAGCCGATGCGGCTGGAGCCGGTTGGCTTCCCAGATGCGCTGCACGGCGCGCAGGCTGATGCCGACGGCCTTGGCCACCGCCCGACCGGTCCAGTGTGTCACGGCGCCGGGTGGTTCCGAACAGGTCAGCGCCAGCACCTTGGCCACGGTGGCGGGCGGCAGCGGTGCCCGGCCGGGCTTGCGCGTCTTGTCGCGCAGCAGGCCATCGACGCCTTGTTCGGCGTAGCGCATCTGCCAACGCCAGACCGCCCGGGCGGCTGACACCGGCCCGGCGCGCCACCTCCTGCACCGGCAGCCGCTCGGCCGAGAGCACGATGATGTTCACCCGCTGGACATGCTTGTGCGGGCGGTTGCGGTCGCCGAGGAGCGCGGTCAAACGCGCGCGATCCTCTGCTCCAACGATGACGCTGACGGTTTGGGCCATGCCGACAGAATCGCACACCAGCAGCCCGCTGTGAATCCTATGTCTGCGTCAGTGCACTAGCTCGACGGCGGTCAGGCCTATGTGTACCCGAATAGACTGATCGCTAAGAATGAGTGCTTGGCAGGCGTTCTGGAAAAAGCGAATGGAGCGGTCCAGTTCCGCCGTAATGTCGGCATCATTCAGGTAATGCGGCATCAGCACGCTGCCGCTGGTATGCCCTGCAATGGTTTGCGTTGCCGTGACGGAACCCGTCTCCCGAACCCTCAGGAAGAGATAGGTTTTGCGCAGGGACTGGAAGGAAACGCCATCGCGCGCCAGCACGCTCCCGCGGCCATTTTCCCGAATGCTGCGTCCGTCTGAACGAAACAGTCCTCCGGATCTGGCCAAATAGACGAAAAAATCCTTTTCATAAGCCCGACCAAGGTCAAAACCGCGAATCACATCCGTCATTTTCTGGTAGCGGTTGAGGACATCCAGCAAGGGTGCTGTTCGGTCCATGATGGATATCCCGTCACTCCCGCCAGTCCGATCATAGTCATTGATCGTCGCATCCCATTCCCCGCGCATTCGTTCTTCAGCCAAGCCCGATACCGGAGAAGCCGATTCGAGATAGGCAAGAACATCGTGATCGGCGCGACGCTTGAAGGACTCGACGAAGGCCGATGTCGCGATGCCACATTCTGAACGAGTTCGAAAAATGAAGGGATTGCGGGGGAGGCCCAAGATCGGCTGGCGGTTCCAGCCGGTATCACAGCAGAACACCACCGCGACCATCATGCTGGCGTGATAGGTGGGGCCGCAGCACATGAGTGCCACGTTGTGCAGGACAAAGTCTTTGAGCATGGCCATGCGACTGCCAATGGACAGCCCCGCGGCTTCCCAGATGCGGATATCCCGCAAATCCGCCAACAGTGCCGCGATCTCCGGAGAAACCTCGTTCACCGGGTCGAACTGAGACCGACCCGTCGTCTCCCAGCTTCGCCGCTCTGCCTCCAGCAGCGTCCGGATGCCCGATGTGCCGTCTGCCTGCGTCATCGTCGCACGCCCGGCCAGGACATCCTGACCGAAGCGGAAGAACCGCTCATGGCGGTCGAACTCGGCGACCGCCGCCTGCCTGACCAGGTTGAGCCCGAGGCGTTCTCTCGCCGCAATCCCGTTGACGCCTTCAAACTCGGGCCATTGGAGGCGGCCGAGAGTGGAAACCTTGCCGACCGCGCGAGGGACCGAGACGAGGCTATGCAGATATTGGGGATATCGTCGATCTGGGAGTGCCCCCAACGCCTCCAGGGTGTTCGCGGTGGTGTATGCATATCCGCGAACCGTGAGCGCTGCAGTGTTCGGGGCACGCGACATTGCGCCGATCCACCGATTGACGGCCGAAGCGAGCAGATGAACCGCTTGAACCTCGGAGAGGTCTCCAGGAGCTGCCGCGATGAGAATGCCCCGAAGCGTGTCGGCAGCGGGCTCGCCATCTTTGGCAAGCCACTGGAGGAAGTGCCGAATTCCAAGACTCTGGGCAGTGCGCCTTGCCGCGCCGTCAATCGTCGTGACCGTCACGAGGTCTTTGACGAGCTGCGGACCATATTGGTTTTGGAGATCGACCCATTGTGGGGGCGGAGGCGCAGGGTGTCGTGTTGCCACCGGCCAGGGTCCTCGATAGCACTCCTCGTCACCAGGAATACTATGATATTGCTACAATCCCTGTCTATCGGCGCCACGGCGCTATCCTACATGCACACTCATACGTCAAAATCCGGTGGACACCCGCGCGTAGCCGATCAGGTGCGGCGAGGGTGCAGGCTGTCGCGTTTCTGTCATCCCTTTCACGACATCATAACGCGGCAAGTTTTGCAACACGGCAACCCCGTATGACGCCGTCCGCGCCGGAATGTCGCGAAAACGACCGTTTTGAGCACTGATGAAGGGGGCAGCATTTTCGCTTTCAACCCAAAACAGCCGGGTTCTGAACCTATTTTCTTGATTGGCCGAGCGCCTTCTCCTTGATTGCCAGGGC
Source organism: Azospirillum sp. B506 (assembly GCF_000333595.1). Taxonomy (GTDB): domain Bacteria; phylum Pseudomonadota; class Alphaproteobacteria; order Azospirillales; family Azospirillaceae; genus Azospirillum. The sequence goes on from NZ_BADK01000686.1 coordinate 9,349, forward strand.
GCGGGTATAAAGCGGGGCCGCCTCGTCCACGCGGCATCGACGGTTCGCGCGTGAACGGGCCCTGTTCCCAGGAGCGCTTCATGGCTATACTCGCCAAATCCAAGGTCATGCTCGATCTCGACCGGGCCGGTGGGGGTGGCGCTTCCCTTCGTCACCGAGGTCTGGCAGGTCTACGTTCTGATCTTCGTGCTACAGGCGGAATCGGCCGCCTTCACCCCGACCTTCCAGGCCACCATCCCTGACGTGCTGCCCGACGAACCCGGGCACTTTCCCTTTGACGGCTAGCCTACGATCTGGAGAGCGTCGTCAGCGCGATGCTGGCGGCAGCCCTGCTGATGGTGGTCACAGCTTCCACACCCTGTTTACAGGCACCATCGTCGGCTTCCTGGTCTCCGTCGCCCTGGAGGTGTCGGTCGTCCCTCCAAGCCTGCGGGTCGACGCGGCTACCCAGGGCGGTATCTACGAGCGCACGACCCGTGGGGTGCGACTGTACCTCGCCACATCGCAGCTGTGCGGGCTGCTGGTGCTGAAGCGGAAGATCTGGCCGCGGTGTGTCGATCAGTTCAGTCCCGGACATGCCGAGCCATGGATGATGATCAAGTCACGTTGAGGGCGGCTCCGGCTTGATTGGCGGTCCGCTTCGGCCAGAGGAAGTGCCGATCAATCGGTTACCGAGTTGGAGCGAACCATAGCAGGGCTCGCCGCCCGGTGCGACCAACCTCATGTACGAGCCCTTGCTTTTCGGCCCGCCGCAATCCGGCAACGATCATCTGTCCCAGGGCGGTGAAGGCCTCGCGTTCCAGGGTAACCAACCGACGTATGCAAATGGCTTTGGCAATTTCCTGCGTACTCAGCGGGTAGGAAGTTGTCTGCAGGATGGTGATCGCCTCCAACCCGATTTCGCCACGCCGGAAGGAGGGAAGGCTGTCGGGAACCGAATCCGGATTCCGGGCATCAGCTGGCGCAACGAAAAGCCGCATTGCTCCTTCGAGCGAGGCCAAATCCTGTTCCAGAACCGCCATCTGCTCAGACAATTGAAGCCTTCGTGCATCCAACTCTGCTCGCTTCGCCGCCAAGGCGGAAAAGATCACGGAATGGGTGAGCGTCGGATCGGTCGACGGTCGATGGGCGGAAGCCGCGTGGTTCATTGTTGCGCAATGCTGGGTGGGACAGGACATGGGCATGCATCGGCCTTGGAGCGGAGGCCAAGAAACAAATTTTGGTGCTATGGATCAGAAGCGGGATGCCTCCGACTTCCGTTTCGCGCTCTTCTCAGAAGAGATTGTGTCTGTGAACGATTTATGAAAGGATTTGGCCATATAGGTGACGGTCATGTCGAAGCTCATGTGCGGCGCGTCAATTTTGATGCGTGCATTTTTTATCTCAAAGACCGCTTTTTTGTCTCCAACACGTGGATTGATACTCGATATCACTGGATATTGGGATTTCAAATAGCCGAGCACCCGATCATAAGCGGGTTTGCCGAAGCCACCGGTACCCATGGTCATCTGGAGTGCAGCGAGTCGCTCCTGCCGATCAAAGATCAACAGGACCTTGTTCAGATCCTCCACGTCAAAGCCGGTACCCGATGTCGCGAACATCGGACCGTTGGTGAACCGGTTCTCGCCAACTTCCTCCAAGAATTTTCCCGCAAAAGCGGCTTTCACGTCGCTGACGCCGGCGCCCAGGGGAACCCCAAGGGGTTTAGGAATATCCTGCGCTTGGACCGGCAAGGTGAGCAGGCCGAACAGCAGAGGGAACAGGAAACGCATGCGTGCCATCGGGGCCTCTCAGGAAGGTTGCCGTGTCGGGCGATGCGCCCTTTGGCGTGCCAGAGCCGCCAGCAATCGGCAATCGGTCGATTGAATCAACGTCATCGGATATATCCGATGGTGGTTGGCGCCGCAACACCGTGCATTCCTTGGGATGGACGACATTGCCACCCAGTTCGGTTCCAACCTGCGTGATCTGCGCCTCTCCAAGACCTTCTCACAGGAGGAATTGGCTTTCCGTGCTGGTATGAACGTTACCTATCTCAGTGATCTTGAACGCGGAAAGTCCAATCCGTCCCTCGCAATGATTGTTGATCTCGCTTTGGCTCTCGAAGTGCATCCGTCCAAGTTGTTGGAAGGATTGGTGATGAACGAAAACGCTCAACTCGCTCGGAGAAAGCGGCCTAAGGATTAAGCATCGGCATTTTTGAACAAACGGAACTCGGACGGACGCCTGCGAACCCCTTTCATACCAGAACAATAAATAGAACAAGATCGGTGTAAGCAACTTCTGCTCTGTTGCCGGGTGGTCATGCTGTGGATAAGCGGCTCGCCTTCGCCAGCCATTTGGAAGCGCTTCGGCGAGCCGCTTATCCACAGCCCTCAACTGTTTAGAGGAAACCATCCGGATATCTATTCGCCGTCAGCCTCTTAATAATTTACGATGGCCATGACGTTCGCCGATCATGATCATCGGTCTGGGTGGGCATGCTTCCGAACGGAAGGTTCAAGTCGCCCGAAATACGCAATTGTAGCTACTGCTGCGCTGCCGCGCCATCCGCCAGGTCTCGGCGATCGCCTGAATGTGGTGGTCGCGCTGCGTGAGGCCCTGGCCTGGATCACCCTGGCGTCCGCCACCCTGCGGCTGCTGCCTGCGCGTCGTATGTTGTGGCTTTTCGGCCGCTGCGTCCCCGCGTCACGGGAGGCAGAGCCGCCGGATCCCCGGGATGGACGGTGGAGGAGAGGGGGCGTGCGCGTCAATGCGCCGCGGCGGTGAGCCGCGCGGTGCGCAGGTCGCCCTTGCCTGCTCTTTGTCTGGTGCAGGCGCTGGCCCTGCGGGCGATGCGTTCATGTCGCGGCTTGAATGTAGGGCTGCATCTCAGCGCTGGATCTGAGAGAGGCGGCTGTCTTTCCGCGCACGCCTGGGTCAGCCTGGGCCGTGAGACGTTTCTGAGCGGCGGGACACTGCACGGAAAAATGGGTATTTCTCAGTCTTGATAACGTCATGATTGTGGTTCAACACAAGGGCAACAGAGCGTATCGACAGTTCCACGGCAAATGGAAACGGCGGCTCTTCCTTGCGGAGCACTGATCAGCCGGCGGAGTGACGCGCCGGAAAGAGCCCACCGAGGTGAGCCATCACGAGGTCGGCCGTCTCCCGCACATCATCGGGACGCCAGACCTCGAAAGCCGATGCGCTGGCAGCCAGCCGCTCCACCGCTTTGAAGCGGTCGCGCGCGCCCGGAAGATTGGAGACGAGATCGGAGATGCCGACGGCGTTTGTGGCCATCTCGAAAGCATGCATGCCCTGCCGTGGAGCAATTCCCGCCTGAACGCCCCCCCGCGCGGTTCGAATGGCCGCCAGCGCTTCGGCGGGGGCCGGGCGCGGATTGCACAGCATGACCACCTGGCAACAGAGTAGAAGTCGTTTACACCGATCTTGTTCTATTTATTGCTGTGGTATGAAAGGGGTTCGCAGGCGTCCATAGGAGTTCTCTTTGTTCAAAAATGCAGATGATTAATCCATAGGCCGCTTTATGATAGAGAGTTGAGAGTTTTTGTTCATCACCAATCTTTCCCAACAAGTCGAGGGAGTGCAGCTAGAGAGCTAAAGCGATATCATACAATCAATGCGAGGGACGCGCCGGATTATAGGGATTCAAGATCACTACGATAGTTCAAGTTCATACCAGCAGGGAAAGCCAATTCGTCGTATGAGAAGGTGAAAGAGGGGCGCAGATTA
>NZ_BADK01000685.1 GCF_000333595.1 Azospirillum sp. B506
GGCAACCTGACCATCAATGGGGGGGTGGGCTGGACCGACGTGGTGGAGGTCGGCTCCTTCGTCGCCAATGCCGGCGGCAGCTGGCTGCAGCAGCTCGACGGGCATGCCTATACAATGGACCCGTCGGGCCATGGCCTGACCTTCACCCAGGAGACGACGGTCACGTTGGAGGACCAGAACCATCACCAGCTGGTGCTGCAGAACATCGAACGGCTGACGTTCTGACGGCCGGGAGGAACGGGCGGGCGGCCGGACAGGTCAGGTGACCGGCCGCCCGCCGGCTGTTCCTTCCGGGCCGTCCGCGGGTCCCTTGCCGGCCTCTCCGCCGTCGGTGCCCGTCTGCATGTGGGAGATGATGCGTTTCATCAGGCGGCCCAGCATCGCCCGCTCATTCTCCGCCATGGCGGCGATCGGCGGACTCAGCGACTGGCGCAGGGGGTCGCGGTCCAGCAAGGTCAGCCCGTCCTCCGTCAGGTCGAACAGCCAGCCCCGCTTGAACCCCGGGTGCTGGCGCCGGGTCAGCAGCCCCTTGTCCACCAGGGTGGAGACGGTGCGCGACACCGGGGCGAGATGGATCTTCTGAAAGCGTGCCAGTGCGGTCAGGGTGCGGGCCGGTTCCGGCGCGTCGTGGAAATAGCGCAGCGCCACCCACTGCGCCGGGAACAGCCCGTCGGTGAAGCTGATGCCATAGACAAGCCGGCTGACCTGATCCAGCAATGTGACCAGATCGTTATCTGCCGACCAGCTGTCGTCATCCTCCCGCCTCTCCGCCACGCGCGTTTCTCCCTTCCGGCAACAGACCGGACGAACCGTTGACAAGCTTGGGCGCGGACTGTAGCGGAGTCAATGCGTCAGCGGAAGCCGCAGTCTTCGCGTTGTCGTGGTGAAAGCCGGCCGGGATTCGCGTGGATTATCGTCGCGGGAAATCCACCGCCGATGCCGGCGACTCCGTGGCGAAAGCCGGGGTGCGGCCCCACCTCTGGTCCTGCCCCCACAACCCGCGGACACCCGACATGACCGGCTTTCCCCATCCGACCAACGCCTTCCTGTTCGATCTGGACGGCACGCTGACCGACACGGTTTACCAGCATGTGCTGGCCTGGAAGGAGGCGTTGGACGAGGAGGGCATTGCCCTGTCGGTCTGGCGCATCCACCGCAAGATCGGCATGAGCGGCGGACTGTTCGCCAACATGCTGCTGCGGGAGACCGGTCTCGCCATCGACCGGGATCTGCTCGACCGGCTGCGCCAGCGCCATGCGCAGGCCTACCGGCGGCTGGCGTCGGGCGTGGTTCCGCTGCCGGGCGCGCGCGACCTGCTGGACAGCTTGACCGAGTTGAACATTCCCTGGGCCATCGCCACCAGCGGCCGGATGGAGACGGCGCGGCCGGCGCTGGAAAAGCTGGGGGTCGATCCCGCACGGGTCGCGGTGATCACCCGCGACGAGGTCGAATATGCCAAGCCCGACCCCGACCTGTTCCTGGCCGCCGCCGCGCGCATCGGCGTCGATATCGCCAGCGCCTTCGTCGTCGGCGACAGCATCTGGGACATGATCGCCGCCAAACGGGCGCGCGCTCTGGGCATCGGCCTGCTGTCCGGCGGCTATGGCCGGGAGGAGCTGGAACGCTCCGGCGCGTTGCGCGTCTACGAGGATCCCGCCGATATGCTGTATCACCTGGACGAAGTCGGGGGCCGTCGCGGACTGGCACAGTAAAAGCGGGCGTTGGAAACAGTAACCGGCAGGACTGT
>NZ_BADK01000684.1 GCF_000333595.1 Azospirillum sp. B506
GCTGTCGGCCGGCTATCTCGACTCCGCCACCGGGCATTGGGTGCTGACCCCCAGCCAGCTCGCCGGACTGAAATTCACCCCGCCGCACGATGACAGCGGGACCTTCCAGCTGACGGTGACCGCGGTCTCGCGGGAAAGCAGCAACGCCGACCGGGCAACCACCAGCAGGACTCTGTCCATCGAGGTGGCGCCCGTCAGCGATGCGCCCGCCATTTCCGCCACCGCCGCCACCGCGCTGGAGGACCAGGCCGCCAATCTGTCGATCGACGCCGCGGTCACCGATCTGGTCGGGACCGGCGAGGTGATCACCGCCTTGAGGGTGACGGTTCCGGCCGGCTTCACCCTGTCGGGCGGCACGTCGCTCGGCAACGGCGTTTACGACCTGACCGGCCTGTCGGCCCACGCCCGCGCTGCCTTGAAGTTGACGCCGCCCGCCAACTATTCCGGCACGGTGACGCTGACGGTGGAGGCTGCCTCCCAGGACGGCACGGCGGCACCCGCCTGGTCGACCAGGAGCGTCTCGGTCACCTACACCGCGGTCGCCGACGCGCCCAACGTCACGGCCCATGACGCGACCGGGGCGGAGGACACGCCCATCGCCCTCACCCTGTCGGCCAGCCTCGTCGATACCGACGGGTCGGAGACGATGGCGGTCATCCTGTCGGGCCTGCCGGCCGGCGCGGTGCTGAACCACGGCTCCAACAACGGCGACGGCTCCTGGACGCTGAAGCCGTCGGAACTGACCGGGCTGACCGTGACGCCGCCGCGCAACTATTCGGGCGGCATGGACCTGACGCTGACCGCCACCAGCCTGGAAAGCTCCAACAGGACACGGCGAGCACGACAGCCCACATCCATGTCACCGTGACCGCGGTCGCCGATGCGCCGACCGTCATCGTCGCCAACGCCTCGGGTAGCGAGGACACGCCCATCGCGCTGAACCTGACGGCCGCCCTGGTCGACACCGACGGGTCGGAGACGATGACCGTCGTCCTGTCGGGCCTGCCGGCCGGCGCGGTGCTGATCGATGCGAACGGCACCACCCTGACGCCCACCTCCGGAGCGGTCAGCCTGACCGCCGCGCAGCTGACCGGGCTGAAGCTGATGCCGCCGGCCAATGCCGGCACCGACTTCAACCTGACCTTGACCGCGACCACGACGGAAACCTCCACCGGCGCCACCGCCACCACCAGCCAGCTTTTCCGGGTGAGCGTCGATCCGGTCGCCGATCAGCCCATCGTCACCTGGGCGCCGCTGACCGGGACCGAGGACACCGCTGTGCCGCTGAACCTGTCGGTGGCGCTGGCCGACACCGACGGGTCGGAGCGGCTCGGCCTCCTGACCATCGCCGGCGTGCCCACCGGTGCGCTGCTGTCGGCCGGCACCCGCAATGCCGACGGCAGCTGGACCCTGACGCCGGCCCAGCTCACCGGCCTGTCCCTGACACCGCCTGCCAACAGCGATGCGCCGATCACCCTGACCGTCACCGCCGTCAGCATCGAGTCCAACGGCAGCACGGCGACCAAGGTGGTGACCGTGCCGATCACCCTGGCCGCCGTGTCCGACACCCCGACGCTGACCGTGTCCGCGGCGACCGGGAACGAGGACACGGCCATCGCCCTGACGATCACCCCGGCGCTGACCGACACGGACGGGTCGGAAACGTTGACCGTCACCATCAGCGGCATCCCGCCGGGAGCCAGCCTCAGCAACAGCGCCGGAAACACGTTGGCGATCAGCAACGGCGCGATCACGCTGACGCCGGCCCAGCTTGCCGGGCTGAAGATCACGCCGCCCTCGAACAGCGATGCCGACTTCACCCTGACGGTCACGGCGATCGCCACCGACGGCACTGCGGCACCGGCAAGCCTCAGTGCATCCCTGCCGGTCACGGTCAACCCGGTGAGCGACACGCCGACCCTGACAGTCCAGGCCGCGACCGGCGACGAGGACACGCCCATCGCGCTGTCCATCAGCCCGGCGCTGACCGATCTCGACGGGTCGGAGACGCTGACCGTCACCATCAGCGGCATCCCGACCGGCGCCAGCCTGAGCAACAGCGCCGGCAACACCCTGACCATCAGCAATGGCTCGATCACCCTGACGCCGACACAGCTGGCCGGCTTGAAGATCACACCGCCGTCGAACAGCGATACCGATTTCAACCTGACGGTGACTGCGACCGCCAAGGACGGCAATGCCGCCGCGGCCACGGTGTCGAAGACGCTGGCGGTGACGGTCAATCCAGTGTCCGACACCCCGACGCTGACCGTGTCCGCCGCGACCGGCGACGAGGACACGGCCATCGCCCTGACGATCACCCCGGCGCTGACCGATCCGTCGGAAACGCTGACCGTTACCATCGCCGGCATTCCGAGCGGGGCGAAGCTGACCAACAGCGCCGGCAACAGCCTGACGATCAGCAACGGCTCGATCACGCTGACGCCGGCCCAGCTTGCCGGGCTGAAGATCACGCCGCCGTCGAACGACAGCAGCAACTTCACCCTGACGGTCACCGCGACCTCCACCGACGGCAGCGCCGCTCCGGCTTCCACCGTGGCGCAACTGCCGGTCACCGTCCACGCGGTGTCGGACGTCCCGACCCTGCAGGTCGATCCGGCGTCGGTGGCGGAGGACGGCACCGTCGCCCTGTCGATCAGCCCCGCGCTGACCGACCCGTCGGAGACACTGAGCGTCACCATCGCCGGCATCCCGAGCGGCGCCCACCTGTCGAACACGGCCGGCGACACGCTGACCATCGTCAACGGCTCGATCACGCTGACTCCGGACAAGCTCGCCGGCCTCGCGATCTCGCCGCCGCATGACAGCGGCAACAGCTTCACCCTGTCGGTCACCGCCACCTCGACCGACGGCACCGCCACGCCGGCGAGCATCTCCCGGTCGCTCGCCGTGACGGTCACGCCGGTCGCCGACACGCCGACGCTGAGCACCCCGGCCGTCCATGGGTCGGAGGACACGGCGATTCCGCTGACCATCACCGCGGCGTCCACCGACAGCGACGGCTCGGAAACAGTGACGGTGCGGATCGACGGCATGCCGACGGGCGCCAGCCTGAACCACGGCACCCACAACAGCGACGGCAGCTGGAGCCTCAGTGCAGCCGACCTGACCGGCCTGACCTACACCCCGCCTGCCAACGCCAACGGCGACGTCACCCTGTCGGTCACCGCGACCGCCCAGGACGGATCCAGCAGCGCGGCGGTGACCCGGACGCTGACGGTGACGGTCGATCCGGTGAACGACAAGCCGACGATGGCTGCCGGCCACGCCTCGACCGTCATCGCCGCCGACGCCACCGACCATCCGGCCGTGGCATCCGATGCGACGATCGCCGATGTGGACAGCAGCGTCATGTCCGGCATGTCGATCCGCATTTCCGCCGGTTCGCAGACCGGCGACACGCTGAACCTGGACAGCCTGACCATCGCCACCGACCCGTCCACCGGCCGCAAGACGGTGGCTGGCACCGGAATCGAGGTCAACTGGGACGATACCAACCACCAGCTGTCGCTGTCGGGCACGGCGTCGACCGCCACCTACACCGATATTCTCCACCATCTGGCTCTGACGCCCAATGGCAGCGGCGCACGCACGTTGGAGATGACGGTCAGCGACGATCACGGGCTGTCCAGCGATCCGCTGTCGATGCAGGTGCTGGT
>NZ_BADK01000683.1 GCF_000333595.1 Azospirillum sp. B506
AGCTCGGTCCCGGGGAACCTCTAGAGTCAGAACGACAACCGACAGTTCATTTGCTGCAAGTCCGACCGCCGCATCGATTGATCCGGCGGATCCTATAACCCAAGCGTCAAGTCGCCGTCGACGGCCATTCGTCATGATCCTGCCATGCCACCGCAACATCGCGCCACGCGAATCAGCCAAAAAATCCACGGCACCCGACCGGCCCGCACTGGCGCTGAGTCGCTTGGTTCGCCATACTGTTTAAAATGCCCACCGCTGGCGAGCTTCCCGCTTGACCGATCCGCTCTTCGCCCCTGTCGAACTCACAGCGCCGGACATCGCGCCCTACCGGCGCGGCAACACCGGCATCGATCATGTCACCAGCCTGTCGGCGTCGGAGCCGGGGCCGCATGTGGTGCTGAACGCACTCGTCCACGGCAACGAACTGTGCGGCGCCATCGCGCTGGACGCCTTGCTGCGCATGGGGTTGCGGCCGACGCGGGGACGGCTGACCTTCGTCTTCGCCAACACCGCGGCCTACGCCACCTTCGACCGCCAGAACCCCTATGCCTCGCGCTATCTGGACGAGGATTTCAACCGGCTGTGGTCGCCGGACCAGTTGGATGGCCGGCGCGACAGCGTCGAGCTTCGGCGTGCCCGCCTTCTGCGCCCGGTCTATGAGTCGGCGGACCTGCTGCTCGACCTGCATTCGATGACGGCGGACACGGCCCCCCTGACCCTGTGCGGCCGCACCTCACGGGGACGGGATCTGGCGCTCGGCCTCGGCTATCCGGCCTGGGTGGTGGCGGACGGTGGCCATGCCGGCGGCAAACGCCTGATCGATTACGGCAACTTCGCCAAGCCCGAGGGATCGCACACCGCCATCCTGGTCGAATGCGGCCAGCATTGGCGGACCGAGACGGCGACGGTGGCGCTTGAAAGCTGCCTGCGCCTGCTTCTCGGCCTGGAGATGATAGCCCCCGACCATATCGCGCCGCCGTCCAACGGTCCGCGCCTGCGCCCGCGCACCGAGCCGCAGCGGGTGGTCGAGGTGACCGAAGCCGTCACCGCCGCCAGCGAGCGCTTCCGCTTCACCGCCCCCTTCGTCGGCATGGAGGTGATCGGCCGCGCCGGCACCGTCATCGGCTGGGACGACGAGCGCGCGATCGTCACACCCTATGACGATTGCGTCCTGATCATGCCCGCCCGCCGGGTGAAGGCTGGCCAGACGGCGGTGCGGCTGGGGCGGATCGTCGGCTAAAAGGGGACGAAGGGAGGCGAAGGCCGCCCCGCCTTACCGCCCCCGCCCTCACTTCGCCACCGGCTTGCCCTTCGTCCAGGTCGCGTTGGCGCTGAACAGCGGCACGGTCGAGATCGAGGTCTTGGCCGAGGCGTCCTTCACCTGTCGGCTGTACACCACATAAACCAGCGTGTCGTTCGGCCGGTCATAGATGCGGCGGATGGCGATCGACTTGAAGATCAGGCTTTTCCGTTCGGAGAAGACCTCCTCCCCCTTCTGCGACAGGTCGATGTCGCCCACCGTCACCGCCCCGGTCTGGCGGCAGGCGATGGAGGCGTTGGACGGATCCTCGAACCAGTTGCCCTTGCTCAGCCGGTCGATCAGGCTGCGGTCGAAATCGACCAGATGGCAGGTGATGCCCTTCACCTTGGGGTCTTCGATGGCCTGGACCTGCAGGCCGTTGCCGGTCCAGTCGTTGGAAAAGCGGCCGACGACATCGTCCGCCGCCAGCGCCGGGCGCGGTGGAAGCCCGGCGGTCAACAGGCCCAGAACCAAAAGGCCGGCGGAAACGTTCATCAGGGGAAACAGGCTGCGCATCGCGACTGGGTCTCCGACAAGGACGGGCGGGGACCGCGAGCGGCGCGGTCCGGCAAAACACTCCCCTAGATCGGAGGGTCGGGCGCCACCGTCAAGCGCCGTCCTTCGGAGGTCCGGCCACCGCGATGACAGACCGCAGCCAGTTCGCCTCCCTCCCGCCAGCGCATCCCCAACCACCGGAGGCGCCGCTCCCCGGCACGCCGGAACCGGTGACCCTGCCCCTGCCCCCGCCCGGCCACCGCCGCGACCCGCTGACCGTCGCCGTCGTCGGCCTGTTCGTCATCGCCGTGCTGTTCGCGCTGTATTTCGGGCGCGACGTGCTGCTGCCGATCATGCTGGCGCTGATCCTCAGCTTCCTGCTGCGGCCGCTGGTCCGCGCGCTCTACCGCGTCGGCGTGCCGGAGGGGATCGGCGCCGCCATCATGGTGATCACGCTGTTCGGCGGCGTGCTGCTGGCGGTCTACACCCTGTCCGCCCCGGCGGCGGAATGGGTGAACCGCATGCCGCGCGTCCTGCACGAGCTGGAATTCAAGCTGGGCGATGTGCGCGCCGGCATCGAACGCGCCCGCGAGGCCTCCCGCCAGATCGAGCAGATCACCAAGGAAACCGGCAACGATGCCGGGCCGATCCGCGAAGTGGTGGTGCGCGGCCCGACGCTGATGGAGCAGGCGCTCAGCCAGGTCGAATCGGTGCTCGCCAATGTCGTGATCCTGCAGGTGCTGCTCTATTTCTTCCTGGCGCGGGGCCGTCATTCGCTGGAGGCGCTGATCGGCACCATGCGCAACGTCGACGACCGCGTGCATTACGCCATGGTGGCGGCGACCCTGCAGCAGAACATCGCCGCCTATCTGCTGACCATCACCCTGATCAACGCCATCCTGGGGCTGGCGGCCGGGCTGGTCATGTGGCTGTGGGGGCTGCCGAACCCGGCCCTGTGGGGCGTGCTGGTGGCGCTCGCCAACTACATCCCCTTCATCGGCCCGGCGGTGATGACGGGCGTGTTCTTCCTGGTGTCGGTCCTGACCTTCGACAGCCTCGGCACCATCATCCTGCCGCCCTTGTCCTTCGTGGCGCTGACGACCATCGAGGGCAATTTCCTCACCCCGATGATCGTCGGCCGGCGGCTGTCGCTGAACCCCATCGCGGTGTTCGTGTCGATCCTGTTCTGGGGCTGGCTGTGGGGCATCCCCGGCGCGCTGCTGGCGGTGCCGATCCTGGCGATCCTGAAGATCCTGTTCGACGCGCATGAACCGCTGAAGCCGGTGGGGGCGCTGTTGGGGGGCTGAAAGGCGGAGCTTGGCCCCGCCCCTCTCAAGCCACCGAAGCCAGCGGCAGATTCACCAGCAGATTCTGCGGCTTCAGCTTCAGCCGCCGCCCCTCCGTCATCGCCAGCCCGAGATAGACCGGCCGGCCGGCGAGGTCGGGGCGCATGGCGGCGGGATCGGCGAAGTCGAGACGGAACAGGGCGAGGATGCGGCCCAGCCGGTCCTCCCCCACCTCGACGCCGTTGTACAGGTCGTTGAGGATCGCGGTGGCCGCACTGTCCAGCCCGACATGCCAGACCCAGCGGTCGTCGCGGATGGACTGCACCGGCTGGATGCTGACCGTGACGCCCAGGAAATGCGCGACCCAGGCCTCCAGCACGCGGGCCAGCGCATCCAGCCCGGCGGCGGCAAAGGTGATGTCGAGCACCGTGTCGTGGCGGGCATCGCGGCCCCAGTAGAGCGGGTGGTTGGTCTCGTCCAGAATGTCCAGCTCGACGCTGCGCGGCGTAGTACCGGCTTCCACCACCAGCCGGCCGAGCGAGCCGAAACCGCCGGATGCCGCCATGGTCTCTACGGTTTCCGCATCGGCGACGCGGACGCGGCCCTCCTCCACCGACACCGTCTGTTCGCGGAAGAACAGCTCCCCCGCCCGCGCGCGCAGGCCGGACGGGGTCTCGTCGAGGATGCCGCGCAGGATGGCATGGGCCAGTTGGTCGATGAACAGGCCGGGCACCCCGCGCGCCCCCTCGCGGAACAGGCGGATATAGCAGCCCTCCAGCGTCCCGGCGGCGAGCAGCCGGTCGCGGAACCCCAGCCAGACCTGGAAATTCTCCCGCGCGTCGGGATCGGCGATGGCGTCGAGCAGCGGGACGGGCACCGTCCGCGCCGGATCGTCGAGCAAGGCCGCATGCAGCGTGCGTTCGGCGTCGCAGGCTTCGTCCGGCGGGCGCATCTCGGGCCGGAGCAGGTAGGCGCGCAGGAAATCGGGCGTTACCGCCAGATGATTGTCGACGTCGCGGGTCAACAGGTGGAAACCGGACGCCGTCCAGAAATCGGTCATGCTGCTGGGCACCTTTGGTCCTGAAGGCGCCTATCCGACGACAGAGCCGCCGGCCGGCGCAAGAGCCTTGTGTGAAAGCGTCCGGTCGAGGAAGGCGTCGATGTCCGCCCACACCCGGTCGCGGATGGCGTCCTCCTCCATCAGCAGCTCGTGCCGGGCGCCGGGATACTCGACGAGATGGGCGTTGCCGAGCCGGGCGGCCACCGCCCGGTGCGCCGCCGCCCGCACCACCCGGTCCGCCGGCGCGCTCAGCAGCAGCACCGGCGTGCCCACCCGCTCCAACGGCAGCCTGTCGCGCAGCGCCTCCTCGGCATCGAGCGCGGCGGCAACCCAGGCGAAGCTGACGCCACCGACGCGCAGTTCCGGCCGCTCGGCAAAGGGGCCGTGGAAGGCGGCGTAGCGCCGCGGATCGGCAGTGATCCTGTTGTCCAGGCGGAAGCGTCCCTCCGCCGGATCGTAATCGCCCTGCCCCAGCGCATAGCGGGCGCCCTGGCCGCAGGTGAGCCCGAGGCTGGCCAGCACCCGCACCAGCCAGCGCGGCAGCAGGCCACTGTTGATGGCGTACATCGGCGCCGCCAGCAGCACGGCGGCATAGCGGCCGGGATCGTCGCCGACATGGCGGGCCAGGGCGAGCGTGGCCACCAGCGCGCCCATGGAATGGGCCAGCAGGATGACCGGCCCGCCCGTCGCCGCCGCGACCGGCGCCACCACCTGCCGATGGATTTCGTCGAGGTCGTCCACCAGCGTCGTGAAATCCGTCAGGTGATGGATTTGCCGGTTGGGCAGCGGCCGGTCGGACAGGCCCTGGTTGCGCCAGTCGAACGCCACCACCCGGAAGCCGCGGGCGGTCAACGCGCCCACGGTCTCGGCATATTTCTCGATGAATTCCGCCCGGCCGGTCAGCACCAGGGCCGTGCCGCGGACCCGCTCCGGCACCGGCCAGACGGCGACGCGCAGCCGCACCCCGTCGCGCATCGCGACGTGACGCATCTCCACCGGGGCGCCATCGCCATTGGAGACGCGATCCGCCGCGAATTCGGATGCAGTCCAGACGGCATCATCGGCCATGCTTTCTCCCCTGACCGTTGTGTTATGGACCGGAGGGGCACCCACAAGGGCAAACCACTCCGAATTCGTCAAAGCATTAGAAACCGGAAATAGTGTGGATGTCTTGCATCGGCTCTGCGAGGGAACTCTTTTCCTTGAGTGGCGTTGGTCCGCGGTTGGAGGTGTACCGATGAAGACAACACGCATCATCGTCCTGGCGCTTGCCGCCGCGACCCTGAGCGGGACTGCCGTCCCGGTATTGGCGAACGGGAAGGCCAAGGTTCCGCCCGTGCATGTCGAACATGAGGATGGCGAGGAGATCCTCGTCCCACAGGGGGAAGCGTCCTTCTACAGCCAGAAGTTCCCGGCCGCACCACGGCGAGCGGCGAAACGATGAACCAAAAAAGGCGACGGCGCCTCGGGCACCTTGCCGCTCGGCGCCAGGGGACCGTCACCACCAGGACAACGGCAAGAGCGTTGACGTCATCGTCAACGACCGCGGCCCCTATGTCGATGGCCGGTGATCAACCTGTCGCGCTCCGCCGCCAGGAAGCTGGACATGATCGAGGACGGCACCGCCCCGGTGAAGGTGGAGGTCAAGCCGTCGGAACAGCCGACCGACACCGCCCGCGAAAAGGTGGAGGAGAAGGTGGACCAGCTGACCCCCGGCAATCAGGTCGCCCAGGGCGACGGCAACCGGAACAGCGGGACTTCCGGCGGGAGCAGAAGCGACACAGTGTCGCACTCCGGTTCCGGCAAGTAATGCTGCGGCGCGGCGAAAAGGGCTTCCGATTCGCCGCCTCCGCCGCCGGATTTCCATTGCGCCGGCGAACCAACAGTCATCATACGGTCAAGCTGTTGAAAAGAACGGGACTTCGCCAGTTTCATTTCAGCCGGCGGCAGAAAAGTCGCACCCATGGCGCCGCACGGGTCGGAGGGGGATGAGCTTTTCCGATAAGCCCATGATCCGCCATCACTTCTCTCCTGTTACCTCGGACGGGAAGTAATCCATTACCGCCAAACGGCTCTCCATTGCGACGAAGCCTGACGAAAAGGGCCAGCGGGGGTCGCGCGGACTTGTGTGGAGCGTTAGAGATTTTTTTGCATTTTTGGAGGAGACGTGGTGCCATTCCCATCGCTGCGATGCACATGACGCATTGCAGCGAACGGCGCGGCGCCCTTTGCGTCAGACGCCGGAACAGGCACCGAGAGAAAGAGGAATTGCTGCGATGGACGACGTGCGTCAGGTCCGCAAGGATACCGAAGGCTACTGCATCGAAGACCTGTCCGTCGGCATGACGGCCAGCTTCGCCAAGACGGTGACGGAAGCCGACATCGTCCTGTTCGCGGGCATTTCCGGCGACACCAACCCGGTCCACATCAACCAGGAATACGCCGCCACGACCATGTTCCAGGGCCGCATCGCCCACGGCATGCTGACGGTCGGCTTCATCTCGGCCGTTCTCGGCACCAAGCTGCCGGGGCCGGGCTGCATCTACATGAGCCAGACGCTGAAGTTCAAGGCGCCGGTCCGCGCCGGCGACACCGTCACCGCCCGCGCCACCGTCACCGAACTGATCCCGGAGAAGCGCCGCTGCGTCATCAAGACCGTCTGCACCGTCGGCGAAACCGTGGTGGTCGAGGGCGAGGCGCTGCTGATGGTCCCGTCCCGCGGCTGATATCCCAACGCTGTTCGGGCTGCTTGAGGTCGTAAAACACGCCGGCGCGTTTACCCCGCGCCGGCGTCGGTCTATATAGACGCCCGAGCAAGCGGACCCGCCGGGGTCCGCCCACAGCACCGGGGCGCGCATGCGACTGTACAGACACACCGCCGACCTGCCGGCCGAAGAGCGGGGCGCCGTCGTGGCGCTCGGCAATTTCGACGGCGTCCATCGCGGGCATCAGACGGTCATCGGCACCGCCCAGCGTCTTGCGGCGGAGATGGGCGTTCCCTCGGCCGTCGTCACCTTCGAGCCGCACCCGCGCAGCGTCTTCCGTCCCGACGACCCGCCCTTCCGCCTGACGCCCTTCCGGGTCAAGACCCGCATATCGAGGCGCTGGGCGTCGACCAGATGATCGTCTGCCATTT
>NZ_BADK01000682.1 GCF_000333595.1 Azospirillum sp. B506
GGACCAGCACCAGAACCGAATTCGCCTCCCCCACGCTGGGGGCATGGATCCAGACCAGTGGCCCCGCCGGCCGGGGGTGCGAGGCCACGCCAAACCGCTCCGCCTGGCGCGCGGGGTCTTCCTTGCCGGCAGCGCGGCGGCGGTCGAGATAAAGGCGCACCGCCGGCCCGGCAACGGTCGTCAGGCCACGGTAGAGGGAATGCAGCATCAAGGCCCGGAACAGGAGACGTACGACAACGGGCGCGTTGCCGGTCCCCCTGATACGGAACACCGGCCACGCGCCCGGCGGCACCTTAGCACGCGACAACCGGTCCGTAACAGGGGCGGGTGCGCCGCGCGCGCCTTACCGCTCCCCCGCTTACGTAAATGGCCGCAGGTTGGACAAAAACTGTTCGGCCGACCGCCGCCAGGAATAGCCCAGCGCATAGTCGCGGCAGGTCTGCGCCGGGATCGCCAGGGCTCCCTCGACCGCGCGCTTCAGATCCTCGTCCAGGCAGCCGGCGCCGGAGCCGTCGACCACGTCCAGCGGTCCCGGCACCGGATAGGCCGCCACCGGCACGCCGGAGGCCAGCGCCTCCAGCAGCACCAGCCCGAAGGTGTCGGTGCGCGACGGGAAGACGAACACGTCGGCGGCGGCGTAATGCTTGGCCAGCTCCTCGCCGTGCTTGGCGCCGACCCAATGGACGCCGGGATATTTGCGCTGCAACTCCTCCCGCGCCGGGCCGTCGCCGACCACCACCTTGCTGCCGGGCAGGTCGAGGCGCAGGAAATCCTCCAGGTTCTTTTCCACCGCGACGCGGCCGACATACATCGACACCGGACGCGGCAGATCGAGGAAGTCCTTGTCACGCGGCCGGAACAGCTCGGTATCGACGCCACGGGTCCAGCGGCGGATGTTGGCGAAGCCGCGGGTCTTCAGCGCGTCCTCGATGGTCTGGGTCGCCACCATCACCGCCGAGGACGGCTTGTGGAAGCGGCGGACCACCGCATAGGACAGCGCCAGCGGGATCGGTGCCCGGTCGCGCACATATTCGGGAAAACGGGTGTGGTAGGCGGTGGTGAAGGGCTTGCCATGTTTCAGGCAATAGGAACGCGCGGCGAAGCCCAGCGGCCCTTCGGTGGCGATGTGGATGCAGTCGGGCCGCATGCCGTCGATCATCGCCCACAGCCGCCGCTTCGCCCCGACCGCCAGCCGGATTTCCGGGTAGGATGGCATCGGCAGGGTGCGGAAGCGGTCGGGACCGATGACCTCGACGCTGTGGCCCATCGCCTCCAACTCGCCGCGGACGGTGCCGATGGTGCGCACGACGCCGTTCACCTGCGGGTGCCAGGCGTCGCTGACGATCAGGATGTTCACGCCGCTTCCCGTTCCTTCGCCGCGATCTTCCCATTGGTGGGAGAAGTGACCGGAAGCCGTTGCGCCATGACCTCCGTCCAGCGGATGATCTCCAGCGCGCCACTGTCGTGTTCGACCAAGGCGGTGCAGGACTCGACCCAATCGCCGTCGTTGCAATAGAGGATTCCTTCGATATCGCGCATCTCGGCGGTGTGGATGTGGCCGCAGACGACGCCGTCGACCTTGCGGCGGCGGGCTTCCTCGCCCAGCGCCTCTTCGTACTTGCCGATGAACTCCACCGCCGTCTTGGCCTTGTGCTTCAGGTAGGCCGACAGCGACCAGTAATTGAAGCCCAACTTGCGGCGCACCCAGTTGAACAGGGTGTTTATCTGCAGCAGCGCGACGTAGGCCTGGTCGCCCAGCAGGGCCAGCCACTTGGCGTAGCGCACCACGGCGTCGAACTGGTCGCCATGGGTGATCAGCAGGCGCCGTCCGTCGGCGGTGGTGTGGACCCATTCATCCACCACCTGCACACCGCCGAACTGCAGCCCGACATACTCGCGCGCCGCCTCGTCATGGTTGCCGGGGATGTAATAGACTTCCACCCCCTTGCGGGCGCGGCGCATGATCTTCTGCACCACGTCATTGTGCGCCTGCGGCCAGTACCAGCTTTTCTTCAGCCGCCAGCCGTCGACGATGTCGCCGACCAGGAACAGGTGATCCGATTCGGTGTGCTTCAGGAAATCGAGAAGCAGTTCCGCCTGACAGCCGCGCGTTCCCAGATGAACGTCGGATATCCAGATGCTGCGGTAACGCTTGACCGCTGGGACGGCGTCCATCTTCCGCTCCGTCGTCGCCATGGCCGATGGCCATCAAGACAACAGCCGTATAATCGAAAGCCATCCATCTTGACAATGATTTGGACGCACCGCACCTATTCGCCACAACATTTTGGGCAATCGTCACAACGTCGCAGTTTTACTGTAACGGAACCGTCGCATGCCCTTCACTGTTCCGCAATAGAAGGCGCCTCATGCGCCGGTCAGGGAGAGCGAATCGGTGCGCGACACGGTGCTGATGGATGAGAACCCGGCGATTGGCGCCGGCGGCGGCGAGGATGCGGCGATCGAGGTGCGGCGGCTGCTGGTGATCCACAACCCGACCGCCGGCGGGCGGCGGGCGCGGCGGCTGCGGGCGGTGGTCGCCCGGCTGGAGGCGCTCGGGGTGAACGTCACCGTCAGGCCGACCGGCAAGCGCGGCGATGCCGAGGATTTCGCCCGTGCGGCCGATCCCGCCGACCTCGATGCGGTGGTGGCGGCCGGTGGCGACGGCACGATCAACGAGGTCATCAACGGGCTGGCCGTCCATGCCGAAACGGGGCGGCCGCTGCCGCTGGGTATCGTGCCGATGGGCACCGCCAATGTGCTGGCGGCCGAGCTGGGCCTGACGACCGATGCGGAGCGCATCGCCGCCACGATTGCCGGCGGGCGACGGACGATGATCTGGCCGGCCCTGGCGAACGGCCGGGTGTTTTCGCTGATGGCCGGGGTGGGGCTGGATGCGCGGGTGGTGGAACGGGTCGACCCCCGGGTGAAGCGGCTGATCGGCAAGGGCGCCTATGTGGCGGAAACGCTGGTTCAGCTGGCGACGCGGCCGGACCACCGCTACCACGTTCGGCTCGATGACGGCGAACCGCAGGAGGTGGCGTCGGTCATCGTCGCCAAGGGGCATTTCTACGGCGGTCGTTTCATCTGCGCGCCCGATGCGCGGCTGACCGAGCCGGAGCTGCATGTCTGCCTGTTCCCGCGCGGCGGGCGGCTGAATGCGCTGCGCTATGTCTGGGGCGTCACCGCCGGACGGCTGGCGCACTTTCCGGACTATCGCGTGGTGACGGCCAGGCGCGTGCGGATCGAGGGGCCGGCGGGCGACGGGCTGTTCGCCGACGCGGTGCAGGGCGACGGCGACGTGCTGGCGCGGCTGCCGGTGGAGATCACGCTGGCGGGATGGCGATTGCCGGTGCTGGCTGGGTGAGAGCGATCACCGCGCAGGCGGCAGGCCCCGCGCCGCCCGCGCCTGCTCCTGCAACGCGACGTAATGGTGCCAGACCAGCCGTGCCGCCAGCGACCGATGGGGCCGCCACGGCTCGGCCACCTCGATCAGCTGCTTGGCCGTCGGCTTGTCCACCCAGCCCTTCAGCCGCTGGACGCCCAGCTGGATCGCCAGATCGCCGATCGGCCAGATGTCCGGCCGGTCGAGCGTGGTCATCAGATAGACCTCGGCGCTCCAGCGGCCGATGCCCTTCAGCGCGACGAGCTGGGCAATCGCCTCCTCGTCGGGCAGGTCATGAATGATGTCGAAATCGAGCCGGCCGCTCGCCACCGCCTCGGCGAGGCCGCGGGCGTAGCCGATCTTCTGGCGGGAGAAACCACAGGCGCGCAAGCTGTCGTCGTCGAGCGCCAGGATGGCGCCGGGGGTGACGGCACCGCCCAGCCGGTCCTGCAGCTTGGTCCACAGGGCCAGCGCCACCTTGGTGGAGAGCTGCTGCTCCATCACCATGCGCAGCAGGCCGACGAAGCCGGCCGGCCGGGTGAAATCGCGGATCACCGGGCCGCCGACGCGCAAACATTCGGCGAAAATAGGGTCGAGCGCGGCCAGATGCTCAGCGGTCATGCTCGATGCTCACCGGCCGCGCCCCATTGCCCGAAATCAGTGGATCAGGCCACCAGCTCGATGGCGTAGTCCTCGATCACGGTGTTGGCGAGCAGCTTGCTGCACATCGCCTCGACCTCCTTGCGGGCGGTCGCCTCGTCGGTGCTCTTGAGCTGCAGCTCGATCACCTTGCCGGCGCGGACGTCCTCGACGCCGTCGAAGCCCAGCGTGTGCAGCGCGTGCGCAATGGCCTTGCCCTGGGGGTCGAGAACGCCGCGCTTGAGGGTGACGTGAACCTTGGCCTTCATCGGATGTCCGCTCGCTTTACGGTGTTGGGTGGAGGGGTGGTTGTTGGAGGCAGTCACTGGATCGTCTTGGGGCCCTTGACGTCGCTCGGCCCGCCTTCCGGCAGGATGCCGAGGCGCCGCGCGACCTCCTGATAGGCTTCCTCGACACGGCCCAGATCCTGGCGGAACCGGTCCTTGTCCAGCTTCTCGTTGGTCTTGACGTCCCACAGCCGGCAGTTGTCGGGGCTGATCTCGTCCGCCAGGACGATCCGCATCTCCTCGTTCTCCCACAGCCGGCCGAACTCCAGCTTGAAGTCCACCAGCTTGAGTCCGATGCCGAGGAAGAGGCCGGACAGATAGTCGTTCACGCGCAAGCTGAGCGCGACCATGTCGTCGAGATCCTGCGGAGCCGCCCAGCCGAAGGCGGTGATGTGCTCCTCCGAGACCATCGGGTCGTTCAGCTCGTCCGACTTGTAGTAATATTCGATGATGGAGCGCGGCAGCGGCGTGCCTTCGGGAATGCCGAAGCGGCGCGACAGGCTGCCGGCGGCGACGTTGCGGACGACGACCTCGATCGGGATGATCTCCACCTCGCGCACCAGCTGCTCGCGCATGTTCAGGCGGCGCATGAAGTGCGTGGGCACGCCGATCTCGGACAGACGGCTCATCAGATACTCGGAGATGCGGTTGTTCAGCACCCCCTTGCCGGTGATGACGCCCTTCTTCTGGTTGTTGAAGGCGGTGGCATCGTCCTTGAAGTACTGCACCAGGGTGCCCGGCTCCGGCCCTTCGAAGAGTACCTTGGCCTTGCCTTCGTAGATGCGCCGGCGTCGTGTCATCGCGTCTTCGTCCAAATACGTAAGGACCGGTCAAGCGAGCTTGCCGGCCCAGGAATGTGCCTGAGTGATATAGCAAGCCGGGTGCACGAACACAACGACGGGGGCCGGAGGGCAGGATTGTGCGGTGGCCGGCTCACAGCTCCACCGGCGCATAGTCCACCGCGTGCGGCCGGCCGGGGGCGAAGTGCCAGATCGGGTTCAGGTCCGGCCGCTCCACCCGCGGCACCGCCAGCAACGAGCTGGACGAGGTGCCGAAGCCGCTGGGCAGCAGGAAGTCCATGGCGCCGCGCTCGTCCGGCGTGCCCTCCCAGATGCGGCTGCCCATCAGCTCCGGCCAGCCGCCCCAGGCGAAGGACTCCGCGTCGGGCGCGTCGACGGTCGGCGGAACGGCGTGCTCGAACAGCGGTCGGTAGAAGGACGTGCGCGGGTCCTGCGGGTCGTCCATCTCGAAGGCGGTCAGCATGTGGACGCCGGTGGGGATCGACGACACCTCCGGCCGGTGGCGGGGGTTGGCGCCGCGGTGGACGACCAGATAGGCGTCGCGGTTGTCGGCGATCACCAGATTGAACGGGCGGTAGGCGCGGATGTCGAGGTCGGCGAAGCTGCGCGCCGCGTCGGCGGCGTCGGCATGGTCCAGCGCGTCCAGCACCAGCTCGCCGCGCGACCGCTTGCCGGCCTCCGGCCCCAGCGTGCCGAAGCGGTTGAGGATGACCGCCACCACCCCCTCGTCGTTCAGCCCCATCCAGGAGCCGCCGGCCAGCTCGTCCAGCCCGGCGACCACGTTGGGCCGGTCGGGCCAGTGGCGGGCCGGGGGCAACCAGGGACGCCCCTTCATCTCGTCACGGTTTCCGGCGACGACCAGCGGCCAGATTGCGTCGGGTCGCCGCAGGAGGATCACACTGCACATGCCATGCCCTGTGTCTGTGGGGTTTGTCTGTGGAGGCGCTTGTCTTTCGTGCCCGCCGAGGGTAACCCGCTGCCCGGGGAAGCCCCGCACAATATCCGGGGCCGCGACACGGCGGGACCGTGACGGAAGCCGCCTTCGGGCTATATAATCCTTTTAACTGGGAGTGAAACCGACAAGGGAGGGTGGGCCATCATGACGACCTTCGACGATCGCGAAAAGGCCTTCGAGACCAAGTTCCAGCACGACGAGGACCTGCTCTTCCGCATCCGCGCCCGGCGCGACCGGCTGGCCGGCGAATGGGCCGCCGACCTGATGGGGCTGTCCGGCGCCGAGGCCGAGGCCTATGCCCGCCAGATCGTGGACACCGACATCGCCACTCCCGGCCCGCACGACATCCGGGACAGGCTGCGCGCCGATCTGCACGCCCGCGGCGTCGACATCTCCGACCACCGGGTGGAAAAGCAGATGGCGCAGTTCCTCGACACCGCGCGCCGGCAGGTCACGGAAACCTGATCGAGCCTTCCCACGGCACCGCCGCTCCCGGTTGCCGCGGGGCGCGGCGGGCCACCTATTCCGCCGCACGGTTCAGGGCGCGCTGGGCGGCATAGTCGGCGATGCGGCGGATCAGCAGGTCGATCTCGCCCTTCAGCCGGGCGAAGCCGTCGTGCCGCTCCAGCGTCTCCTCGTTCATATAGAGGCGCCGGTTGATCTCCAGCTGGATAGAATGGCGGCCGCGCGCCGGCTCGCCGTAACGCGCCAGCAGTTCCACCCCCTTGTAGGGGTCGTTGATCGCCACGCGATGGCCGAAGCCGCGCAGGGTCTCCGCCACCAGCCGGACGAATCCCGGCTCGCTGGTGGTGCCGTCGCGGTCGCCGATGACGAAATCCACCGCCAGCGGGTCGCGCCCATCCGGCCGCAGCGATGACGGCATGGAATGGCAGTTGACGTGCCACACCGAACCGAACCGCTCGGCCAGACCATCGAGGGCCATGCGCATCTGGGCATGGTAGGGACGGTAATAGCGGTCGATGCGGTCGGCCACCACCACCGCCGGCAGCTTTCCGTCATAGAGCGGCACGCCCGGCCGCAGCATGGAGCGGATCAGCCCCATACCCAGGGTGCTGCGCGGGGTCGGACGCAGCCGCAGCGGCAGCTCGCCGTCGATCAGCGCCGGGTCGATGTCATCGACCGCGCGGTTCACGTCGATGCAGGTGCGGGGGAACAGCGCGCACAGCAGCGTGGCGCCATGGTCGGGGGCCGTGGCGAACAGCTCCTCGACATGGCTGTCCTCGCCCTGCCGCAGCAGGGGATGCGGGCAGATCACCCGGAATCGTCCGGATAGACGCTGCCGCTGTGCGGCGAGT
>NZ_BADK01000681.1 GCF_000333595.1 Azospirillum sp. B506
CGCTACAGCCACTGCCACAGCTTCCGCCGGGGTGGGATCAGACCGTTTCGATGTGGGCGATCACGCGATCCAGCTCGACGCCGACGCGGGCGACCAGGGCGGTGATACCGTCAAGCCGGTGGTCGATCACCGCCAGCTCCACCGCGTCGGCGGCGGCGGCAAGGTCACGGGCCCCGACGGTGCGCGACGAACCCGCCAGCTTGTGGGCGGCCTGCCGCACCTCGTCCCAGATTTCGCCAGCCAGCGCATCGGTCAGCCAGCGATGCGAGACGCTGTTGGAGGCCACGAACTCGCCCAGCAGATGCCGGACGAACTCGCCGTCACCGTCGAACAGCGCGGTCAGCGCCTCATGGTCGAGCGGCGGCAGGCCGGCGGTCACAGGCGTTGGCGGAGAGGGCTGCTGAGGGGTCGGTTGCTGCAACTCTCCGGTCACCGACTCCACCCCATGCGACGGCTCGCCCTGCTCCTCCTGCTCCCAGGCCTCTCCCTCCAACGGAGGCAGGAAGCGGTCGACCACCCGGCGCAGGTCGGCAAGGCTGACCGGTTTGGCCAGCGTGTCGTCCATGCCCGCCAGCAGGCAGAGCTGCGCCTCGTTCTCCGTCGCATTGGCGGTGATGGCGACGATGGGCAGGCGCGGGCCTTCGGCGGCTCCCTTGGCGGCCGCTTCGGCGGCACGGATGCTGCGGGCCAGCTCCATGCCGTCCATTTCCGGCATCTGGCAGTCGGTCAGCAGCAGGCCGTGGCCGCCGGCCCGCCACAGCTCCAGCGCCTGGACACCGTCCTCCGCCGTTTCCATCACATGGCCGAGCAGGGTCAACTGGCGCTGGATGACCTGACGGTTGGTCGGATGATCCTCCGCCACCAGGATCAGCCGGCCCTGCGCCCGCGCCTCGTCCACCGTGGGCAGGCGGCGGCGGCCGGCCCCCAGAGTGGCGGGTTCCGGTTGGGGGTGCAGGTCGGGACGTCCACCCTCCCCCGCCGCCATCCGTCCGGCGGCGGCAAGGACGGCGCGGACCAGCCCGACCCGCCGCACCGGCCGGCCGAGAACCACGGTCCCGGCGCCCGACGCGACGAGTTCCGCCGCATCGCCGGCATTCACTGCGTCGCCGCCGATCAGCACACGCCCGCGCACACGCCCGCGCGGGTCGCGGTCCAGCGCCGCGACATCGGTGCCGAGCGTTGAGACCAGCACGTCGCAGGCCGCGGTGGGCAGCAGGGCGCGCAAGGCCGCATCGGCGTCGCCCGCCTCCACCAGCTGGGCGCCATCGGCGTTGAGATAGCGGGCGAGAAAGCCGCGCTCCTGCGCATCCGCCGCCAGCAGCAGGACGGTGACGCCCTGCAGCGGTGCCCGCTGTGCCGCCGCCGGTTCGGTCGCCGGAACCAGGTCGGCGCCGAAGGTGAACCAGAAGGTGGAGCCGACATTGACCTCGCTGGTGACGCCGATGTCGCCGCCCATCAGTTCGGCCAGGCGCCGGCAGATCGACAGCCCCAGCCCGGTGCCGCCGAAGCGGCGGGTGGTCGACGCCTCCGCCTGGGTGAAGGGGCGGAACAGATGAAGCTGATTGTCCTTGGAAATGCCGATGCCGGTATCGGTCACCGCGACACGGATGGTCACGCGGTCGCCGTCGAACTGCGCCAGCTCCACCCGCACGGTCACCGACCCGGACTGGGTGAACTTCACCGCGTTGCCGGCGATGTTGAACAGCACCTGCCGGATGCGGACCGGGTCGCCGACAACCTCGGCCGGCAGATCGGGGTCGATGTAGGTGACCAGCGACAGCCCCTTGGCCCGCGCGCCGGGCGCCAGGGTGTCGGCCACCCCCTCCACCACATTGGCGAGCGAGACCGGCACCCGTTCCAGGTCGAGCCGCCCCGCCTCGATCTTCGAGAAGTCGAGGATGTCGTTGATGATGGTCAGCAGGGCACCGGCCGATTCCCGCACCACGCTGACCAGTTCGCGCTGGTCGCCGGTCAGGCTGGTGTGTTCCAGCAACTCCAACATGCCCTGGATGCCGTTCATCGGCGTGCGGATCTCATGGCTCATGGTCGCCAGGAACAGCGACTTCGCCTGGTTGGCCGCCTCGGCTTCCGACCGCGCCGCCTCCGCCGCCTCGCGCGCCGCCACCAGATCCTGCGTCCGCTCCGCCACCTGCCGTTCCAGGCTGCGGTTCAGCTCGGTCAGCTCCTCGTACAGGTGGACGTTGTCGAAGCCGATGGCGACCTTGGCGCAGAACACCTCCAGCAGCCGGCGCTCGTCGGCGGTCAGTCCCCGCCCGTGATCGAGATAGACCGCAGTGTCGTGGCGCCGGGTGGCGGAGCGGAAGACCAGCACGCTGTGTCCGCGCTCATACCGGTTGCGGCCGTCGGCCAATGCCGCCATCACCGCCTGCGTGGCGTCGGGCGGCAGGGCGACGAGCAGCGGCTTGCCTTCCACCCCGGCATGGCAGCCGGCACCGCCCAGCACCAGCGGCTCAAGCTGCCGGGATCCTTCGGACAGGCGGCTGACCAGCGCCACCCCACCCACCGACACTCCGTTTGCCGGCGGGCAGACGCCGACGATCTGCGCCACGGCATGGCGGACGAACTCCGCCATCGTCCGCTTGCCCAGCAGGGTGGAGGAGGAGTCCAGGATGCGCTCCAGCCCCTCCCGGTGATCCTCGATGGCGGTGATGTCCTGATAGCCGCGCAAGGCCGCGACGACGGAGGTGAACAGCTTCTGCGCCGTCAGCTCCGTCTTCGATTTGTAGTCGTTGATGTCGTAGCTGAGGATGACGTCGCGCTCGGGCGCCTGCCCCGGCTGGCCGGTGCGCAGGATGATGCGCACACGGCGGTTGTTCAGCTCGTTGCGGATGTAGCGGACCAGCCGCAGGCCGGCATCGTCGGACTCCATCACGACGTCGAGCAGGATCACCGCGATGGCCGGGTTGTCGCGCAGCACCCCGCGCGCCTCCGCCGCGGTGGCGGCCGACAGGAACTGCGCCGGGCGCCCTTCGAAGGTGAAGCCGCGCAGGACCATCTTGGTGGTGGCGTGGATGGCGGGGTCGTCGTCGACGATCAGGACCAGCCAGGGTTCGACCGGTTCGACAGCCTCGGCCACCGCCTCGACGGCGGGCTCCTCCTCCGCGAACAGGAATTCATCGCTCATCACGGTCCCCCGGCGAACTGGCTGCGCATTTTCCAACCCCGGCGCGCGGGCGACCTTACCATATGTCGGGGAATGGCTGCCAGTTCAGCCCCTCCGCTGGTTGCGCCGGGCGGAAAGGGTGGATTTGCCGGGCCGCAGCCGCCATGGTGGCGCCGATTTCCATCGCGCATGTGCCGACATGAATCTGCTTGCCTGCATCCACGACAAGGCGCCGCTGATCGAGGCGCGGGATCCCGACCTGGGCGACCTGTTCCCGCCCGGCTTCCTCGACCTGTACGAGGTGCACAGCTACCGCAATGCCGCGCGCATCCTGGCCCATGCCTGCACGGCCGAGTTCCGCGAGATCACCGAACGGCTGATGGAGTTCCGCATCCGCACCGAGGACATCGTGGCGTCCGGCGGCAACAAATCGCAGATCGCCAAGACGATGGAGCGGATGCTGAACCCGCTGGGCTGGAACGAGACGCGCATCCGTGGCGACCTGTTCATCACCAAGATGATCGTGACGCATGAGGAAAAACGCCGCGTCGCCGGCAAGAACCGCGGCCAGACCGTGACCGAACAGCGCCAGCGCGAGGAGCTGTACAAGGTCAACGGCTTCATCGACGGGCACAAGATCGACTTCGTGAAGGGCCGCGTGTCCTTCGACCTGGAATGGAACAGCAAGGACCAGACCTTCGACCGCGACCTCTACGCCGCCCGCACCTTCTACGAATGCGGCATCATCAATGCCGGCGTCCTGCTGACCCGCAGCGCCGAGCTGATCCCGCTGTTCACCGAGGTGGCGCGACGGGTCGAAATGAAGAACTTCCAGAACAAGTACGGGGCCAGCACCACCTGGATGAAGAAGCTGCTCTACCGCCTGGACGCCGGCCGCGGCGGCGGTTGCCCGGTGCTGGCGCTCGGCATCCGTCCGGCGGTGGTGTCGGATTTCGAGGAGTGGAAGGACAGCCACCCGGTGGTGCGCCACGCGGCGACCTTCGACGTCGACACCGGGGCGGAGGACGAGGACGATCTGTGGTGAGGGTCTATTCGACCCTCCTCACGCAAACTTGCGGTCCGTCAGCA
Organism: Azospirillum sp. B506; assembly: GCF_000333595.1. Lineage (GTDB taxonomy): Bacteria > Pseudomonadota > Alphaproteobacteria > Azospirillales > Azospirillaceae > Azospirillum. The sequence goes on from NZ_BADK01000681.1 coordinate 4,214, forward strand.
GCAGCCGCACCGCGAAGCCGAGGAACAGCACGCCGGCCAAACCGTCCAGCGCCGTGCGTACCCGCGGGCTGGACAGGACGCGGCGCGCGGCACCGGCGCTGAGCGCGGCGATGCCGACCAGATAGACGCCGCCCAGCACCGAGATGATGTTGCCGAGGATGAAGGTCTGCAACGCCACATGGCCCAGATCCGGGGCGATGAACTGCGGCACGAAGGCAAGCTGGAACAGGATGATCTTCGGGTTCAGCAGGTTGGTCAGCAGCGCCTGGACGAAGACGCGGCCGGCGGGGGCCGGGGCCGGGGTCTCGATGGACGGAGCCGGCTCGGCACCACGGCTGGTCCAAACGCTCCACAGCGAGCGCAGGCCGATCCAGGCCAGATAGGCGCCACCGGCATAGCGCAACAGGTCGAACAGCGATGCAGACGCCGCGATCAGGGCGGAGATCCCGGCGGCGGCCAGCAGCGAATGAACGGTGTTGCCGACACAGATCCCCAGCGTCGCCACCACACCCGCCTGCCGGCCGTCGGCGATGCTGCGGGTCAGCACCAGGAGCGAATCCGGTCCCGGCGCCAGGACCAGGACACAGACGGCCACCATATAAAGTTGCAGCAGATGCAGGTCGAGTGGCAGGGTCATCGCGGGACGGACCTTCGGGCGAGGGGCTCAGTGGAGGGGGTATGGTGCTCAGTCGGGCCAGCGGCGGTGGATCCACAGCCATTGCGCCGGCTTGTCGCGGATCCAATCCTCCAACAGGCGGTTCAGCCTTTCCATCAGAATTCGCGCATCGGCATTGCGGTCGCCGCTGGTCGGGTATTCCTCCGGCGGCAGGACGGTGACGCGGAAGCGGGCACCCTCCAGCCGTTCGGTCCGCGCCGGGCACAGCGGCAGTTGCATCTTCATGCCCAGCACGGCGGCGGCCGGAGCGGTCATGGCGTCGCGGCCGAAGAAAGGCACCGGGATACCGTCATTCATCTTCTGGTCGATCAGCATGCCGACATGGCCGCCCTTGGTCAGGTGGCGCAGCAGGATCCTGGCACCGTCCGGCCCCTTGGGGATCTGCATGCCGGTCGCCGCCCCGCGCAGCTTCACCAGCAGTTCACCGACCATCGGGTTGTTGGGCGCGCGATAGACCAACCCCAGTTCCAGCCCCAGCATGCGGGAGGCGACCGACTGGACCTCCCAGTTCGCCAGATGGCCGGAGACCAGGATACCGGCCTTGCCGTCCTCGCGCAGGGCGTCGACATGCTCGATGCCGATCACCTCGATCCGCTCGCGGCCGATCTGCTCCAGATGCGGATATTCGGCGATGGTGCGGCCGAGATTGTCCCACATGCCGCGCAGGATCTTGTCGATCTCCGCCCTGCCCTTCTCCGGGAAGGCGCGGGTCAGGTTGCGCCGGGCGCGGGCGTTGTTGGGCAGCCAGGGACCCACCATGCGCCCGATCCAACCGCCGAGCGCCGACGCGCGGTCGAGTGGCAGCGCCCGGAACAGACCGCAGACTGCCTGGACCAGTACCGCCTCCAGCGGATAGCCGATGCGGCGCGTCAGCCATCGCTGCAACGGGCTACGCGGCTTGGCCATCGGGGCTTCCTTTCAGCAACAGAGACGTCAGCAGCGCGGCGGGCGCGGCCTCCTCCGCCCAGCGCACCGTCACCGGCAGGACGGTGACCCTGGCGCGCAGATCGGGCGGCAGGCGGACGGCGTCCTTGGTTGTGGTGACGGGCAAGGCGCCCAGCGCCGCGGCGCGGTCGACCAGGGCCGAGACCTCGGCCGGGCGGTAGGGATGGTGGTCGGCGAACGGCACCCGCTCCTTGAGGCGGGCGCCGAGCGCTTCCAGGGTGGCGAAGAACTTTTCCGGCCGGCCGATCCCGGCGAAGGCCAGCAGGTCGCGGCCGGCGAGGCGGGCGGCAGCCTCCGGATCGGGCTCCAGCCGGGCAGACAGCACCGGGCGCCCGCCGGCCAGCGCCGCCAGACCGTGGCGGTCCTCGCCGAGGATCACCAGCGCGTCGGCGCGGGCAAGCCCGTCGGCCACCCGTTCGCGCAGCGGCCCGGCCGGCACCAGCCGGCCATTGCCGAAGCCGACCGCACCGTCGGCAACGATCAGCGCCAAATCCTTGTGCAGGGCCGGGTTCTGGAACCCGTCATCCATGACGATGGCGCCGGCGCCGGCAGCGGCGGCGCGTTCCGCCCCCGCCAGCCGGTCGCGCGCCACCCAACAGGGCGCCGCCCCTGCCAGCAGCAGCGCCTCGTCGCCGACATCGGCGGCGCTGTGGCGGCCAGGATCGACCGCCAGCGGACCGGTCTCGCGCCCGCCATGGCCACGGGTCAACGCATGGACGACGACGCCGCGCGCCTGCAACGCCGCGATCAGCGCCAGCCCGACCGGAGTCTTGCCGGCCCCGCCCGCCACCAGATTGCCGACGCAGGCCACCGGAATGCCGACACGGCGAGGAACGGTTGCGGCGATCCGCCGACGCCCAGCCAGCCCATAGAGTGCCCCCAGCGGCGCCAGCAGGGTGGAAGCCAGACCGGGCGGCCGGTACCAGAAGGCGGGGGTCTTCACGGCAGCGCGTCCCCTCAGGCGGCGGTCCGGATGCCGGCGGCGCCCAGCACCGGAGCCAGCGCCCCCACTGCGCGGTCGATGATCCGCCGGTTGTCCGCCGTCACCCGTGCCGCACCGGCGACGATGCGATCGCGCGCCCGCTCGTCGGTCAGCAGCCGGCGGGTCTCGCGGGTCAGGGCATCGCCGTCCGCGACCGGCAGCGCGCCCCCGGCGGCCTCCAGCATGTGGGTGATCTCGCCGAAATTGAACATGTGCGGACCATAGAGCACCGCGCAGCCCAGCTGCGCCGGCTCCACCGGATTCTGCCCGCCATGGGGGATGAAGGACCCCCCCATGCACACCACCGGAGCCGCCCGGTAGAACAGCCCGAGTTCCCCCATGGTATCGGCGATATAGACGGCATGCGCGGCCCCCGGCAGCCGATGCTCGGCCGTGCGCTGCAGGACCGGCTACCCGCGCGCCCGCATCAGCTCCGCGATGGCGTCGCCGCGATGGGCATGCCGCGGAACGATCACCGTCAGCAGGCCGGGCAGCACCGGCGCCAGCGCGGTGTGTACCGCGGCGGCGATCTCGTCCTCCCCCGGGTGGGAACTGGCGAGCATCCAGACCGGCCGGTCGGCCAGGGATGCCCGCAGCGGCTCCATCGCATCGTCTGCGGCGGGCGGCGGCTCGGCGGAGAATTTCAGGTTGCCGACACTGACGACTCGGGGAGCGCCCAATCGGCGCAGCAGCTCGGCATCGACTTCGGTCTGGGCCAGCGTGATCTGGAAGGTCGACAGCAGGCCGCCGATCAACC
>NZ_BADK01000680.1 GCF_000333595.1 Azospirillum sp. B506
GCAAGGGCCGCGGGACCGGGAATTCGCGATTGACCGAAAGATTATGTACATACCTTTTCGCCGAAACGTCACATCGCAACGCGGTGCGGAGAGCCGGGTGCAGGGATTGGTACGGCAAAGCCTGACCGGACAGAACCGCGGCAACGGACCGGCTTCCCCGCCGGAACATCCGCTGCAAGCCGGTCCGGCCCAGGCCGGCCTCACTCTGGACAGTGCCCTCGACGGGCGCGGCCCCCTGTTCGACCAGATCAAGCGCGCCGTCGCCGGCCAGATCCTGCGCGGACGCTGGCAGACCGGCCAACGTCTTCCCAACGAGGCGGAACTGTCCAGCCTCTATGGCGTCTCCCGCCAGACCGTCCACAAGGCGATTGCCCTGCTGGCGCGCGAGGGGTTCCTGGTGCGGCGCCGCCGTGCCGGCACCTTCGTCGCCACCGGCCGCCGCGACCGCTTCGCCTTGCCCATCGAGGACATCGGCGATGTCGTGGCGCGCGAGGGGCGGGTCTACGAGTTCCGCATCCGCGACCGCAAGTCTCTGCGCAACGGCGAGGGCATCCGCTGGCCCGACCTGCCCGACGGAACGCCGATCCTGGCGCTGGAATGCCTGCATTTCAGCGACGGAACGCCGATACAGCACGAACGCCGGCTGGTCAATCTGGACGTCGTGCCCGAGGTGGTTGACGAATCCTTCGATGTCGTGGCACCCAGCCGATGGCTGGTCGACCGGGTTCCCTGGTCGTCGGCCGACCATACCGTGCGTGCGGTCAATGCCACGGCGGAAATGGCCGCCCTGCTGGGGGTGGAGGCCGGTGCCGCCTGCCTGTCGATCCGGCGGCAGACCATGCATCTCAGCCGGCCGGTGACCCTGGTGCATTTCCTGTCGGTCGGCGACCGATTCAGCCTCAGCGGATCGTCGATCACCGACAGCGCGACCGAGTTGAATTTGTAAAGACAAAAGGACCGGCGATAGCCGCCGGCCACAACAGGGGGTCCTTTCACGATGGAGAGCAAGGTTATGGTTCGGACGATGCTCAAGACGGCGCTGCTGGGCGCCACGCTGCTGGTCGCCGGTGCGGCCGCCGGCACGGCGATGGCCGACACGCTGGCCGACGTCAAGAAGGCGGGTGTCTTCACCGTCGCCACCGAGATGCAGTTCCCGCCCTTCGATTTCCTTGAGAACAACGAATACAAGGGCGTCGACAAGGACCTGTTCGACGAGGTGGCGAAGGAGCTGGGCGTCAAGGCCAAGTATATGGACCTGCCCTGGACCAGCGTGCTGCCGGGCCTGGAAGCCAAGAAGTTCGATCTGGTGATCGCCCCGGTCACCATCACCAAGGAGCGCCTGAAGCGCTATTCCTTTACCGTTCCGATTTCCGAGGCGACCGCCGCCCTGATGAAGCGCGCCGACGACAAGACCATCAACAAGCCGGAGGACATCGCCGGCAAGAAGGTCGGCGGCGGCAAGGGCACCTCGCAGCTGGCCCAGGTGAAGGAATTCGGCCAGACCCTGCCGACGCCGCCGGACGTGCGTGAATATGTCGACAGCAACCAGTCCTACGCCGATCTGGCGGCCGGCCGTGTCGATGCCTCGGTCAACTCGCTGCCGAACCTGAACTTCGCCGCCGCCCAGCGCAAGGACACCTTCGCCGTCGTCCTGCCGCCCTTCGGCAAGCCGTCCTACTTCTCCTGGGTCGGCCGCCCGAGCGACGACGACAAGAGCCTGATCGAGGCGGTCAACGCCGCGCTGGTGAAGATCCAGAAGGACGGCCGCATGGCGGCCATCCAGAAGAAGTGGTTCGGCGTCTCGCAGGAGCTGCCGACCACCGTCCCGGAACCGCAGCTGTAAGGCGGGTCTTGGAGTGCCCCCTTTCCCTCCGGGGAAAGGGGGCTGGTTCCGGGACTGCCGACGAAGGCCCACCCAATGAAGTTCAGCGTCATCGTCGACGCCCTTCCCTATCTGCTGGGGGCGGCCGTCACGACCATCTGGGTCTCGCTGCTCGGCGTGCTGCTGGGGCAGGTGATCGGCGTCGCCGTCTGCGTCGCGCGCCAGTCCGGCGGGCGGGTGGCGAACATGGCCGGCGGGGTCTATGTCAGCTTCTTCCGCGGCGTGCCGCTGCTGATCCAGCTGCTGCTGATCTATTACATGCTGCCGCTGATCGGCATCGACGTGCCGCCGCTGGTCGCCTCCATCGCGGCACTCGGCCTCGCATCCGGTGCTTATGTGTCGGAGATCTACCGCGGTGCGCTGAATGCCGTCCCGCACGGGCAGTCGGAAGCGGCGCTGGCGCTGGGCTTCCCCGGATCGTCAATCTGGACGCGCATCCTGCTGCCGCAGGCCTTCCGCATCTCGGTTCCCGCGCTGGTCAACGAGCTGATCCTCCTGCTGAAGGCGTCCTCGCTGATCTCCGTCGTCGGGGTGGCGGAACTGACGCGGACCAGCCAGACCATCTCGGCCAGCAACTACCGCCCGCTGGAAATCTATCTGGCGGCGGGCCTCATCTATCTGGCGATCAACGGCGCGCTGGCCCTGTTCGGCACGCTGGTCGAACGCCGCCTGCAACAGGCCTGACCCGATGTTGGACCTTTCCCTCCTCGTCCAGTACGGCCCGGCGCTGCTGCGCGGCTTCGGCGTCACCATCCTGTGCTGGGGGGCCGGCTGCCTGATCGGCATGGCGCTGGGCTTCGTGCTGATGCTGCTGCGGCAGGTGCCGGTGAAGCCGCTGCGCTGGATCATCCGCGCCTACATCGAGGTGATCCGCGGCACGCCCTTCCTCATCCAGCTGTTCCTGCTCTACAGCGGCGGCCCCTCCATCGGCCTGCGGCTGGAGGCGACGACCGCCGGCATCCTCGGCCTTGGCATCTACGGCAGCGCCTATTTCGCCGAGATCTTCCGCGCCGGCTATCAGGCGGTGCCGAAGGGACAGGTGGAGGCGGCGCTCAGCCTCGGCATGTCCTATGGCTCCATCCTGCGCCGCGTGATCGTGCCCGCGATGCTGGTGTCGACCATCCCGGCCATCGTCAACATGATGGCGATCCTGACCAAGGAGACGGTGGTGCTGTCGATCATCACCGTGCCGGAACTGATGTACGAGATGCAGACGATGGCGGCGGAGACCTTCGCCACCTTCGAGACCATCCTGGGGATGGCGCTGTTCTACTGGCTGCTGGTGGAGGTGGTGTCGCGCCTGGGCCGCCGGCTGGAGACGCGCGTCACCCGTTTCCTGACCCATGCCTCGCCGCAGGGGTCGTCGTCCGAGACCGCAACCGCGAGGGCGTGATGACCGCCGTTTCCCAAACCGCCACTCCGCCGCGCGCCGCAAACCAGGGCGACGCCGTGCCGATGGTTTCGATCCGCGGCGTCGGCAAGAGCTTCGGCACCAACGAGGTGCTGCGCGACATCGACCTGACCGTCAGCAAGTCGGAGGTCGTCTGCCTGATCGGTCCCAGCGGATCGGGCAAAAGCACGGTTTTGCGCTGCATCACTTCCTGGGAGTCTACGACCGCGGCGAGATCCGCATCGAAGGCAAGCTGGTCGGCTACAGCGAGGGCACGCCGCGCCGCCGCCTGTCGAACCGCGACCTGCGGAGCTTGCGCCGCAACGTCGGCATGGTGTTCCAGCAGTTCAACCTGTGGCCCCACATGACCGCGCTGGAGAATGTGGCCGAAGCCCTGGTGCAGGTTCGCGGCATGGACAAGGCGGCCGCCACCGCCCACGCCCGCCGGATGCTGGACCGGGTCGGTCTGGCCGCCAAGGCCGACAGCTACCCGGCCCGCCTGTCCGGTGGGCAGCAGCAGCGCGTCGCCATCGCCCGCGTCATCGCGATGGAACCCCATCTGATGCTGTTCGACGAGCCGACCTCGGCGCTCGACCCCGAACTGGTGGGCGAGGTGCTGCAGGTCATGCGCGATCTGGCGGCCGATGGCATGACCATGGTGGTGGTGACCCACGAGATGGGCTTCGCCGCCAACGTCGCCGACAAGGTGGCCTTCCTCGACCGTGGACGCATCGCCGCCTTCGGCACCCCGCGCGAGGTCTTCCATGAATCCACGGAACCGCGGGTGCAGCAGTTCCTGCAGACTTACCACGAGCGGAACAGCTTCTGATCCCGCTTGCCGATGAAGAAAGGCCGCCCACAAGGGGGGCGGCCTTCATGGCGGCTCAGTAGTGATACCGGCAGGCCAGGATTTCGAGCGCCTGGGCGTCGCCATTCCCGGTCACCCGGTAGACCAGCCGATGTTCGCCCGTGATCCGGCGCGACCGCCAGCCGGCAAGCCCTTCCTTCAATGGCTCAGGCTTGCCGATCCCCGAAAACGGGTTCCGTTCCGTGTCGCGAATCAGGTCGTTGACCTTCCTCAACACGGCCCTGTCATTCTTCTGCCAATATAAATAATCTTCCCAAGCGCCGTCAGTCCAAACCTTCTTCATTCAGAATGTCCCGCTCGATGCCTTTGCCGGCATCAAGTTGAGCGATGCCCCTGAGCAGCCGTTCCGCGTTCTTGGGACTTTTCAGCAGATGAAGCGTCTCCATCAGTCCCTCGAACTCTTCCTCGGAAATCATCACCACTGAGCGTCCCTTCTGACGGGTGACGGTCAATGGCGCACGGCTGTCACAGACCTCATCCATCACGCTGGCAAGGTTGTTTCTAAGGTCGGTGTAACTGATGTGTCCCATTTTTAAGGCGCCTACCAAATCTGTAAGGCCGCGCAGTACCTCGATGGTCATCAAGGCGTCCGCCGATCACAGCATGTACAGAAATACGAACAGATTTCAAGTCCAGGTCGCCACAGCCACGCTCTCCCCTGGAACCCCGCCGGCAAACCGGCTAAGAACCCTTCGCATGCGCAACAGAACTGCAACGCGAAAGCTCCGTTCTCCACGATGATCGAACTCCGGTCCGTCACCCACGCCTATTGCGACCGTCCCGTCCTGCACGATCTGTCGCTGCGGCTGGCGGAGCGGCGCATCGCCATTCTCGGTGGCAACGGGTCGGGCAAGAGCACGCTGGCCCGCCTGCTGAACGGATTGATCGTTCCGACCGCCGGGACGGTCACCGTCGATGGGCTGGATACCCGCCGCGACGGCCGCGCCGTGCGCCAGCGGGTCGGCTTCGTCTTCCAGAATCCGGACACCCAGATCGTCTATCCGACGGTTGAGGAGGATCTCGCCTTCGGGTTGAAGGCGCGCAAGCTGCCGAAGGACGAGATCGCGCGCAGGGTCGCCGGCGCGCTGGAGCGCTACGGCCTCGACCGCTACCGCCACCAGCCGGCCCACCAGATGAGCGGCGGCGAGAAGCAGTTGCTCGCCATTGCCGGGGTGCTGGTGCTGGAACCAGCCTATGTCATCTTCGACGAGCCGACCACCCTGCTAGACCTTCGCAACCGCCGCAAGGTGATCGAGCTGCTGCGCGGACTGCCGCAAACGCTGATCGTCGTCACCCACGACCTGGACATGGTGAAGGACTTCGATCGGGCGCTGGTTCTGGAGGACGGCCGAATCGTCGCCGACGGCCCGCCCACCGAGACCGTCCCGGCCTACATCGAGCGGCTCGGCTGATGCTGGGGCTCTACCTGCATCGGGAATCGGCCATCCACCGCCTGCCGGCGGGGACGAAGCTGGGCGGGTTGCTGCTGGTGACGGTGGCAGTGCTGGCCCATGGACTTCAACTGCTTCACCTGGGCCTCGGTCAGCTTGCCGGCCAGATGGCGGACGACC
>NZ_BADK01000679.1 GCF_000333595.1 Azospirillum sp. B506
CTGGCTGTTGGGCGGTGGAGCTGGGTCCGGTGTCCGGTGGCAATGCGTCGCTGGCCTCGTCCTTCCAGCGCCGGGTGGGAGGCGACGGCTATGCCGTCCTCCAGGATGGTGACGGTGCCGGCGGTGACCTGCACCTCCACCGTCCGCCGACGGGTGCAATCCGGCACGGAGTAGAGGTTGCCGCCGACCGACACCATGCCGTCGCGGGTGACACGGCGCTCCAGGGCCAGCACGCTGTTGAAGGGGCCGGCCGGCAGCGGCTTGAGGTGGGGGCGCTCCTCGGCGAAATGCTCGGCGACGATGCGCTGGGTGGTGACGGGGTGGGACGGATGGCGCGAACCACGGCTTTCAGGATGGTATAGCCGCCGGTGTAACCGCGTTCCTTGAGTTCCCGCAGCAGGCGGCGAGCGCTGAGATCGGGAAAGGTTTGCAGGCGTTCACGCAGATAGGGCTCGAAGGGTGTGAGCAGCGTCGGCCGAGCCGGCCGAGGGGTGTAGGCGGGCGCCTCCAGTCCGCGGGCGATGTATTTGCGGATGGTCTTGCGATCCAGGCCGGTGCGGCGTGAGATCGCCGACACCGACAGGCCCTCGCGGGCGAGATCGAGAATCATGACGAGTTCCCCAAGTCTGACCACCTGCGCCCTCCCTCCGCCTCGGAGGGTGATCATGGGCGACGAGCGGCCGCAGGGCTCCGGGGCGTACGCCCCGGAGCCCTGCCGTTGCGTTAGCCTGGGGAATTTTCAGCCGCCCTTTCCGGGGAGTATCCAATCGGCACTGACACTCCGGCCTCAGCCGCAAGCTCGTCCGCAAAGTCGTGCGTGGCCAGCGGTCCGACATCTTCCGGATCCGGGAAAGCTCGCTTGACCTGCATCTCCCCTGGCTGGATGCGCAGTGGGCTGCCGGGCAACACAACGCGACCGACCTCTGGCGCCGGTTGAGAAGGAGTGGGTTCCGGGGCAGCCTTCGTGTCGTCGGCGAATGGGCGACGCGCCGCCGGCGCTCAGACCAGGCGCAGGCTGGGGAACATAGCCGCACGCTGGCGGCGCGGACGATCGCGCGCTTGCTCACCATCGGATGGGATGCGCTGACCAAAGCGGAGACGGTGACGGTCGCTGCGATTGAGGGCGGAGTGCCGCTGCGGGTCGAGGCGCGTGAGATCGTTGCGGCGTTCCAGTCCATGATCCGAAAGAAAACCGCCGAGGAACTTGAACCCTGGCTGCAGCGGGCCAAGGCGAGCTTGGTAGCATCCTTCGCCAATGGAGTGGCCAAGGACCGGAATGCCGTCATCGCGGCCATTACTCTGCCATGGTCCAACGGCCAGACCGAGGGGCAGATCACCAAGCTCAAGCTGGTGAAGCGGCAGATGTATGGCCGCGGCAAACTCGACATCCTTCAGGCGCGCGTCATCGGCCCCGGATGAGATCCACACCATCAAATCTGCGACAGAGTCCCTTTTCCGTGCCGATCCGGGGTCCCTATCTCAAGCCGATTGACATACAGGGCAGGTCACCCAGGCGACGGTCGTAACGGCTATGGACGCGACGCGATGGTCGGCCGCACAAAGGACAGGCCGCCGTGGCAGCACGGACATGGGCTGCCACCATGACACGATCGGCATCGAGTGTGACCTGATCGACAATGAGGCCGGGTGGCAGCAGGGAAAGCAGCGATTTGGACAAGGATTCTGTTGCTCAGGAGGATAGATCGTTCCTTTTATGTGCTCACTCCGCTCCCGCCTGACATCTGACCTGCACCGGGAATGCGGATGGACCAGTTATCCAGCCGGCACTGACAGCTCCCGCCAACCTGACAGCACATCGCCCGTTGCCGGTAAAATGATTGCAAAGATCCTCACGTAGACAAATGAAGATCGTGATAATAGTAAAGCGCTTCAGACAGATATGTAACAACCTCAACTATGCTTCGATCCTTTTCTATGAATTCATCGAGATCATCAACGGACTGATCTCGATGCGCACCATCCTCCAAGGAAAATATAATCCGGATTTTCTCAACCAAATCTCCATAAGAATTTTCCCGAATAATATCCCTTGTCGCAACCTTATCTATAAGAAATTGCCTGATTACCTCATATCTTATCGCATCTCCGCTAATGAATTCCCAGAAAAGCGGAAATGCGGAAATCAGTGCCTTTGGCCATCCCGCATTGATAAACTGCGGCGGCATTGCGCTGGAGGCATCAGGAATTTTCTGACCTATAATTCCATAGAAGTCTGCGGCCGTATCTCTAATATTTTCTTTAATTATAAAATTAATTGATTTTTGCGAGAGCCAGAAATTTTTCCAGTCTTCTATTGCCAGCAGATTTCCCCAATATGATTTTTCCAATCCATGGAAAAAATCCATCGCCGGTGTCGGCTGCAGATACTTTCTTATCCATGTTGAAAGCGATTCTTTTTCAATCCATCCCCACTGCAGCCAGGATTTCAGCGAATGCTCTACAATATTAGGGTAGTAAAAAATGACATTCACATTATAAGATTCCGCAAGATTCCGCAAAAATATAAGGAAGAACGCATCCTTTAGGACAATAGATGTCTCGAATCCTTCCGCAGAAACAATTATATGATCGAAATTTTTTGCTATATTGTTCACCTTTTTCCCGAGAACGTCTGCAAGGAGCCGCAATGATCGATAGTCACGAGCGCGTCTGAGTCTCTTATAGACTTCATAGGGAATCTCAAATGAGGACGTATATTCTTCAACAGAACCTCTATCCGCATCCCCAATATTAAGGCATCTCTCGACATCTTCTATTTTCATGTCAGATTTATAGATGTCGCGAGACAATAAAACTGGCGATATGGAAGCGCCATTAAGGCGCTTTACATCCATGACCATGTGACTTTGAATTGCAGTCGAGCCATTTTTACTCGACCCACAGTGTATCGTTATCGTCTTGCGCATCATCCATGCACCTTTTTAGACAAAATCATTCGATAAATCGCAAGCGATCCAGCTGAACCGGGGTTGGAGATCCTATCAAACCCCCGGAGTATCGAGAAAAAGCTTTTGGTTTTTCTCAGCGCCACATGGATTTCCTCCGAGATCCCAATACAAGCGAACCAAGCGGATTACGGTATGCTCATTGTCATTCTGTTTTAAGCCTAACGTTTCTGGGATGCAATTCCAGTCTGGACCAAGCCGGGGGTCCGATTGGGGGCAATGCCGGTTTTACGACGGCACATGTTCCTGATCCGGTAGTGGCGATCCAATCGTCATCCTGCCCGCGATGGCCGCCTGACCATCCGGCCAGACCGGCCGGAGAACCTGATGAGCGGCCCATGTCCTGCCCTGTGCTCAGGGCACGATCATGGATAACTCTCGATCAACTGACAGACGTCTTCATAAATTGGATTGCAAGTCTCACATCGCGAACCGTCGCAGACGTCTGCGTGACGTGCCGGGCAGCTCCAGTATTGGCCAATCGGGTCAACAGCCGCAAATCCACCCCATCCATCGCCAAAACAATTGAAATAAAAAGATCTCCTGATCAAAAGTCATAATAATATTCGGAAACATAAAAACACATTATCATTACCACATCTATATCCGCCACAGTATGCCCTGGTAAAAATGCGAAATATCAATATTTGTGACCTTCACACACCCTTACTCATGATTACCAACAACAACAGAACCATAATTCCAATTGAAGTCGACATGGGTTTGGATGCCGCGTGTCAGGTTGGGACTGTAGAAAGGGTCGCTGAAGCTATCCGTTTGCCATTTCAGGCGAAGGTGGGCCACTTCCCGCTGCTCGTGCGCCAGGGCATCAGGCGAGCGCGATGTTTGCCGGGTCGCCGATTCATGATGGTAAAGCCGCGCATGGGGCGTCCAGAGGATGCGCAGGCCGAGTTGCCGAAGCTTGAGGCAGAGATCCACATCGTTGAAGGCAATGGAGAAGTTTTCGGCGTCCATGCCGCCGGCCCTCAGGTAATCGGTGCGTCGAACCACCATACAGGCGGCGGTGACCGCCGAAACGGACTGCACCACCGCCGCCGACTGGAAGTAACCGTCCTCGTCGTCGCCGAAGGCGCGCTGGGCGGCATCGGCCGCACCATGCTGGCCGACGAGAACCCCGCCATGCTGGATCGTGCCATCCGGATAGAGCAACTTGGCCCCGACCGCCCCGATCTCCGGGCGAAGGGCATGGCCCATCATCTCCTCCAGCCACTCCGGCCCGATCACCTCAATGTCGTTGTTGAGCAGCGCCACATAGGGAGCTGCCAGTTCGCCAATGACGGCGTTGTGCATGGCTGCGTAGTTGAACGGCATCGGCCAACGCCTGACCCAGATGCCAGGTTGCCGGGCCACGCTCTGCAGATAGGCCAGCGTTGCCGGATCCCGGCTGTCATTGTCGATGATGACGATGTCGTAGCGCGGGTAGGTCGTCTTCGCGACTATGCTCTCGACGCATGGCTTGAGAAGGTCGACACGGTCCCGCGTGGGAATGACGATGGTCACCGGGGGCGGCTCTGCAGGCAGCCGCCAGTGGACGCGCACACGGCCGCCGCTGTCCATCCGGGCTTCGGCCTGTGCGCCGATCCGATCCAGATGAGCCTGAATGCGCCCTGCCCTTTCCGGCATGCCCCTTTCCGGACGGTCCGGAACCGCGGCGTTGCGGTGGTAAAGGACGAAGGGCAAATGCCTGATCCGCCCGGGGTCGGCCAGCAGCAACGCGGTGTCGACCACCGCCGCCGCCCATGCACGCGCATCGAAGGGGCCAGGCGGGAGTCCGAACCGGGTTTCCGGCCTGCCGACCGACGCGACCGCGCGGGTCAGGCAGTCGCGTCCGATGGCGCAGGCGAACCCCACATAAGGGAAAGCGCAATAACGGTCCGCATCCCAATCGGGCTTGAAATGCGGCTGCCCGCGCCCGCTTTCGGGGGGGCCGCTGTCCTCGTCGGTATAGACGATCCCGGCATCGTCCCCGGTCAAAGCCGCTTGGACCAGGGGAAGGAATGCCGGATGCAGCCGCGCGTGGGATTCGAGAAAGACCACTGCGTCGGCCGCTCCCTCGGCCACCGCCGCGACGAAGTCCGCGAGGACGGCATCCTGCCCCGGAGAATGGGGTCCCGGAAGGTGAACCACCCTCACCGTCTGCCCGCCTGTCTGTCCGCCTGTCTCCCCATTGACGACAGCGGCAAGCGCCTGCCCGATCGCATGCTCATGGTGGCCGAGCCATGCCCGGTAGGCCTCCGGATCGTTCAGGCGGTTCGCCGGCTCCCGCGCCAGAGCCTCCTGCGCCTCCTCCAGCGCAGCCTGACGGTCAGCCACCAGCCGGTCGAGCCGGCGACGCCGTGTGGTCAACAGCTCCTCCGGAAGCCGGACCTCCAACGGGCTGCCGACGAGATGCCGGTCGGTGTTGGCAAAGCGGACGGCAATCCGGTGCGGACGACCGTCGAACAGCGAGGCCGGCAGCGGAAACCGGAAGCCGTGACGACCGTCATCCTGAAGGAACCGGCCCAAATCCGGCCTTGGCTGGTTGCAGGGCACCGTGGCCACATGCGCATCATCGACTTCGATGTCGAGAAGGGAGGAGCGGCCGGGCGCCTGCTCGTCGAATGCCCATCCCCGCAGCGTCGCATTCTCGAAGCTGTCGAGTTGGCCATGCAGATGCGGCGGGAAGAAAATCTCCTCGACATCCCTGGCCAGTGCCGTTCCGCTGCTCCGGTCGACGATCCGGATCAGGTGCGGGCGACCGTCCAGCACCTCGTTGGGCAGCTTGACGGCAAAGGCATGATGGCCGGAGCCGATCCCCGCCGCGGCGAGTTCCCCGTCGAAAAGATCGGCACGGAATTCGCCGAGCACCCCCCCCTCATAGCTGAGGGTGAGACGGAGGGGATCGTTCGGCAGATCGGGATCGAAGGCCCACCCCTTGGCGACCCACCCAATTCCGTAGAGCCGCTCGATGGCCTTGAGTTTCCCTTGAACTGCCAAGATGTCCTCACCTGCCAGGAACGGTCCCGGATCAAGCCATCGCCACCAGCTTCGGGTTCTTCTTCCACTCCTCCATGATGACCTGCGCCTTGTGGCGCTCCTCGCTGGTCAGCGCATTGCCCAATTCATGGGCCTTGGCCTCCAACCCGTCGCGTTCGGAGCCGGGCTGGGTGCCGGCAGCGGCCATGATGGTCCAGACATAGGCCTGAAGCGGATTGTAGGCCTTGCTGGAGCGATCGGCATAGAGCGCGCCCAGGTTGCTCATGGCGCCGGTGTGGCCCTGGGCCGCCGCCTTGCGCAGCCAATCCACCCCTTCGACCAGCTCGGGCCGGCCGCCCCAGCCATGGATCAGCATCAGGCCCAGATTGACCTGGGCACCGACATTGCCCTGCATCGCCGCCTTGCGGTACCATACGGCCGCTTCGGCATGGTCGGGCGGGCCGGCCAGCCCGTTGGAATGGATCAGGCCCAGATTGAACTGGGCGTTGACGTTGCCCTTCTCGGCCGACAGGCGGCACCATTTCAGGGTTTCGCGGTAATCCTTGGGTACGCCGTGGCCACGGGCATAGAGCAGGCCCAGATTGACCTGGGCCACCGGATGGCCCTGCTCCGCCGCCTGGCGGTAGAACTCGGCCGCGCGGACCGGATCGGCCTCCACCCCGGTGCCATGCTCGTAGACGATGGCAAGCGCCAGCTGGGAGTTGGCAAAGCCCTGCCCGGCCGCACGCCCATACCAGGCGACCGCCTGGGCGATGTCGCGCTCCACCCCCTGCCCGTTGGCGTAGAAGGAGGCAAGCGCATGCTGGGCCATCGCATAGCCGTTCTCGGCCGACTGCCGGTACCAGCCGGCAGCGGCGGCAAGATCCTGCTGCACCCCCTGGCCGAAGGCATGGAGCAGGCCCATGTGGTACTGCGCCTCGGCATGGCCGGCCTCGGCGGCCAGCCGGTACCAGTGCAGGGCCTGGGCGATGTCGGGGGCGATCCCCAGCCCGTTGGGATAAAGCAGGGTCAGGTTCGCGTCTGCCGTCGGCGGGCTGGCCTTGGACACGGTCTTGTACCAGCGCACCGGCAGGGCATTGTCCTGCGCCGCCCCTTCGCCGTTCGCATAGCACAGGGCGAGCGAGAACTGCGCCTCCGTGTGCCCCTGATCGGCCGCCTTGCGGAACCAGTGGGCGGCGTCGCCGAAGTCGCGCACGACCCCCTGGCCGCGGACATAGAGCTGGCCCATGCGGTACTGCGCCTCGGCATGGCCGCGTTCGGCCAGCGGCATCCAGTTGGCCACGGCGCCGGCATAGTCCTCCGCCTCGAAGGCGGCCAGGCCATGCTGGAAGTCCGGCTTGCGGGAACTGGTGGATTTGTTTCGCTTCAGCAGCTTGCCGAACACTATCAGGGCTCCCGCAGGCTTTCGTCGACCCCGCGCAGGATGGGGCGCAGGAAATAGGTGATGATGCGGCGTTCGCCGACCTTGATGTCGGCCGTCAGCGGCATGCCGGGGATCAGGCGGAAGTTGGACGGCACATTGTCCAGCGTCGTGGTCAGCAGCTTGATCCGCGCCCGGTAGAAGAGGAGACCGTTCGCGTTGTCCTTGCTGGAGAAGGAATCCTCGCTGATCGTCGCCACTTCGCCGTCGAGCGAGCCGTGCTGCATGTAGGGATAGGCATCCAGCTTGACGCGGACCTTGTCGCCGACCTGGACGAAGGCAAGGTCGCGGGCGTCGATGTTGGCCTCGACCTCCAAAGGCGCGCCGACCGGCACCAGGGTGAAGAGCGGCTCGGCCTCCTTGGCGATCGAACCGGGAGTGGCCTTGGGCGAAACCTCCAGCACGATGGAGTCGACCGGCGCGTCGAGCTGGACCAGCGACTGGCGCTTGCGCGCCTTGGTCAGCTGCTCGCGCAGAGCCTCGCGCTCGTTGCGCTGGGTGGTCAGCTCCTCGATGATCTTGCCGTTCCACTGCTGGACGAAGACATCGCGCTCGGCCAGCTGGGCCTGCAGGTCATGGCGGTTGCCCTGCAGCTCGTTCTGGTTCAGCACCAGGTTGCGCTCGATGTCGATGCGGTCGCTGGTCGCCTGGAGGAGGTTCAGCTTGCTGCCGACCTGGGTGGCCAGCAGCGAGGAGCGCATGGTCTCGATCTCGCGCACCACCTTCAGCCGCTCGTTCAGATGGACGCGGTCCATCTCGTACTTGGCGACGTTCGATTGCAGCCGGGCGAGCTTCTCCTCGTAATTCTGCATCTGCGACTGGTACTGGGCCTGGCGCTCGCGCCACAGCGCCTGCTGCAGGGTGCCGTAGCCATAGCGGTCCGCGGCCGGCACGAAAGGCTTGCCGTCATGCTCGGCCTCCAGCCGGGCGATCTGGGCGTCGGCGTTGGCGACGCGGGACTCCAGCTGCAGAACGTCGGCCTGGGTGAAGGTCGGGTCCAGCGTCGCCAGCACCTGGCCCTGATGCACGACATCGCCGGACCGGACCAGGACCTGCTTGATCGCCGCCATCTCCATCGGCTGGACCATCACGTTGGACTCGACCGAAACGATCTTGCCCTGCGAGGCGACGATCTTGTCCAGATAGGACAGCGACGCCCAGGTGATCGCCCCGACGACGAACAGCCCCAGCAGATGCAGCATGACACGCGCCAGGAAAGGATCGGGAGCGTTCTGGATCGCCTCCGTGTCCTTCTGGAAGGCGCCGATCGCCGCCTTCCCGCGTTCCTTGGCCTTCTTGTCGAGTGGCGATCCCGGCGGACGCGCTGCCGCGTCGTTCGCGGGAACGCGGACCGTCTCAATCTTCGCAAGCTTCTGTGCGGTCACGGGACACGCGCTCCTAGATGTGCCGGTTCTGCTGGTGCCAGAGGTGCTGGTAGATGTCGCAGCGTCCCAGCAGCTCGTCATGCTTGCCGCTGTCGACCACCTTGCCGCGGTCCATCACCAGGATGACGTCGGACGGCACCAGCGACGACAGACGGTGCGAGATGATGATCATGGTGCGGCCACGGGCGATGTTCATCAGGTTCGCCTGGACGATCGCCTCGCTTTCGGCGTCGAGCGCCGAGGTGGCCTCGTCCATGATCAGGATCTTCGGGTTGGTCAGCAGGGCGCGGGCGATGGCCAGACGCTGGCGCTGACCGCCGGACAGGTTGGACGAGCCTTCCTCCAGCATGGTGTCGAGACCCTTGGGCATCCGCTCCACGAACTCGTCGGCGCCGGCCAGATGGATGACCTTCAGGATTTCATCGGTCGTGGCACCGGGCTTGGCTGCGGAGACGTTCTCGCGGATGGTGCCGGTGAACAGGAAATTGTCCTGCAGCACGACGCCGATCGACGCGCGCAGGTGGTCGAGGTCGTATTCGCGCAGGTCGCGCCCGTCGATCCGGATCAGCCCTTCCTGCGCCCGGTGCAGCCCCTGCAGCAGCCTGGTCACGGTGGTCTTGCCCGAGCCGGACCGGCCCATCACGCCGAGGATGGTGCCCTCCGACGCGGTGAAGGAGACGCCGTCGAGCGCCGGCGGCGAGGCAGGCGCATAGCGGAAGCGGACCTCCTGGAACTCCACCGTGCCGCGCAGGGGCGTGCGCAGGCCGCGGCCGGTCCGCCCCTCCTCCGGAGCGTGGTTCATGATCGTGCCCAGCATCTGGACCGAGATCGACACCTCCTGGAACTGCTGCACCAGCTGGGCCATCTGCAGGAGCGGCTGGGTGACGCGGCCTGACAGCATGTAGAAGGCGATCAAGGCACCCATCAGCATGTCGCCGTTCAGCGCCAGGTAGGTGCCGAGGCCCAGGAGGCAGGCCATCATCAACTGGTTCAGCGGCGCCGCGATCGTCTGGCCGATGATCATGATGCGGCCGACGTCGAAGCGCTGTTCGGCGGCGCGGGCGACGCGGTGATCCCATTCCAGCTTCTGCCGGCTGTCGAGCGCCAGCGACTTCACCGTGCGCATGCCGTGGATGTTCTCGATCAGGAAGGATTGCTGGCGCACCTCGGCCTGATAGAGGTCCTTCATCCGGCCTTTGATCAGCGGGATCATGATGCCGATGTTGATCGCCATCAGCACCGAGAAGGCCAGGACCAGCATGGTCAACGGCACGCTGTACATGAACATGATCGGCAGGAAGAGCACCAGCGAGACCGTGTCGATCAGCGTCATGAAGAGCTGGCCGGTCAGGAAGTTGCGGATGCGCTCCGCCTGCTGGGCGTTCTTGACGATCTCGCCCGACGACACCCGCTCGAAATAATGCATCGGCAGGCCGACGAGCTTGTTGAAGACCTGGACGTTCATCTTCGCGTCGATCTTCTTCGTCGCGTAGAGCATCAGGTACTGGCGCAGGTAGGAGAAGGCCGCCTCGAACAGGATGACGCCGACCATGCCGACCATCAGCACGCCGAGCGTGCCCATGCTGCGGTGGACCAGCACGCGGTCGACCACCAGCTGGAAGAAGATCGGCACGGCGAGCGCGAACAGGCTCATCAGAAGCGCGGCGATGCCGATGTCGCGGAAGATGCGCTTGTGGCGGAGGATCTCCACCAGGAACCATTTCAGGCCGAAGGGCTGCTCGGCGTCGGTCAGGCCGTAGTCGCGCTTCAGCAGCACCACCTCGCCGGCCCAGGCCTGGCTCAGGCGGATGCGGTCGACCGGCAGGATCAGCTCCTGCCCGGCCAGCGGGTCCTGCAGGATGGCGACGTCGGTGTCGCCCTGCTTGCCGAAGCCGACCACCACCATCGAGTTGCCGTTGCGCAGGCGCAGGATGGCGGGGAAGGCATCGTGAAGCTTGCCCAGATCGTCCCAGTCCAGCGTCGTCGCCTCCGCCTTGAGGCCGATCGACTTGGCGACGCGCAGCAGGCGCGCGGTGTCCAGTTCCTCGTTGCCGATGACGTTGCTGTGCTGAAGCCGCTCGGCCGAGACGTCGAGGCCGCGCTGACGCGCGACGGCAGCCAGGGAATGCAGCCCGGTGTGGGCGCAGGGGACTTCCGCAGCAAGGGTCATGGGAACCGCCGTGAGAAATTTGAAATGCGTCGCGAAAGCAAGGTCTTCATACCGTTCTCGGTCACCCGGTCTCGATCGACCATGCGCTCCTTGGGCCGGGGGGCGCGACGAAGCGCGTAGAGTCCGCCACCTGCGGACGATGCATACCCACGCGATTCCGTTGAGATAGCAGAAGAGGCACAACAGCGGCAAGCCATCTGTCCCGGGGTGCATCCGCCATCCATCATATGTCTCGCCCCTCTGTGTCCGTTGCGGCACATCGGCCGGGACGAGATGCCGCTTGCGGACACCGCACAGTCGTTGCTATCGACCGTCGGGACGGTTCTCTGCCGAAGCATACCTAACACCAAGCGGTCAGCCCGATGAAAAAGCCTTCACGCAAGCAGGCCAAGGCCAAGCGCCCCGCCACTCCGGCCCCCTCTTCGCAGAGCGCTGCGCCGGCGGCCGACGCCGGCTTCGCCCGCGCGCTGACCCTGCACCGGGAGGGCCGGACCGCCGAGGCGGAGGCCGGATACCGCACCGTCCTGGCGGCCGATCCCGACCACCTCAACGCCAACAACAACCTCGCCATCATCCTGCGCGCCCGTGGCGACTGGGAGGAGGCGCTGGGCTGCTACCGCCGGGCGCTCGCCCGCAACGCCGCCGATCCCTTCGTCCACAGCAACCATGGCTGCCTGCTGCAGGACATGGGCCGCGGCGCGGAGGCGGAGGCGGCGCTGCGCACCGCCATCCGGCTGAAGCCCGATTATGCCGAGGCCCATTTCAACCTGGCCAACATCCTGCGCAACCGTGGCGACCGCGAGGCGGCCAAGGCCGCCTATGGCGAGGCGCTGCGCCTGAAGCCGGACATGGCGGCGGCGCTGTGCAACCTGGGCGACCTGCACAAGGGGGCGGTGGACCTCTCCCGCGCGGTGGAGTGCTTCGTCGCCGCGCTGAAGGCGGACCCGAAATCGGCCGAGGCCTGGAACAACCTGGGCGAAACGCTGAAGGAGATGGGGCGCATCGAGGAGGCGATCGCCGTGTTCCAGAAGGGGCTGGAGGCGCATCCCGCCCACGCCCTGATGCATTCCAACCTGCTGCTGGCCCTGCACTACACCCCGGCCGTTCCGCCCGAGACCATCTTCAGGGCCCATATGGCGTGGGCGCAGCGCCATGCCGATCCGCTGCTGCCCGCCGGCAAGCGCCACGCCAACCCGCGCGATCCCGAACGCCGCCTGCGCGTCGGCTATGTCTCGCCCGACTTCTGCGCCCATTCGGTCGCCTTCTTCGCCGAGCCGCTGATCCGCGAGCATGACCGCGAGCGCTTCGAGGTGGTCTGCTACCACGCGGCCACACGCTCCGACGCGGTCACCGAGCGGCTGAAGGGGCTGGCCGACGGCTGGCGGTCCCTGGCCGGGATCGATGACGCCCGCGCCGCGGCGCTGATCGAGCAGGACGGCATCGACATCCTGGTCGACCTGACCGGCCACACCGCCAACAACCGGCTGACCCTGTTCGCCCGCAAGCCGGCGCCGGTGCAGGCGACATGGCTGGGCTATCCGGACACCACCGGCATGCGCGCCATCGACTGGCGCTTCAGCGACGCCATCGCCGAGCCGCCGGGCGAGGCCGACCGGCTGAGCGCCGAGCGCATCGTCCGGCTGCCCAACGGCTTCCACAGCTACCGCCCGCCGCTGGACGTCGCCCCGCCGGCCGAACCGCCGTTCCTCGCCAACGGCCATGTCACCTTCGGCTCCTTCAACAACACCTCCAAGGTGACGGCGGAGGTGGTGCGCGTCTGGTCGGAGATCCTGAAGCGGGTGCCGGGCTCGCGCCTGATCGTCAAGAGCGCCCAGATGGGCGACGAGGAGACGCGCCGGCGCTATCTGAACACCTTCGTCCAATGCGGGATCGAGGCCGGCCGGATCGACCTGCTGGCCCGCATCGACGCGGCCAACGGGCATCTGCGCGCCTACGACCGCATCGACATCGGGCTCGACCCCTTCCCCTACAACGGCACCACCACCACCTGCGAGGCCTTGTGGATGGGCGTGCCGGTGGTGACGTGGACGGGCGCCAACCATGTCGCCCGCGTCGGCGCCAGCCTGCTGACCCATTGCGGCCTGGGCGAGCTGGTGGCCGCCGACGAGGCGGGCTACATCGCCACCGCGGTGGCGCTCGCCGGCGACCCGGACCGCCTGGCCGGGTTGCGCCTGACCATGCGCGACCGGCTGAACGCCGCGCCGCTGACCGACTACACGGGCTTCACCCGCGGGGTCGAGGCGGCCTACCGCGCCATGTGGCGCGACTGGGTGGCCGGACGGTAATGGGCGGGAAGGCGGTGGACGAGGCGATGGCGACCGATGCCGCCGGCTTGGCACTGGCGGATGACGATGGCCGCCTTACCCTGGTGAAGGAGTTGCACGGGCATTCCGGATGTCGCCTGCTGCTGCTGCGGGAGCAGGCGTGCGACACGTATCGCGTCCGCAAGATCTCAGGTTCCGCCGGCTATGACGGCCGGCTGCGCGACCAGCGGCACAAGCAGGGTGAGATGGCGGCATTGGGCCTGCCCTGCCCGGCGGTGCTGTCGGAAGGGCTGCTGTCGGGGGGCGAACTGGCCGGACGCTACTATTTCGACATGGAATATGTGCAGGGCCAGAATCTGGGAGATGTGCTCGAACATGGCGATACCGCCATGTTCGACGCTGTCGCCCGATCGCTCTCCACGACGTTGTACGGGCTGGCTGCGACCGTTTCGGGCTGTCTGGATACCCGCCTGTTCCTGGACAAGATCACCGCCGTCGCCACCGCCGTCCCGCCCTGCCTGGAGGATGGAAACGATCCGGCCGGCATGCGGGAAGCCATCGGCCGGACCGCCGCCCGTCTGGCCGCTCGGAATTGGAGCGGCATCCCCGCCTCTCAAGGGCATGGCGACATGACGGTGGAGAATGTCCTGCAGCGGCCGGACGGCAGGCTCTGCTTCATCGATTTCCTCGACGGGCCATTGAACTCCTGCTGGCTCGACGTCGCCAAACTGCATCAGGATCTGCGTGGCCACTGGTTCCTGCGCAACCTGCCGGACGAACAGCGGTCCGGCCCGCGCGGCCGTGGCCTGCGCATCGCCGCCGCCAAGCTGGCCACTTTGCTGCATGGACACCTCCACCCTCTCTGGCCCGATCTACAGGGACGGTTGCCGGTGCTGACCCAGTTCCAGCTTTTCCGTATCGTGCCTTACTGCCGGTCGGACAAAGTCCTCGCCTTCGTCCTCCAGCGCATCCAAGACCTCGACAAGGACGCGACCTTTCCATGAGCGGATACACCATTCTCCTCCCGGCCGCCGGACGGTCGAGCCGTTATCCCAACATGCGACCGAAGTGGATGCTGTCGACGCCCGATGGCGCACTGATGCTGCGCCGGGCACTGGACTCCCTGGAGGGCGTCGCCCGCAGCCGGGTGGTCGTCGGCATCCTGCGCGAACACGAAGAGCGCTATGCCGCCACCGTCGGGATCCACCGGGCGCTGGGGGAGGCGGTGGAGATCGTCGTCTTCGACGAGGTGACGCGCGGTCCGGCCGAAACCGCGTATGAGATGATCCGACGCGCCGGCGTCGACGGGCCGGTGATCATCAAGGATTCCGACAGCTGGTTCTCGCTGCCGGCAGCGCCGGAAGCCGGCAATTTCGTCTGCATCGCCGATCTGCGGCGCAACCCCGGCGTAACCAACGTCGCCGGCAAGAGCTTCGTCTCGCTCAACGAGCAGGGCATCGTCGTCAACATCTGGGAAAAATCGGTCGAGTCCAATTTCATCAGCGTCGGCGGCTACGTCTGGAACTCGGCCAAGCAATATTGCGACATCTTCGATACGCTGATGCGCAACGACCGCAACAGCGAGATCTTCATTTCGCACCTGATCTCCCAGGCGGTTCTGGATGGTTCTGTGTTCCTGGGCGTGGAGGTCGAGGGGCTGGTCGATGCCGGAACCCTTCGCGAATGGACCGACCTGCAGCGGCGCATGCGCACCTTCTTCCTCGACTTCGACGGGGTCATCGTCAAGAACAAGGGGCAGTATTTCCCACCCTACTGGACCGATCCCGACGAGCCGATCGTCGAGAATATCGAATCCTTGCGCCGCCTGCAGGCGGAGGGCGCCCAGTTCGTTTTCGTCACCGCCCGTCCGGAAGACCTGCGCGCCAAGGTCGAGGCGGTGCTGCGCGACGCCGGGCTCGCTTGGCACGCGCTGGTGATGGGGTGTCACCACGGTCCGCGGGTATTGGTCAACGACTTCGCGCCATCCAATCCCTATCCATCCGCCGAGGCGGTGAACATCCCCCGCAATGTCGGGCGCCTGTCCGACTTCATCGCCGGGGCCTGACGCCCACGCAGGAGGAGCAGGATGACCCCACTTCACATTGCCTTCTGCGGGCAGGTCCGCACACCGCAATTGTTCGAGATGTCGCTGCGCCAAGTCGCGAACTTGATCGAGCGCGGCCTGGTCGCAGGCGCGGTGATCGCCACCTGGAACAGCGAGATCACGGCCCACACGGCGCTGTTCGAGCGGTTGCAACATCCGGGCATCCAGGTGATTGGACTGAATCCGCCGTCATCCGTGACGGTGCCGCACAGCTATTTCCATCAGATGACGCTGCTGTACGGCGCACTGCGAGTTCTGCCCACCGATGCGCTGGTGCTGAAGACCCGGCCGGATATCCTGTTCGATCTGGAGGCTCTGCCGACGCTCGCCGAACGCCTGCTGAACGCGCCGCCACCGCCCCATGATCCCTTCATCTTCAAACGCAGGGTCTGGGTGCCGCAATTCGAGGCGACCTCCCCCTTTTACGTGAACGACCTGCTGTTTCTGGCGACCCGCCACGACGCCATGCAATTGTGCAACTTCGACATGTCGTTCGAGCTGAATAATTTCTTTCTGGACCGGCCGGACCAGCGCCTGCCGGACACCCCATCCTCTGCTGAAATCCGACGATACTCTTATCCGTTCTCCCGGCATTTTCCTTTATTGGAAGAGTATGGCAATGTCATACACATGACATATGGCGGCCAGCCCAACCGATTCAGCGTCCTTCAACACAACATTTCCTCTAAAATATATTGGCAATATGTTTCATTGTACATGTGGATACTTCATAATTACTTCTTAATTGGGAGACCTCACTACGAAGGAAGGGTCACTCTTGTTCGAGAAGAGCAATTGTTAGGTGAAAAATTCTCCATTTCTGGTGTCAATCACTATATCAATATGACAGATCCTACAGTTTTTCTTGATAATTACCGGAAACGGTGCGACGGTTTTGGATTGCTTTACTGTGGTTCCCAAGAGTGGACCGAAGCTATCTTCTCCGGAACGATGACCGACCCGTCGGCCCGTGCCCTGATTCTGGATCAGGTCGAAGCAGCACGGGCATTCAGCCCTTCCCCCGAAAGGTTGGAGCTGTTCCGCCGCTACCGGGCCGGCCTGATCGCAGCGGCCGGTCTGGAGGAGGCTCTGAGCTGAGGGCCGGAAGGGCAGTTGCAGGCCCTGCCGTCCAGATCGGATCACGTAAAATCGGACTCGACCAGAAACGTGAATCCGATCCCCGAACATCCATCCATGGCTCTGCGCGTTTCAAAAAAACACACAGAGCCTATGGATGTGCTCAGAGACCGCGAAGCGCTCCGCGATCGACCGTCTCCAGGAACCAGCGGTAGGTGGCGGCGAAGCCGTCGCGCAGGGGCGTGGGGGCGGTCCAGCCCATCTCCGTCATCCGGCTGACCTCCATCAGCTTGCGCGGGCTGCCGTCCGGCTTGGAACTGTCGTAGCGGAACCCGCCCTCATAGCCGACGACGTCGCGGATCAACTCGGCCAACTCCCGGATCGACACCTCGCTGCCGGTGCCGACATTGACATGCGGCTCGTCCGAGTAATGCCGGGCCAGGAAGACCAGCCCGTCGGCCAGATCGTCGGCGAACAGGAACTCGCGCTTGGGCGCCCCGGTGCCCCACAGCTCGACGAAGGGCTGCCCCTCGACCTTGGCGCGGTGGATCTTGGCCAGCAGGGCGGCGGCGACATGCCCCCCCTGCAGGTCGAAATTGTCGTTCAGGCCATAGAGGTTGGTCGGCATCGCCGAGATGAAGTCGCAGCCATACTGGCGGCGGTAGGCCTGGCACAGCTTGATGCCGGCGATCTTGGCGATGGCGTACCATTCGTTGGTCGGCTCCAGCGGGCCGGTCAGCAGGGCGTCCTCGCGCATCGGCTGCTCGGCCAGCCGGGGATAGATGCAGGACGAGCCCAGGAAGACCAGCTTCTTCACGCCGACCCGATGGGCGCCATGGATGATGTTGGTCTCGATCGCCAGATTGTCATAGAGGAACTCGGCCGGGCGGGTGGAGTTGGCGAGGATGCCG
>NZ_BADK01000678.1 GCF_000333595.1 Azospirillum sp. B506
ATTCAACCAAAACGCTCATGCTGCAATCTTCATCGTCCATCGATCCACAATCAGACATCCGCGGGGTTGAGCAGCCCCGTAGCTCGTCAGGCTCATAACTGAAAGGCCGCAGGTTCAAATCCTGCCCCCGCAACCAAATTAGCCCGCTAGGCCAACGGCTTAGCGGGCTTTTCTGTATCCGGCGAATCGGGCATTCAAATCTGTGTCCGTCCCATGTCCGCCGGAAGCGTGGCGCCCGATGGCACTATATGGCGGTGTGTGTCGCCTCGGAAGGGGAGGGTGGTGACGTGGTCGGCGCTGGGCAAGGCACGCGGAGTCCGGACTGCGACCGCTCCCGCTCCGCCTTCACGACACAGGCCCGGCGGTCGGCCGTCGGCATCGGAACGGCGACCCCTCCAGACATCGCTCCACCGCCGTCCACCCGTCGCTTCAGACGGCGATCCCGCCCGGTGCGACCGCACGTCCGGGCCTGCCGCCGTCCCTACGGGGCTTGGTGGTGTAGACGGTCAGGCGGAACACCCGGGGATCACGCTCCTCCCCATTTCCGTCCAGGTCCACGCCGCTGAACTCCGCCGGGCGCACGATCACCAGCCGCGGCGCCCCGGAAGGCAGGCAGGGCACGTCGGCCAAGGCGCCCTTCACGGCCTCCGACATTAACTGCGACGGCCGGACGTGCGGGCGCTTGTAGCCGATCATCTCGGCGAGCTCGTCGGCGGTGTAGCTCCTCGTAACGTTCCTCCTGAAGCGGTCCGCCGCGGGGGAGGGCCGCCCGACGCAGGAGGGGCACGCCGAACGCCGCTCGGCAGGCGCGCACCGCCCCCAGGTCCAGGCGGACATACGACTGCGGCGCGACGGTCGCCGGGCGCAACGGCTCGGGGACGGCGTAGCTCAGCCAGCGCTCGCCATCGTAGTAGGGGGTCTCGATGGCCGGGCACCTGAAGCCCACCGGCATCGTGCGGTCCGCCCCCGTGGCGTTCCAGACGATCTCCGCCGCGGCGATCTCCTCGACCACCCTCATAACCTCGCCGGGGCGCGGCGGGCGGCCGCGGTCGGACGCCTTGAGGAACGCGGCGAGGTCGGGGAGCGCGACGCGAACGGTGGATGCGGTCGCCCCGGCGGCGTAGGCGTGCGCCAGCAGCAGGTCGGCCAACTTCAGGGCGGCGCGTGACGGGGCGCCACCGGGCAGCCTGATGTCGAGCGTCGCCCGCGCCCGCAGCACGCGGACACCGTCGCCCACAGGGTAGCCGTGGGCGGCCCACGCGGTAAGGGCCTTGGCGATGTCGCGGCGGGCGCGGACGTCCTCTGGCACGTGAATCTTCCACTCGCCCTCAAGGGTTGTAAAGGCCGAATGAAGTTTCTCCAGAACGGTCGGTCGAAAAATCCCCAGATGGTTTGAAGGGCTATGGATTGGCTTCGGTGTCGGCGCTCCTCGCTTTTGGTGGCCGCCCTCGGCGCCGTGGTGCCGGTGGCGGAGCGGTGATAGGCCGGCTGCGGTTGTTGTCCGGCATCAGTTCGGCGTGACGGCGCAGGCGGTAGCTGGCACCTTCGATCTGCACCACCACGGCATGGTGCAGCAGGCGGTCCAGCAGGGGCGGTCCAGCAGGGCGGAAGCAACGACGGTGCCGCCGAAGACATCGCCCCATTCGGAGAAGCCGCGGTTTGAGGTCAGGATCATGGCACCGCGTTCATAGCGGGCGTTGACGAGCTGGAAGAACAGGTTGCCGCCGCCGGGGATCACCGGCAGATAGCCGATCTCGTCGACGATTAGCAGCTGTGGCCGACACAGGAAGCGCAGGCGTTCCCGCAAGGTCCCTTCACGTTCGGCCTTGGCCAGCGAGCTCACGATGTCGGCCAGGGTGGCGAAGTAGACCGAGCGGCCGGCCTTGACGGCCTCCACTCCCAAAGCAAGCGCCAGGTGCGTCTTGCCGCAGCCGGGCTGGCCGAGGAAATGGACCACCTCGTGCCGGTCGACGAAGTCGAGCTGCGCCAAGGTCATGATCCGATCGCGATCGAGCGAGGGCTGGAAGGAGAAGTCGAAGCCGGTGAGCGTCTTGATGGAGAGAAGCCGGCCCATCTTCAGGGCCGCCTTGATGCGGCGCCCCTCGCGCAACGTCAGCTCTTCACCCAGCAGGGCGTCGATGGCCTCCAGAGCGGAGAGTTCGCCGCGTTCCAGCCGGCGCAGGATGTGCTCCAGCGCTTCCAAGGCGCGCGGCATCTTCAGCCCAACCAGATACTGGCGAATGCGGTCGAGGGTGGCGGGGCCGGCTTCCAGCGGCGTGGTGCTCATCACCGGCTCCCCGGCTGGTTGGCCAAGTGGCGGCCGATGGTGTCGTAGATGGCCAGCGAGCGAGGGGTGACGGTGCCGCCCTGCAGCGGTGGTGCCGGGGGCGCGGCGACCTCCCTGGGTGTCTGGCTGTTGGGCGGTGGAGGCTGGGTC
The DNA here is from genome assembly GCF_000333595.1 of Azospirillum sp. B506. Classification (GTDB taxonomy): domain Bacteria; phylum Pseudomonadota; class Alphaproteobacteria; order Azospirillales; family Azospirillaceae; genus Azospirillum. The sequence goes on from NZ_BADK01000678.1 coordinate 2,438, forward strand.
CGGTGTCCGGTGGCAATGCGTCGCTGGCCTCGTCCTTCCAGCGCCGGGTGGGAGGCGACGGCTATGCCGTCCTCCAGGATGGTGACGGTGCCGGCGGTGACCTGCACCTCCACCGTCCGCCGACGGGTGCAATCCGGCACGGAGTAGAGGTTGCCGCCGACCGACACCATGCCGTCGCGGGTGACACGGCGCTCCAGGGCCAGCACGCTGTTGAAGGGGCCGGCCGGCAGCGGCTTGAGGTGGGGGCGCTCCTCGGCGAAATGCTCGGCGACGATGCGCTGGGTGGTGGCGTGGCGACGGCGGTTGGCGAGTTGATCCAGCCACTGGGTGAACTGGATGTTCAGGTCCTCGAGATTGCGGAAGCTGCGGGCCAGGAAGAAGTCCTCGCGCACGTAGCGGAAGGGCCGTTCGACTTTGCCCTTGGTCTTGGCGCGGTACGGCTTGCAGGCCTTCGGCAGGAAAGCGTAGTGGCTGGCCAGGGAGAGGAGCTTGGGATTTTAGGCAATCCCCTGGGTCGGTTGATCGGGATCTTCGATCTCGCCCAGCACGGCGGTTTTCATGCGATCGTAGAGGATCTGTTCCGGCACGCCCCCGAAGCTGTCGAAGGCGGCGATGTGGCAACGGAGCACGGTTTGCAGATCCTGGCGGGCGACGAAGCGGGCCCACATCATGCGGCTGTGGCCGAGCACCATGGAGAACAGCCAGACGATCCGCTCCACTTCGGGCTCGTCGGTGAAGGTCGTCTTGAAGAAAGCGAAATCGACCTGGGCCTGCTTGCCGGGCGGTGTCTCGAAGCGACACTCGAAGGACGGTGACGGGGTGGGACGGATGGCGCGAACCACGGCTTTCAGGATGGTATAGCCGCCGGTGTAACCGCGCTCCTTGAGTTCCCGCAGCAGGCGGCGGGTGCTGAGATCGGGAAAGGTTTGCAGGCGTTCACGCAGATAGGGCTCGAAGGGTGTGAGCAGCGTCGGCCGAGCCGGCCGAGGGGTGTAGGCGGGCGCCTCCAGTCCGCGGGCGATGTATTTGCGGATGGTCTTGCGATCCAGGCCGGTGCGGCGTGAGATCGCCGACACCGACAGGCCCTCGCGGGCGAGATCGAGAATCATGACGAGTTCCCCAAGTCTGACCACCTGCGCCCTCCCTCCGCCTCGGAGGGTGATCATGGGCGACGAGCGGCCGCAGGGCTCCGGGGCGTACGCCCCGGAGCCCTGCCGTTGCGTTAGCCTGGGGAATTTTCAGCCGCCCTTTCCGGGGAGTATCCAATCGGCACTGACAGGACAGCCGGGCGCCAGGATTTCCGCCGGCACTCAGTGCAATGGCGCGTTGCGCCTCGGCAAGCCGCCGGGTGCGCCGGACCCGAGGGGCTGCCACCGTGGGCAGCGGCTCGGCGAAGATGCGGCGGGGACAGTCCGCTGCCGCACACCGGAAGCGGCGAACCTGCAGGTGAAGTTCGCCAACCCGGCTCTGCCACGGCAGGTCGCCCAGATGTCGGGAGTACCGACTGTGGACGCGTGCGGAGGAGCGACGGCACAGCGGACAGGCAGCCGTGACAGCGCGAACATGGGCCGCCACCACGACACGATCAGCGTCGACCGTGACATGATCGACAATGAGGCCGGCTGGCAGCAGGGAAAGCAGAGATTTGGACAAGGATTCTGGTGCTCCGGAGGATAAATCGTTCCCTTTATGTGCTCACTCCCCTGCCGACCGACATCTGGCCTGCACCGGGAATGCGGATGGGCCGTGAAGTGGACCCCATTTCCCGGACAGTCGGCTAAGCTTGGTTCGCCCCGGAAGAAGGACGGACCCAATGACGGGGAAACGGAAGCGATATTCGGCAGAGTTCGAGGCGAAGGTGGCGCTGGAGGCGATCCGGGGCGAGCTGCCGGTGTCGCAGCTCGATCAGCCTGTCCAGCTACTACGGACCGGCCACAAGCGAGCCTGCCGCGAACCTGGAGTTGATGCGGCTGATCGACGAGCAGTTCGTGGAAACGCCCTGGTACGGCAGCCGGCAGATGACCCGGCATCTGCGCCGTCATGGCCATGAGGTCAACCGCAAGCGGGTTCGCCGCCTGATGGGTTCGCCGCCTGATGGCGCGGATGGGGTTGCAGGCGGTTTACCAGCGCCCGAAGACGACCGTGCCGCATCCCGAGCACAAGATCTGGCCGTACTTGCTGCGTGACATGACCATCGACCGACCCAACCATGTCTGGTGCGCTGACATCACGTACATTCCCATGCGCCGCGGCTTTCTGTACTTGGTGGCGGTGATGGACTGGGCGACACGCAAGGTCCTGAGCTGGCGGCTGTCGAACACCATGGACGTCGAGTTCTGCATCGAGGTCGTGGAGGAGGCTATGGCACGCTACGGCCGGCCGGGCATCTTCAACACCGGATCAGGGCAGCCAGTTCACCAGCCCGCGCTTCACCGGCCTCTTGACCGCGGCCGGCATTCGGGTGTCGATGGACGGGCGCGGCCGCTGGATCGATTATTACAACGCCGAACGCCCGCACCCGGCGCTCGGCGGCAGAACCCCGGCAGAGGTCTACGAGGGCTCTCCGGACCGAATCAGAATGGCGGCATAATACGAACCGGAACCAAGCTTATTCTAGTGCACTGACTCATTCAGAAGGTGCAGGCAAACGGCTGAGTTTATCGAGGATGGTGTCGGCGGGCTTGGTCCAGACGAAGGGCCTGGATGCCCTGTTGTGCTTGCGGATGTAGCGGGCGATGGCGTCCTGGAGGTCGGCCACGGACTTGAACACGCCGCGCCGGATGCTCCGTCGGGTGATGATGGAGAAGAAGCCCTCGACGGCGTTGATCCAGGAGGCTGAGGTGGGCGTGAAAT
>NZ_BADK01000677.1 GCF_000333595.1 Azospirillum sp. B506
TGCCGCGCGCCTTGGAGCGCTGGAGCACATCCTGCGCCGGCTGGAACTCGGCGAACTCTCCGCTCTGGAGGCCATCGACGCCCTGCTGGGTGAAGAGCTGACGTTGCGCGAGGGGCGCCGCATCAAGGCGGCCCTGAAGATGGGCCGGCTTCTCTCCATCAAGACGCTCACCGGCTTCGACTTCTCCTTCCAGCCCTCGCTCGATCGCGATCGGATCATGACCTTGGCGCAGCTCGACTTCGTCGACCGGCACGAGGTGGTCCATTTCCTCGGCCAGCCCGGCTGCGGCAAGACGCACCTGGCGCTTGCTTTGGGAGTGGAGGCCGTCAAGGCCGGCCGCTCGGTCTACTTCGCCACCCTGGCCGACATCGTAAGCTCGCTGGCCAAGGCCGAGCGCGAGGGGACCTTGCGGGAACGCCTGCGCTTCCTGTGCCGGCCACAGCTGCTGATCGTCGACGAGATCGGATACCTGCCGGTGATCCCCGGCGGCGGCAACCTGTTCTTCCAGCTCGTCAACGCCCGCTATGAACGCGGCGCCATGATCCTGACCTCCAACCGCGGCTTTGCCGAATGGGGCGATGTCTTCGGCGGCACCGTCGTTGCTTCCGCCCTGCTGGACCGCCCCTGCTGGACCGCCTGCTGCACCATGCCGTGGTGGTGCAGATCGAAGGTGCCAGCTACCGCCTGCGCCGTCACGCCGAACTGATGCCGGACAACAACCGCAGCCGGCCTATCACCGCTCCGCCACCGGCACCACGGCGCCGAGGGCGGCCACCAAAAGCGAGGAGCGCCGACACCGAAGCCAATCCATAGCCCTTCAAACCATCTGGGGATTTTTCGACCGACCGTTCTGGGGAAACTTCATTCGGCCTTTACAGCTGTTCGAGAAGTTCGGCCAGCATCAGCCGCTGAACCGCCAGTGCGAGCGCTTCGCCAAGCTTCGCCAAGGAGGGCATGGAGATCAGCCTGTCCACCGCGGCCGACCAGGTGGGGGCGGCCTGCGGAGTGTTGAAACCGCTGCTCGACCGGCTCGAAGCGCATGTGCTGGCGGCGGAGCGGCTGCACGGAGACGACACGACCGTGCCGGTGCTGGCGAAGGGCAAGACCGACACCGGCCGCATCTGGGTCTATGTGCGCGATGACCGGCCGTTTGGCGGCGAGGCGGCGCCGGCGGCGCTGTTCCACTACTCCCGCGACCGCGGCGGCGGGCATCCCGAGGCGCACCTGGCCGGCTGGACCGGGGGGCTGCAGGCCGACGCTTATGCCGGTTACAACCGCCTCTACGATGCGAGCCGCCAGCCGGAGCCCGTGGCCGAGGCCCTGTGTTGGGCGCACGCGCGTCGGAAATTCTTCGAACTGGCCGACATCGCCGCCAACAAGCGGCGCGGCAAGGGAGCGCCGCCGATCTCGCCCTTGGCGCTGGAGGCGGTGCGGCGCATCGACCCGCTGTTCGACATCGAGCGTGAGGCGCTGGGGCGTTCGGCGGCCGACCGTCTGGCGGTGCGCACCGAGCTGTCCAAACCCCGGATCGAGGAACTGGAGACCTGGATGCGGGCAGCCCGGGCCGGGATGTCGAAGCACGCGCCGGTGGCCAAGGCGATGGACTACATGCTGACGCGTTGGGACGGCTTCACCCGCTTCCTCGGCGACGGCCGGCTGTGCCTGACCACGGATGATGTTGAGAACCTCCAATTGGGTATTGGACCGATGCTGTCGGTGCAAAGCACCGACAGCATGCTGGCCAAACGCCGGATGACGAAGCCCGGGTCAAGGCCGCAGCCGCGCGTCAGCGCGGGGCCGCGGAGCGGACGCCTTGACGCGGGGGGCGTCATCCGGCAGGTGCCGATGGTCGCTCCTTCCAGGCTTCCACCATCCGCTCGTAGGCGCGTTCGGTGCGTTCGACATACTCCGCCTCGCGTTGCCGGATCTCCTTGATCCAGTAGTCCCGACCAGGGCCGGCCTTGCCGTATTCCCGCGGGGCGCCTGCCTTCAGGGCGGCCTTGCGCAACTTCATGGCCGTGAAGGCGGGGCGAGCGTAGGCATAGTCCCTGTCATCGCTCAGCACATGCCAGATGAGGACCGCCAATTTGCGGGCGGTGGCCACCGCGGCCGCGCCGGCTCCGGCCTTCTTCTGTACCCGGTTGAAGAAGGCCCGCAGCGGTCCCGGCGCCATCTTCGCCGACCAAGCGGCCTCGACCAACACCGCGCGGGCCGCAGCGTTACCTTGTCGAGAGATACGCCCATGGCGAGCCGGATGGTCGCCGGACTGCTGGGTCGTCGGGGTCAGACCGAAGTAGCTGCTGAGCTTCTCGGAGGTCGGAAAACGGGAGATCGTCCCGATTGACGCCAAGACGGTCAGGGCGACCACGGTGCCCACCCCAGGAATGGTCATCAGCCGGCAAGCCTGCGGATCGTCCAGCGCCTGCTGGGCGATCCGCTTGTCGATCTCGGTCAGTTGCGCGCTCACCCGTTCCAGTTCCGCCACTAGGCGGGCGAGGATGGCCTGCTCCTCGGACGGCAACGGCAGGCGTGCCAGCCAGGCACGGCCGGCTTTGCTGAACAGACAGCCTTCGTATTTCGGGATCAGGTTCCCGTGCAGGATGGCATGGATGCGGCTCTTAACCCGCACCATGTGCTCGACGATCCCCGAGCGTTCCGTGACCATCCGCCGGCGGCGGATTGTGTCATCATCGGGAACCCAGACCTCCGGCAGGAAGCCTGCCGCATGCAGGCGCGCCAGGATCACCGCGTCGATCTTGTCGGTCTTCACGCGGGCATAGGCGATGGCCCGCACGAGCCGGGGGTTGGCCACGGCGACCCGCTTGACGAAAGGCCGCAGGACACGCTCCACAGCCGAGCTGTTGCCGGTGGCCTCGATGACCACCTCGTCGGTTGGCTCAAGGGTCTTGGCAAATTTCAGGAAGCGATCATGGGCAAGGTCGACCCTGGCTTCCTTTGTCACCTGGCCGTCCACCAGGAAGGCGACTTGGGCGAACGAGCGGTGAATATCCATGCCGATGATGCGCATGCTCCTTCCCTCCAGTGGTCCGTCCAGTGGTGGTTCGGGAGCTGGCGGGCTTGCACGACATCTACGGATCCGCGCTCGCAGCGCAACCGGGCAAGTCGTAGGAGGCGGCCATGTAACAACGCGAGCTCGCAGCTCATCGTAAGGACGGCCTGCCGCCGTTTCATGCTCCCGGCGCCCCTATCCCGGTGGACGATAGATACCGCAACCGCGATCTAATCGCCAGAACCGGCCAGCGCCAGGTAACAGCATGCCAGTTAACAATGCCGCCGAACGCGGCCTGCGCGGGATCGCCCTCGGGAGGAAAGCCTGGCTGTTCTGCGGATCCGATCGCGGCGGGCAGCGGGCGGCGATCATGTACGGCCTGATCATCACGGCCAAGCTCAACAACCTTGATCCCCAGGTGTGGCTCGCCGATGTGCTGGCGCGCATCAACGACATGCCCCAAACCCGTCTGTGCGAACTCCTGCCCTGGGAATGGAAGGCAATCCGCGAGCAGACGAAAGCTGCCTGACCGCGGCACTCAGCGGATGCTTACTATGGACCCGCCCTGCCACGCGGTGGTGCTGTCCATCGACGAAAAGAGCCAGATCCAGGCGCTCGACCGCACCCAGCCGGGTTTGCCGCTGAAGCCCGGCAGGTGCGGGACGATGACGCACGATTACAAGCGCAACGGCACCACCACGCTGTTCGCCGCGCTGAACACCCTGGACGGCACCGTGGTCGGCCGCTGCCTGCCCAAGCACACCCACAAGGAATTCATCAAGTTCCTGAACGCCGTTGAGCGCTTGGTGCCGGTCGGCAAGGTGATCCACGCGATCGTCGACAATTACGCCACCCACAAGCATCCCAAGGTGCTGGAATGGTTGGCCGATCACCCGCGCTGGGTCTTCCATTTCACGCCCACCTCAGCCTCCTGGATCAACGCCGTCGAGGGCTTCTTCTCCATCATCACCCGACGGAGCATCCGGCGCGGCGTGTTCAAGTCCGTGGCCGACCTCCAGGACGCCATCGCCCGCTACATCCGCAAGCACAACAGGGCATCCAGGCCCTTCGTCTGGACCAAGCCCGCCGACACCATCCTCGATAAACTCAGCCGTTTGCCTGCACCTTCTGAATGAGTCAGTGCACTAGGATGGTGTCATGCCCACCGATCGCATACTGACGGCCCCGGACGCCGCCATTCCCTTCGCGTTTGAGCCTGCCCTATCAGCCGGTGATGTTGACCGCCTCCGCGCCGCTTTCTCCGCCCGGTCCATGGCGGCGTCCACCCGGCGTGCCCTGCTCGGCGACGGACGTCTGTTCGTGAGCTGGTGCGGACGGGTCAAGCGCCAAGCAATGCCGGCCAGCCGGGAGACCGTGGCGGCCTTTCTGGCCGCGGCTGCCGCAGACGGCCGCTCCCCCGCCACCCTGCGGCGCTACCGCAGCTCGCTCGCGTGGTGGCATGCCGCCGGAGGTTCCCCAATCCTGCGCCGGTCGGCCGT
>NZ_BADK01000676.1 GCF_000333595.1 Azospirillum sp. B506
CAGACCGCCGGGCGGCTGACACCGGCCCGGCGCGCCACCTCCTGCACCGGCAGCCGCTCGGCCGAGAGCACGATGATGTTCACCCGCTGGACATGCTTGTGCGGGAGGTTGCGGTCGCCGAGGAGCGCGGCCAAACGCGCGCGATCCTCTGCTCCAACGATGACGTTGACGGTCTGGGCCATGCCGACAGAATCGCACACCAGCAGCCCGCTGTGAATCCTATGTCTGCGTCAGTGCACTAGCTTGCACCAGCCGACCCGGGCTTCGCCCGTCGCCGTGTCCCAGGCCAAAACCAGATCGTGGGGATGCGGTTTGCCGGTCAGCGGTTCCACGATCAGCAGGGTGCCCGGGTCGATTGGCGGCGGCAGCCATTCCGCCGCCATGCCGACCGCGAACATGGAGTGCCGGTCCGGATCGATCCTCAGCCGTTCGGCGTCGGGAGGAGGCTCGTCCGCCGGGACGCCTTCTCCGTCGCTGGCGGCAAGTTGCCCAACGAGCGGGATGGCGCGCGCCGGGGCACGGGCGTTCGGGAACGGAATGACCTTGGCGTTTTGCTTCGGCGCCTTTTCGGGCCAGTGATGCAGGATGGCGAGGCATCGCTCTCGCTGTTCGAGAAACGCGTCGAGCATGTCGTCCACCGCCTGCGCATGGGCTTGGCGGAGATCCTCACGCTGAAAGTGGTGGGACCAATTCAAGGCTATTCCAAGCGCTTCCTTGCCGGGCGCTCCGTCCGGCAGAAGCGAAAGGATGGCGTTGAACGGTTCGCGCGACTGCGGCAGCGTCGGGTCGCTTGTCAACGCGCGCAACCGGTCGCCCAAAGGCTGTAACGTTGGGTGGTCGTAGACGGGATCTTTCCCCTCGTTCAAGAACTCAACCAGTGTCTTTTCGACAAAAATGCGGGCCTCACTGCAATAATGCTGGATGGCGTCTTCCGTGGATTTCCTGCCCAGCCACCGCTGCCGCTCAGGAATGATCTGATCCTGGTGGGGATCGAGCCTCACCATGTCATATTCGTCCGGTCGAGCCACGAGGTCCCATCGGGAAACCTTCTCGCTCACCGCCGCGCCGAAACGGAGGTCGCCGGCGCGCGCCACCCTGGCGGAAAAGACGCGGTCGAAGGTGAGGACGAAGGGCTTGAACTCCTGGCGCGTGTAGGTCACGAGGCCCTTGGCCAGATTTCGCTGGTTGTCCTCGTCGAAGAGGCTTTGCGGGTCGTCGAGTAGCACGAACCTCAGGCCGCCGTCGCGCTCCCAGACATATTGGGTCAGCGCCAGCACGAAGGAGAAGAGCTGCGCCCTCTGGCGCGAGCTGTTGGTAATCTGGGCGGCATCGCCCGCCACCCCGCCTTGCTCGGCGCGCGACTTGAGCGCGGACCCGTCGTGTTCGAGCGCGACAAGGGCAGGACCGACATCGCTGGAAGCTTGGTAGACCAGATTTAGAAACGCGCTGGTTTCCTTGTTCAGGGTGGCCAACAGGCCACCCACCTGGACGTCGACCGCTTGTTTCAGCACTTTAAGGCCATCGAGAGCGTCCGCGGCGGCGGCGGCCTTGGTGATCCGGGCTTCCTCGTCGGTCCAACGCGCCAGGAGCGCGCGCAACTCGCGCAGATGGCTCTGCGCGGTGGACACGGGCACATGATCGCGCAGCAGGGCGCGCAAACCATCGATGGCAGCAAGCAAGCTGCCCGTAGGCGCACCTTCACCCTCGGCCAGCCCTACGCCGTGGGCCGCCGACAGCACCGCCGAACGCCGCTTCGCGGTGTCCGCGATCCACGTCGCGGCGTCCAGCAGAGCAGACATCTCCTGGCTGGTCTTCTCGACCAGCGACCCTATCAGATCGGGATGCAGGTTTGGCACCGCCGACGATGTCGGCTTGGGCAGGCCGACCGCCCCAGTGGCAAGGGCTTCCCCCGCCCGCCCGACCAGAGTCGTCAAAGTGGTGGCGTCCTTGAGCCGGGTCGCCATGTCGCCGGCGACACTCGTCGCCCAGCCGGCGCCGAGTGGAGTCGAGCCCAGCGTCGGGACGTGCTTCAACTCGCTCGCGACGGCCTCCGGCAAGTCCTTCTTGAAGTCCGTCACCGCCCGCTCGACGAACTGGTCGAGTGTGAATTGCAGGTCGGCGAGATCCTGTTGCGCCTGGGCAAGCGCCGTGGCGATGGGCACCCCCAGCTCGTGGTCGTGCTCCGCTTCGGTCAGGGAGCGCAGGCAAACGGGGCAGGCGCCGGGTTCACCCTCCCGGCCCTGCTCGTTCAGCCAGGCGGCGACGCGGGCGTACAACTGGCGGCGGACGAAGGTGATCTTCTCCGCGTGCCGCCGGGCAAACATGTTGGCGCGATCCGCCAGTGCCCGTACCCGCTGGCGCGTTTCCTCAACTGTCGCCGCGTCGAGGGTGGCCAGCCTGTCGAACACCGCCGCGAGGGACTCCCGTGACGGTGTGCCGCCGGTCAGGATCGTGCGGGCACGGACCAGCGTCTCATCCAGCCCATCCAGAGCGACGTCCGCGTCCGGGACACCCGCGGCCTTGCCGGCCGCCGCGACGACCGAAGCCGTTCTCCGGCGCAGGTCCTTGTCGATTGCGTCGAGGCTGGTCTTGCATGTGTTTCCCGATGCCGGAGATACAGCGGTCGGCGGCTTCGACGGGCTCGTCTCGAACAGCGCGGCCAGTTCGCCGGCTTTGGTCGCGAAGTCAGTCACCGCCTTCTTCTGATCGTTCCGGCGGTTGGTCGTGAAGATAGTCTTTAAGAAGTTCGCGAACTTGGCGGCGGAGGTCTCCGCGAGATCGCCGATGGGGCGGAGCCCGGTCAGTTCCTGGACACCCTTGCCCAGGCTCTCCGGACGGCCGAGCGCGATATAGGGAAGGCGCGCCATATGCAGGACGCTGAGCTCCAGACCCAGGCGGGACACCCCGAGGGCGTCGTCCAGGGTTTGGGTCGGCTTCCCGTTGACTGACAGGCTGCTGCCGAACTGGCTCTTAACCGGTGGCGTGACCTCGCGGCGGATGACGACAGTCTCCTCCGCCTCTTCAGCCCCTGCCTTCTTCTCCTTTTTGATCAACGTGACCTCGACCCTGGTCTCGATCGACGGCGCTCCGGTCTGGCTCCGGGCGCGCCATTGCTCGGCGGTCGGCATAGGGACGATGGTCGGCAACTGGATCTCATCGCCGTTCGGCAAGGTATATGTGTTGACCAGCGCGTCGAACGACTGCGGTTCGCTGGCGGCGCAGGGAATCTGCCCGGTCAGCGCGAAGGTCAGCGCCTTGGCGATGGAACTCTTCCCCGCGCCGTTCTGGCCGCGGATCAGCATCACGTCCCGCTCCACCTCGATGATCAGCGGTGGAGGGGTGCGGCCGTCCGCCAGACAGTAGGGATGGAGGCCACCGAACTGCGTGATCTCGATCCGCGCGACGGTCCAGCACGGCTTGGTGGCGACGCGCGCGCGGTTCGTCAGGTCGGTGGCTGGAATGGCTGGTCCAGCCAATCTGTGATGGCCTTGGCGAGTTCGTCGCTGCCTCTGACAAATGGCTTTGCGAAGATGTCCTGGCCCGACCGGTGCCCCAGGAAGAAATGCAGGGCATGGCGCTGCCGCGGTACGCCTCCGGTGAGTGCCGCCTTGGCAAAATAGGGTCCGACGTCTGAGTTTTGCGTGGCGCGTCATTGCGCGGACGCAAACGAGTTGCAAACGTCATGGCTTATCAGCGGGTCGAGGTTCTGACGGGGACGGAGCGGCGGCGAAATTACACGCCGGCGGAGAAGGTCCGAATGGTCGAGGAGGCGTTCTGCCCCGGCGTGGTGGTGACGGAAGCTGCCCGCCGGCTGGGCGTGCACGAAAGTCTGCTATACCGCTGGCGAGGGCTGATGAAGGCGAGCGGGACCGCCGTGGCCGAACCGTCCAGCTTCGTCGCAGTGACCATCACCCCGGAGCCGACCGTAATCGACCCGCCGGCGGTGGAGCCCCCTGAACCATTGCCGCCTCCAGCGGGTCCGACCACGAGCCCGGCGATCCTCGAGGTCATCCTGCCCAGCGGGGCACGCCTGCGTCTGGAAGGGCCGGTCGATCCGGCTCTGGCGGCGGCCGTCGTCGGTGCCCTGGCATGATCCCGGTGCCGAGTGGCGTGCGGGTGTGGCTGGCCAGCGGACACACTGACATGCGCAAAGGCTGGGCGAGTTTGGCGCTGCTGGTGCAGGAACGCTTCGCCCAAGCCCCGCACAGCGGCCATCTCTTCGTCTTCCGCGGGCGCCGCGGCGATCTGGTGAAGATCATCTGGTATGACGGCCAGGGCAGTTGCCTGTTCATGAAGAGGCTGGAGCGGGGCCGGTTCATATGGCCAACGCCGGCAGACAGTGCGGTGTCGATCTCGGTTGGACAGATGGGCTATCTGCTCGAGGGCATCGACTGGCGCAACCCGCAGAAGACTTGGCGCCCCGAGGCCGCGGGGTGACTGCGACACGGTGAATCGACGCACCGGTTCAGGGGTGATTGCGGCGGCTCAACGGCGCGTTTCCAGGTAAACTGGCGCCATGACCGCCGCCCCGCCCGACGATATTGCCAGCCTGCGCGCCGCCTTGGCGCAGGCCGAGGCGCGGGCGGACGCGGCGGAAGCCGACGCGGCCCGGGCCAGGGCGATGGCATCCAACACCGAGGCGCTGATCGCCGGCCTGAAGCTGGAGATCGAGAAACTCCGGCGCGAACTCTACGGCACACGCTCCGAGCGCAAGGCGCGTCTGCTGGACCAGTTGGAGTTCCAGCTCGAAGAGCTGGAAGCGACAGCCAGCGAGGACGAGTTGGCAGCCGAGCAGGCCGCCGCCCGAACGACCGCGGTGGCGGCCTTCACCCGCAAACGGCCATCGCGCCAGCCCTTTCCCGGGCATCTGCCGCGCGAGCGCGTCGTTGTGCCGGCACCGGCGAGCTGCCCGTGCTGCGGCTCGGACAAGCTGTGCAAGCTGGGCGAGACGATCACTGAGACGCTGGAGGTGATCCCGCGTCAATGGAAGGTGATCCAGACGGTGCGCGAGCGGTTCTCCTGCCGGGCCTGCGAGACGATCAGCCAGCCGCCGGCGCCGTTCCATGCCACCCCACGGGGCTGGGCCGGCCCCAACCTGCTGGCCACCGTTCTGTTCGAGAAGTTCGGCCAGCATCAGCCGCTGAACCGGCAGGCCGAACGCTTCGCACGGGAGGGTGTGCCGCTCAGCCTGTCCACCCTGGCCGACCAGGTGGGCGCCGCCGCCGCGGTGCTGAAGCCGCTGCACGACCTGATCGCCGCGCATGTGATGGCGGCCGGGCGGCTGCATGGCGACGACACGCCGGTGCCGGTGCTGGCCAAGGGCAAGACCGACACCGGGCGGCTGTGGGTGTATGTGCGTGATGACCGGCCGTTTGCCGGCCAAGCTCCACCGGCGGCGCTGTTCCACTATTCGCGAGACCGCAAAGGCGAGCATCCCGAACGGCACCTGGCCGGCTTCACGGGCTGGCTGCAGGCCGATGCGTTCGCCGGCTACAACCGGCTGTACGAACCCGACCGCCGGCCGGGGCCGATCCGCGACGTGCTGTGCTGGGCGCATGCCCGGCGCGGTTTCTTCAAGCTGGCCGACATCGCCGCGAACATCAAACGCGGCAAGGACGCCCCGCCGATCTCACCGCTGGCGCTGGAAGCCGTAAGGCGCATCGACGCCATCTTCGATCTCGAGCGCGCGTTGAACGGCAAGCCGGCGGCCGAGCGGCTGGCGGCCCGCCGGGAGCACGGAGTCACCCTGGTAGCCGCGCTGGATGGCTGGATGCGGACGGAACGCGCCCGGCTCTCCCGCCATGCCCCAGTGGCCAAGGCGATGGACTACATGCTGACGCGTTGGGACGGCTTCACCCGCTTCCTCGGCGACGGCCGGCTGTGCCTGACCACGGATGATGTTGAGAACCTCCAATTGGGTATTGGACCGATGCTGTCGGTGCAAAGCACCGACAGCATGCTGGCCAAACGCCGGATGACGAAGCCCGGGTCAAGGCCGCAGCCGCGCGTCAGCGCGGGGCCGCGGAGCGGACGCCTTGACGCGGGGGGCGTCATCCGGCAGGTGCCGATGGTCGCTCCTTCCAGGCTTCCACCATCCGCTCGTAGGCGCGTTCGGTGCGTTCGACATACTCCGCCTCGCGTTGCCGGATCTCCTTGATCCAGTAGTCCCGACCAGGGCCGGCCTTGCCGTATTCCCGCGGGGCGCCTGCCTTCAGGGCGGCCTTGCGCAACTTCATGGCCGTGAAGGCGGGGCGAGCGTAGGCATAGTCCCTGTCATCGCTCAGCACATGCCAGATGAGGACCGCCAATTTGCGGGCGGTGGCCACCGCGGGCGCGCCGGCTCCGGCCTTTTTCTGTACCCGGTTGAAAAAGGCC
>NZ_BADK01000675.1 GCF_000333595.1 Azospirillum sp. B506
ATGCCCACGGGTGTGTGGCGTGATAGCATCAACGTACGTTCGGCAGCCAGACGGGTTCCTCTTTTGTCCAGCTCTGCTTCGACCAAGACGCTCACGGTCGGCACCGCGCTCATGGGGCCACCGATCTCCGCCGCGGCGCGGGTCAGCCTTATGGACGATGTTGCCTTCGAGCTGCTCGTCCAGGCGTGGATGCCAGTCACGAAGAAGAAGTACCTTGGCATTGAGCGGTTCGGCGGCGCCGGGGATATGGGCCGTGATGTCGTCGGCTGGATGGATGCCCAGAAATGCGCGGGCGTGTGGGACAACGTCCAGTGCAAGCGGCTGGCCAAGCCGCTGGCACCGGCCGTGCTCTGGCCGGAGTTGGGGAAAGTACTCTGGCACGTGTCGCGGGCAGACTACGCCATGCCGCGCTCGATGTTGTTCTTCTGCTCGAAGGGCATTGGCACGACGGCCAAGCACCTCCTAACGAATCCAGAGAAGCTGCGCGCCGGACTGGTCGAGAACTGGGACAAGAGCGTCGCCACGGAAATCACCGACACTGCGACGGTGCCGCTCGATGGGGCGCTCAAGGCGCTGGTGACCACCGCCGACTTCAGCATCTTCGGCCCGCTGTCGGTGGAGACGGTGCTCGAAGACCTCAAGGGCACGCCCTATTACCTTGCGACCTTTGGCGGTGGGTTTCCCGACCGCCCCGCGGCGGCGGAGCCACCGGCAACAGTCCAGGCGCAGGAGGAGCGGTTTGTGTCCCGCCTGCTCGCCGTTTACGCCGAGCGGCGGAACCGCCCATCGTTCCTGCTGACCGAACTCGCCCAGTACGATATCGAGAATCGGCACTTCAACGAAATGCGCCGGCAGTTCTATTCCGCCGACGCCCTGGAAAAGTTCGTGCGGGACATCACCGACCCCGCAGTGTATGCGGCGTTCCAGAACGCTGTCCAGGCCGCCGTAATGCCGGTTTATCTGGACGAGCACCCGAGCGGCTACAAGCGCCTGAACCAGTCGCTCCCCGCTGCCGCTCAGCTCAACGCCTCATCCAACGCGGTCTTCCTCGTGGCGGAGCCGCTGGATAAGCAGGGCGTTTGCCATCAGCTCATCAACCAGGAAAAGCTGAACTGCTGGGTGAACCCGTGAGCGACGGAGCGTCCTTGTTCAACACCCCCCTGGAAACCGGGGTCAGGGCAGTGATTCTGCTGGCCGAGGCGTTCCCAGCGGCCGTGAGCCTCGACTGCTTGGTCGCGATGGATCACGTTGTGGTGCACACCAAGGATTTCGGTGGTCCCGACAGCCTGCACGCGGCCTCGCCGCTGCGCATCGCCGAGCCATTCGCCCGCCGCGAACTGGTGCGCCGCGCGCTGCTCCTCTTTCGTAGCCGCGACTTGGTCGAGGAGGTGCCTCGCGAGAACGGGTTCGCTTGGCAGGCAGGCGAGGCGGCGGCTCCTTTCGTGGAATGCCTTACGACCCCCTATCACCGGGCGCTGCGCAGCCGGGCGGCGTGGACGGTCCGCACGATGGGCGCCATGGACGATGCGGCCATCAGCGAGATGCTGCGTACAAGGGCGCTGCGCGCTATCGAGCAGGAGGACGGGCTGTGACGTACCCAGCGCTGCGACTCCAGAGACTGGCCTTCTTCGGTTCCGGTCGTGAACCGGTCGAGGTGCCGTTCCGGCCTGGGCTGAACATCGTCGTCGGCCCCAGCGAGACCGGAAAATCCTTCCTCGTGGAGGCGATCGACTTCATGCTGGGCGGCGGGCGGCCGCTCCGGGAGTCTCCGGAACGTCAGGGCTATGACACCATCGTCCTGGAGCTCGCGATCTCCGATGGCCGCGCGTTCACCTTGCAGCGCTCGACACAGGGCGGTCCTTTCCTGTTCCAGGAAGGGGCGCTCGAACGGCTGAGCCGCGAGACGGCGACACCCCTCCGCGACAAGCACAGCGCCAGCCGGACCGACAACCTGTCGGCTCAGCTCCTCGACATACTGGGCCTGCGCGAGAAGATCGTCCGGCGCGCAAAGGGCGAGACCCGCCCCTTGAGCTTCCGGGACCTTGCCTTTCTGGTGAACGTCGATGAAACACGCATATGGTCGGTCCAGTCGCCGGTGCTGAGCGGCCAGTACACCGAGTCCACCGTCGAAAAGGCGGTGTTCAAGCTGGCGCTGACCGGCGTCGACGACTCGTCGCTGGTGGCGGTGAAGGCCGCCCAGGACGAGGCGGCGGAACTGGAGGCGCGACGCAAGGCACTTCTGGCCGTTATCGCGGACCGCGAGACTGAGCGGAATCTCCAAGTGCAGACGGAAGCCAAGAGCCGCCTTGACACTGTGCTGGAGCGGCTGACCGAGCTGTCCAACGATGTCGACCAGGACGAGAAGGCGTATGCCGAGGCGACCCGCAAACGCCGGCGGCTGGGCGACATCCACGATGCCGCCGAAGGCCGCGTCAAACGCATCGCTGCTCTTCTCGAACGGTTTGATCTGCTCGACCGGCATTACCGGAGCGATCTCGCTCGCCTGGACGGTATCGCGGAAGCCGCCGGGATCTTCAGTGCGCTTCACCCCGCACCCTGCCCGTTCTGTGGGGCAGCGCCTGACGCCCAGCGCCATGGTGAGGGTTGCGATGTTGACGCCTCCGGCTTGGCCGCTGCGGCGCTGGCGGAGATCGAACGCATCAAGGGGTTGCGCATCGGGCTGTTGGATACGAAACGTGCGTTGGAAGACGAACGGGCAAGCACGCAAGTCAGGGCCGAGCGCGCCTTCCTCCTATTCCGTGAGGAGGATCGTCGGGCAAGCCAGCTGTCGATCACGTTGCGGGACCGGCGACGCGGCGCGGGCGATCTCAACCGCGAGGCGTCCCAGCTTCGCTCGGAGCTGTTTCAACATGAACTCTTGTCGAGCTTGCGCAACGACGTCGCCAAGCTCGAGGCCGACATCGCGGAGCTGAACAAAGGAGGTGCCGAACCGGAACAGGCAATCCCCGTCGCGGCAACCACCGCCTTTGCCGAAGCGATCGAGAAAACCCTGAACGCCTGGAACTTCCCCGATGCGGCGCGCGTCGCGTGGGAGTCCGCTAGTGCACTGACTCATTCAGAAGGTGCAGGCAAACGGCTGAGTTTATCGAGGATGGTGTCGGCGGGCTTGGTCCAGACGAAGGGCCTGGATGCCCTGTTGTGCTCGCGGATGTAGCGGGCGATGGCGTCCTGGAGGTCGGCCACGGACTTGAACACGCCGCGCCGGATGCTCCGTCGGGTGATGATGGAGAAGAAGCCCTCGACGGCGTTGATCCAGGAGGCTGAGGTGGGCGTGAAATGGAAGACCCAGCGCGGGTGATCGGCCAACCATTCCAGCACCTTGGGATGCTTGTGGGTGGCGTAATTGTCGACGATCGCGTGGATCACCTTGCCGACCGGCACCAAGCGCTCAACGGCGTTCAGGAACTTGATGAATTCCTTGTGGGTGTGCTTGGGCAGGCAGCGGCCGACCACGGTGCCGTCCAGGGTGTTCAGCGCGGCGAACAGCGTGGTGGTGCCGTTGCGCTTGTAATCGTGCGTCATCGTCCCGCACCTGCCGGGCTTCAGCGGCAAACCCGGCTGGGTGCGGTCGAGCGCCTGGATCTGGCTCTTCTCGTCGATGGACAGAACCACTGCGTGGCAGGGCGGGTCCATGTAGAGGCCGACGATGTCCTCGACCTTAGCGGCGAAAGCCGGATCGTTGGAACGCTTGAAGGTGCGCAGCCGATGCGGTTGGAGCCGGTTGGCTTCCCAGATGCGCTGCACGGCGCGCAGGCTGATGCCGACGGCCTTGGCCACCGCTCGGCCGGTCCAGTGTGTCACGGCGCCCGGTGGTTCCGAACAGGTCAGCGCCAGCACCTTGGCCACGGTGGCGGTCGGCAGCGGTGCCCGGCCGGGTTTGCGCGTCTTGTCGCGCAGCAGCGCATCCACGCCTTGTTCGGTGTAGCGCACCTGCCAACGCCAGACCGCCGGGCGGCTGACACCGGCCCGGCGCGCCACCTCCTGCACCGGCAGCCGCTCGGCCGAGAGCACGATGATGTTCACCCGCTGGACATGCTTGTGCGGGAGGTTGCGGTCGCCGAGGAGCGCGGCAAACGCGCGCGAACCTCTGCCCCACGATGAACATGACGGTTTGGCCATGCCAACGGAATCCCCACCAGCAGCCCGCTGTGAATCCTA
>NZ_BADK01000674.1 GCF_000333595.1 Azospirillum sp. B506
GCGACCGACTTCTGATGGCGCTGAGGGCCGAGCGGGTTTCCGGCGTCATCTGGCCCTTGGCCCGGCCGCCGATGTTGTACCCCTTGTCCTTCAGGATGGTCTGCGCCCATTGGATGTCGGCGACCGATGCCTCCGCCCAGGCCGAACCGGGCGCTCCCACCGTCAGAGCCGACACCACCACCGCGACAGCCGCCAGCGCGGCGCCACCATGCACCCGCCGCGAAATCCCAGACATCGCCTCTCCCTTTCGTCCGTGACGTCAGACCGACTTCAGAGCCACGACACTCCCCCGCCGGGCGGGGACCAGGGCCCCCCGCTAATCGCGGGAAACCAGGATCGTGTTACCAGATTGCGTCCTATTTCCGGCGGCGATTTTTGAGCCTCTGCCTTGTCAACCGCGCAGCGTTGCCGAAAAGGCGCGTTCCCGGAAATGGTGCGCGAAAATGGATCGGAAAGGGCCGGACGTGGTAGCGTCAAATCGGGGGCGAAAAAGGAGCGAGGCGCACGCCATGACCGGGACCGACACCGCACGTCCGCCACTCCTGCCGGCCCTGCCAAGGCAGGCTGTCCTGTCGGCCGCCCTTTCGACCGTGGCCCTGCTGTCCGGATGCGGCAGCCAGCCGTCCTACCGCGAGTGGACCGCCAGCCCGGACGTGCCGACCGTCGCCTATGACGAGTGCACCGAGCAGGTGGACACCACAATGCGCCTGCGCGGCTATCCCCAGCGCCCGCTGCCGGAAACGCCGCAGTTTGGCTATCGCAAGGAAATCTTCGCGCAGTGCATGCGGCGCAAGGGCTATACGGCGGAATGACGCCATCCCGCCCGTCCATTCACCGCCCGCCGGCGAGGTACAGGTAAGCCAGGACACCCGCCAGCGTGCCGATCAGGATAACCGCCAGATAGACGCGCATCGGCAGGGCGACCGCTTCGGCCGGCCTGCGCTTGTCGGCCGGCTTGCGCCGAACCGCCGCGCCCGGCTTCGGCGCCGGCCGGATGCGACCGCCTCCGCTCTGTCCTGGGGCCGGCCCCTTGGTGGGGTCGTACAGCTCGATCAGCGTCCAGTTGAACTCCATCCCCTCATAGGCGGAGTCCGCGTTGTAATCGAGCTGGATCAGCCGGAAATAGGCCCGCGGATTGACGCCGACCATCCGGTCGAAGCGCGCCTTGGCATGACCGAGCTCCTCCCCCACCTCCAGCGTCTTCCAGCCCTTGCCACGCGCCTTCTGGATGGCGAAGCGGGTCGGCTGGGGCGGGCGGGGGGTCGGCATGGCCGGCAGTTTAACGCCTTTGCTCAGGCCAGCGGAACCGCGTTGTTGCGGATGACCGAGGCATACCAGTCGTAGCTGGCCTTCGGCTTGCGGGCCATTGTCTTGCGGTCGACCTGGACCAGACCGAAATGGCGGCGGTAGCCCTCCGACCATTCGAAATTGTCCAGCAGGGTCCAGGCCATATAGCCCTTGAGGTTGCAGCCCTCGTCGATCGACTTGGCGGCGGCCAGCAGATGGTCGCGCAGATAGCCGATGCGGTCGCGGTCCTCCACCCGGCCGCTCGGGCCGACGGTGTCGGGATAGTCGGCGCCGTTCTCCGTCACATAGACGGGCGGGTTGCCGTATTTCTCCTGAAGTTCGGCCAGGATTTCGCTCAGCCCGTCCGGTTCCACCGGCCATTCCATGCCGGTCTTGCGCGTGCCCTCGGGCGCCGAGCCGTAACCGGTGCCGAACAGCCCCTGTGGATCAGGCTGCTGGTGCATGCGGCTGTAGTAATTGACGCCGAGGAAATCGACCGGCTGCATGATGCGGGTCAGATCGTCGGGCTTGGCGATGCGGGAGAACTCGGTCTCCAGCTGCTCCGGAAAACGCCCCTTGAACAGCGGGTCCAGGCAGGAGCGGTTCCACAGGGCATCCCACATCAACGAGGCGGGATAGTTCGAGTCGAGCCCGCCGACCGGCCAGGAGGGCTGGAGCGACAGCACGGTGCCCAGCCGCCAGTCCCTGCCGCCGGCCTTGCGCAGCGCCGCCAGCGCGGTGCCCTGGGCGAGATTCTGGTGGTGGATCGCCTTCAGGCAGTTCTGGCGGCCGATCAGGCCCGGCGCATGCCCGCCGGTGCCATGGCCGAAGATGGCGACCACCGACGGCTCGTTCAGCATCACCCAGTTCCTGGCGCGGTCGCCCAGCCGGGCGGTCACCGCCAGCGCATAGTCGGTGAACCAGCCGGCGATGTCGCGGTTGGTCCAGCCGCCCCGGTCCTGCAACGCCTGCGGCAGGTCCCAATGGAACAGGCAGGGCCAGGGCTGGATCCCCTTCGCCAGCAGCGTGTCGGTCAGCCGGTCGTAGAAATCCAGCCCCTTGGCGTTCACCGCCCCGGTGCCCTGCGGCATCACCCGCGGCCAGGCGATGGAGAAGCGGTAGGCCTTCATACCGGCCTGCGCCATCAGATCCACATCCTCGGCATAGCGGTGGTAATGGTCGCAGGCCACGTCGCCGGTGTCGCCGTTGGCGATTCGCCCGAAGGAGTGGCTGTAGGTGTCCCAGACGCTGGGGCCGCGCCCATCCTCGGCGACGGCGCCTTCGATCTGGTAGCTGGAGGTGGAAACGCCCCACAGGAAGTCCGCGGGGAACGAGACCGACGGGGTGGCCGCTCCGGTGGCGGCGCCGGGAGCGGCCTGGACGGCATGTCGGCCCAGCGCCGCCAGGGCTCCGGTGCCGGCCGCGGTGACCGCGGTCGCCTTCAGGGCCGTCGTCAGGAAAGTCCGCCGCTGCATCGCCTGCTTCTCCAATTTTCCTCCGGCCCCCGCCGTCGACCGCGATGACGGGGAGCCGTCGCCGCGCACTGTATGCAGTCCAACGGCTTTGGCAACCGGGGGATTCCCCGAACCGGCGATTCCAACGGAGGTGGCTCGGCCGAATAGAAAGGACCAGCGTCGCCATAGGCGCAGGCCGGCTGCTGGGATATAGTGAGGCCATGCAAACTGTCTTCCCCATCCTGATGGTCATGGCGATGCTGGCGGTGGTCGGCTCGCTGTTCGTCGGCCTCTTCTTCATGGCCCGCGGCGGACGGGGAGATCCGCGCCGCTCCAACAAGGCGATGCGGCTGCGCGTGATGCTGCAGGGCGCCGCCCTGCTGCTGTTCGTCCTCGCCATCCTGACCCAAGGCTGACGCTTCTCCATGGTAAAGCTGACCAAGATCTACACGCGCGGCGGCGACGCCGGCGAAACCTCGCTGGGCGACGGCAGCCGGGTGCCGAAGCACGACCGCCGTGTTGCCGCCTATGGCACGGTGGACGAGGCGAACGCCGTCATCGGCATGGCCCGCCTGCACACCCGTGACTGGCCGGATGCCGACGTCATGCTCGGCCGCATCCAGAACGACCTGTTCGATCTGGGCGCCGACCTCTGCACGCCGGAGGAGGAGGCCCCGAAATACCCGCCGCTGCGGATCGTGCAGGCCCAGGTCGACCGGCTGGAGGCGGAGATCGACGCGATGAACGCCGATCTGGCGCCGCTGACCTCCTTCATCCTGCCGGGCGGCTCTCCGGCCGCGGCCCATCTGCATCTGGCGCGCACCGTGGTGCGCCGGGCGGAGCGGCTGATGACCGATCTGGCCCGGCACGAGTCGGTGACCCCGGCCGCGCTGAAATACGTCAACCGGCTGTCGGACCATCTGTTCGTGCTGAGCCGGGTGGTGAACCGCAACGGGGCGGACGATGTGCTGTGGGTGCCCGGCGCGAACCGCTGAGCCACGGCCGCCATCCGACGGGTCCCGCGACCGGTCAAGCGCATGGGGCGCGTCATTGACAGTGGTATTGCCAGATCCTATGGTCCGTTCGCAACCACAGCAATTTTCGCGGTGTTCGCCGTAATAAGGCGCACGCTCAGCAGCCAGGGTGAGTTATGAAAGTCCTCGTCCCCGTTAAGCGAGTGGTCGACTACAACGTGAAGATCCGCGTGAAGGCGGATGGCAGCGGCGTCGAGACCGCCAACGTGAAGATGAGCATGAACCCCTTCGACGAGATCGCCGTCGAAGAGGCTGTGCGCCTGAAGGAAGCCGGCAAGGCGACCGAAATTGTCGTGGTTTCCGTCGGCCCGACCCAGGCCCAGGAGACGCTGCGCACGGCGCTGGCCATGGGTGCCGACCGTGCCATCCTGGTGCAGACCGACGTGACGACCGAACCGCTGGCCGTCGCCAAGGTCCTGAAGGCCCTGGTCGAGAAGGAGGCTCCCGGCCTCGTCATCCTCGGCAAGCAGGCGATCGACGACGATTGCAACCAGACCGGCCAGATGCTGGCGGCGCTGCTCGGCTGGGGCCAGGGCACCTTCGCCTCGAAGGTCGTTGCCACTGACGGCAAGATCGCGGTCACCCGCGAGATCGACGGCGGGCTGGAAACGGTGGAGCTGAAGCTGCCGGCGGTGGTCACCGCCGACCTGCGCCTCAACGAGCCGCGCTACGCCAGCCTGCCGAACATCATGAAGGCGAAGAAGAAGCCGCTGGAGACTGTCACCCCGGACAACCTGGGCGTCGACGTGACGCCGCGTCTGAAGACGGTGAAGGTGGCGGAGCCGCCGAAGCGCCAGGCGGGCATCAAGGTGCCGGACGTCGCCACGCTGGTCGACAAGCTCAAGACCGAAGCGCGCGTGATCTGAGGGGGATGAACTGACCATGGCCAACATTCTCGTCATCGCGGAACACGACGGCGCCTCGCTGAAGCCCGCCACGCTGAACGCCATCACCGCCGCCACCAAGATTGGGGGCGAGATCCATATCCTGGTCGCCGGCAAGGGCGCGCAGGCCGTTGCCGATGCCGCCGCCAAGGTGGCCGGCGTTGCCAAGGTGCTGCTGGCCGACGATGCCGCCTACGAGCACCAGCTGCCGGAGGACGTCGCCCCGCTGGTGGTGTCCACCGTCACCGGTGGCGGCTACGGCCATGTGCTGGCCGGCGCCACCTCGGTCGGCAAGAACTTGGCTCCGCGCGTCGCGGCGCTGCTGGACGTCGCCGCCATCTCCGACATCACCGCGGTGGTCTCCGCCGACACCTTCGAGCGGCCGATCTATGCCGGCAACGCGATTGCCACCGTGCAGTCGTCCGACCCGGTGAAAATCGTCACCGTCCGCACCACCGCCTTCGAGACCGCCGCTGCCGACGGCGGTTCGGCCGCCATCGAGACGGTGTCTGGCGCCGGTGCCACCGGGCTGTCGAGCTTCGTCTCGGCCGAGCTGACAAAGTCGGAGCGGCCGGAGCTGACCGCCGCCCGCGTGGTGGTGTCGGGTGGCCGCGGCATGCAGTCGGGCGAGAACTTCCCGCTGCTGGAGGCGCTGGCAGACAAGCTGGGTGCCGCCGTCGGTGCGTCGCGCGCCGCGGTGGACGCGGGGTTCGTGCCGAACGATTACCAGGTCGGGCAAACCGGCAAGATCGTGGCGCCGGAGCTGTACATCGCCGTCGGCATCTCGGGTGCCATCCAGCATCTCGCCGGCATGAAGGACAGCAAGGTCATCGTCGCGATCAACAAGGATGAGGAAGCGCCCATCTTCCAGGTCGCCGATTACGGCCTCGTCGCGGACCTGTTCAAGGCCGTACCGGAGCTGACGGAAAAGCTTGGATAAGGCGCGCTGATCCGGATCGCCGCGTCTGTCACCGGACGAAACCGGTGACAGACGCGGTGGACCAACCAACCCACATCCTTCGCGGGACAGCCTCCATGACCACGATCAAGAAGATTGGCATCATCGGCGCCGGCCAGATGGGCAGCGGCATCGCCCAGGTCTGTGCCCAGGCCGGCTACGACGTCTTCCTGTCCGACATCAGCGAAGCGTCGCTGGAAAAGTCGCTCGCCGGCATCACCCGGAACTTCGACCGGCAGATCCAGAAGGGCAAGCTGAGCGAGGCGGACAAGACGGCGGCGCTGGGCCGCATCGTCACCGGCACCGACCTGTCGATCTTCGGCGACTCCGATCTGGTGATCGAGGCCGCGACCGAGAACGAGGCGCTGAAGCGCGACCTGCTGAAGAAGCTGGTCCCGCACCTGAAGCCGGAGGCGCTGATCGCGACGAACACCTCGTCGATCTCGATCACCCGTCTGGCGGCGGCGACCGACCGTCCGGCCAAGTTCATGGGCATGCATTTCATGAACCCGGTGCCGGTGATGCAGCTGGTCGAGCTGATCCGCGGCATCGCCACCGACGAGCCGACCTTCGAGGCCATCAAGGAACTGACGCTCGCCATCGGCAAGACCGCTGCGGTGGCCGAGGACTTCCCGGCCTTCATCGTCAACCGCATCCTGCTGCCGATGATCAACGAGGCCGTCTACACGCTCTATGAGGGTGTCGGCGGCGTCGAGGCCATCGACACCGCGCTGAAGCTGGGCGCCAACCATCCGATGGGTCCGCTGGAACTGGCCGACTTCATCGGGCTGGACACCTGTCTGGCGGTGATGCAGGTGCTGTACGAAGGGCTGGCCGACAGCAAGTACCGCCCCTGCCCGCTGCTGGTGAAGTATGTCGAGGCCGGCTGGATCGGCAAGAAATACGGCCGCGGCTTCTACGACTACTCGCAGACGCCGCCGGTGCCGACGCGCTGAGGATCGTTTGGAAAGAGCCCGCCCTGACATACCAGGGCGGGCTCTTTTGTTGAGGAGGGGTCGGAAAGATCAGCGCCAATACCGCTCACTTCGGTAGCGCATAGGCGATCACCGAATCGCCACCCCTGGTCCCCAGCGAACCGTGGCCGCCGGCGACCACCAGCACATATTGCCGGCCGTCCTCGCCCTGATAGGTCATCGGCGTCGCCTGACCTCCGGCCGGCAGTCGGCTTTCCCACAACTGCTTGCCGGTGGAAACGTCGTAGGCCCGCACATAATAGTCGATGGTGCCGGACAGGAAGGCGACGCCCCCCGCGGTCATGACTGGGCCGCCCAGGTTGGGCACCCCCATGCGGAAGGGCAGCGGCACCGGCGCTGCATCGCGGGTGGTGCCGTTCTTGTGCTTCCAGACGATTTTGCCTGTCGTCAGGTCGGCCGCGGCAACATAGCCCCAGGGTGGCGCCTGGCAGGGCAGGCCGAGCACCGAGACGAAGGGAGCGAGCTTCACGGCATAGGGCGCGCCGAAATTCTCGTTCAGCGCCGGCAGGTTGAATTCGGGCCGCTCGCCGCCCTGGACATAGAGGTCAGTGTCGTTCTTACGTGGCACCAGCTGCGAGACGAAGGCGAGATAGGTCGGCGTGGTGAAGGCGATCTGGCGCTTGGGATCGACCGCGACGCTGCCCCAGTTGAACACGCCGAAATTGCCGGGATAGATCAGCGACCCCTGCAACGACGGCGGGGTGAAGCGGCCGTCATAGCGCAGGCGCTTCAGCGCGATGCGACAGGCCAGTTGGTCGAACAGCGTCGCTCCCCACATGTCCGCACCCGTCAGCGGCGGCGGATCGTAGGACAGGGCCGAGACCGGCTGGGTCGGGGCGCTGTGATCGCCCTCGGCGGCCCCCTGCGGCGCCGGCTTCTCGGTCACCGGCAGCACCGGCTGGCCGGTCCGGCGGTCCAGCACGAACAGCTCGCCCTGCTTGGTCGGCTGGACCAGCGCCGGGACGGTCTGACCATTGACGGTCAGGTCGATCAGGCTGGGCTGCGCCGGCACGTCATAGTCCCATAGGTCGTGATGCACGGTCTGGAAGACCCAGCGCACCTGCCCTGTCGCCAGATCGAGCGCGACGACAGAGGAGGAGAAGCGCTCCACTTCCGGGCTGCGGTTGCCGCCGAACTGGTCGGGCGGCTGGTTGCCCAGCGGCAGATAAACCATGCCCAGCCCCTCGTCCACACTGGCGATGGACCAGCTGTTGGGCGAGTTGACGGTGTAGGTCTGGCCGTCGGAAATCGGCGCGGTCCGGTCGGGCTTTGCCGAATCCCAGTTCCACACCAGCCGGCCGCTGTCGGCGTCGAAGGCGCGGACGACGCCGGACTGCTCCTTGGTCGAAACATTGTCCAGCACCGTGCCACCGACGACGATCAACTTGGCGGTGACCACCGGCGGCGAGGTCGAATAATAGGCGCCGGGTCGGACATTCGGCATGTTGGCCCACAGATTGACCTGCCCGTTCTCACCGAAGCCGGTGCAGATCGACCCGTCCTCCGGGTTCAGCGACACCAGGCGGCCGTCGGCGGTCGGCATGAACAGCTTGGCGGCACAGGCGCCACCGGCCGCGTTTGCCGCCGCCTGCGGCGCCGGGCGGTAGGACAGGCCGCGGCAGGTCAGGTGCTGCAGGGCCAGTTGCTTCTGGTCGATCTGCAGGTCGCGGCGCCAGACCTCCTTGCCGGTGGTCGCGTCCAGCGCGATGACATGCTGGTGCGGCGAGCAGAGGAACAGGCTGTTGCCAATCTTCAGCGGCGTTACCTCGAAGGTGGTTTCCTTCGGGTCGCCGGGCTGGCCGCGCCGGTCGCCCGTCTCATAGCTCCAGGCGACCTGGAGCCTGTCGACATTCTCCGGCGTGATGCCGGTCAGCGGCGAATAGCGCTGGCCGTAGCCGGTGCGGCCATAGGCCTGCCACTCGCCATCCGGGATGGCAGGGCCGGACGCCGGTCCCGCCGCCGCGGCCTGCTGGCGCGGCGGAACCGTCCCGTCGATGCGGTGCGGATCGGTGAACCAGGACGCGACGGCGACCAGCAACACGATGACCAGAGAGGCGGTCAGCGGAATCCCGCTGCCGCGGAAGGCACTGACGGGATAGGCGCCCGGCGCCCGCTCGCCAGCCATCGGTTCGCGCTCGCCGAGACCGCGGGTGACCCAGGGCAGCAGCAGCAGGACGCCGACCACGGCGATCACGTCGCCGCGTGCCGACAGCGGCCACCAGTCCAACCCGACCTCCCACAGGGCCCAGATCAACGTGCCGATCACCAGCAGCGCATAGATCGAAAGCGCCGCCGGCGACCGCTTCGCCAGCAGCGCGGCAGTGGCCAGGAACAGCAGGCCGGCAATGGCGTAGTACCAGGACCCGCCCAGCAGGATCAGCCACAGCCCGCCGCCCAGCGCGCCCAGCCCCAATATTGCCAACAGGCTAACCATCGCCCAGAGGGCGGCACCGTTCATCGCCCCGAGGGCGACGCTTCGTTCTGACTGTGTCATGGCACGCACCTCGACCGATAGCTTTTCGGACCGAACAGCCGGGCACGGCCAAGGTTGCGTCGCTCCTTGGGAGTTATCGCCTTTCCTTCCGCAGGGCTGCCCTTTCGGCAAGGTTCGGAACGGGAGCGGCACGATTTTTGTTGAAGGGCGGAGACACCCCAAATCCGTACAGGCGGATGCGGATGCCGTCCATGCTCCCATGCACCGCCCCATTCCTGGAGCAAGGATTTCGTTAAGATAAGCCCGCAGTCCCGCTATCGCGGCCTCTGCACGCGCAACTACCGGGTGGCGGAGGGGCGCCTGGCCGACCGCGCCGCGCTGGACTCTGGACCCCCAAGGCCCATCTGATCACCGCGGACGCCACGCACTGCCAGGAAAAGACCGCCCGCGCCCATTGGTCGGCGGAGAACGGGCTGCACTGGATGCTCGACGTCATCGTCGAGGAGGATCGCGTGCGCAACCGAAAGAATCACGGTCCGGAAAACCTCGCCACCCTGCACAAGCTCGCCCTCAACATCCTCAACCGCGCCCGCCCAGACATCTCCATATGCCGCAAACGCTCAGGATGCTCCGACGAGTTCGCCAGATCCATCCTCGGCCAAATGCGATGCCCTTGGCTGTCCAATGCCGTTCCATTGCACTCCACGGATGTTTATGAATATAATGAAAACCAGAAAAGAGAGATTGTGGCACTGAGAACGCTCTGGGATTCCAAAGGGCGGCGAACAGGAAGCAGGAAGTCGGGCACATTCACCACAACCCTCTTTAGTATATATCTTTGTCATTATGTTCTTGAAAAAGATGCAAGTGTTACAGATACCCCCCTTTGCGGGCAGATATATTTTTCCGGCACAATCAAATAAAAAACTCAGGGTGAATCCAAATGGCCAATATCGAGAGATTAAAAGCACAATTTAAGAACAGGGTATACCAAACGCTCGGCGAGGCGGGGCAAATGGATGTTGGGGATGGCTGCAAAGCCACTTGGAATCCCTGCAGCAATCCTAAGTACCCCGGTCCACGCTATGTGTATGTCTCGCTCGAAGCGCCGGACGGAACGCATCAGACCGCAATTTATGACCGCGATAATGGAAAGTTCGTTTCCTGATATCGTTTGGCTATTAGACAGAAGGAAAGAAAATGGGATACAGCCTTAAAGACCTTGAAAGAGCGGGACAACGGCTCAACGATCATTTTGACCAAAAAGCCAGGCAACAGGGCGAAGCGGCCGGACAAGCCCTCTATGAAAGCACGATGCGCGGTCGCGGATTATGGTTCATCTTGCATGTTCCGGTATGGATCATAATCATGGCATTCACTTCATCTATAGTTAATTATTTCACCAAATCGGAATGGATCGGCTACGGCGTCGGGCTGGTAATCGCCACTTATTGGTATCGGCTCGATTTTACCCGTGAAAGGCCGTTTGTAAGCTTCATACTTGGAGGCTTCGTTTTTCCTTTCATTCTTATCGAGGTGCTGAAGCGGCAAGGATTGTGGTAACAATAGGTTAACGTGGACGATTTGATTCAGCATCCAAATGGTGATGAAAAGGGATTTTTCGGCCGGACGGCAGTCAGATCTGCCAAATCGATCCATGTCCATCTCGGAACATGCGAGGCAAACCGTGCCGTGATTCCCAACCCTGCCGGCTCGTCATCACGGATCACGGCCCCTGCGCCGCATGCGCTGCTGCCCTGCGCAGAGGATCGGAAAGCCTGAGGGGGTGCTTAACTCTCGGTTAACCGGCGGGGACCATTGTCCCGCGGCTGAACGAGTATCCCCTCTCAAGCCTTCTGGAACAGAGCAGCTGCCATCATGGGCAACAAGACCATCAAGCTTTCCGACAAGTCCGGTTACCGCGACGTCGCGCTGGACGAACTGCCGCGCAATGTCCGCGCCGCTGTGACCGACCTGTCCACCAAGAACCCGGTCGCCGACATCATCGTCGACCAGTCCGGCATGCTGTACCGCATCCACCTGTCGGCCCCGGCCAACATGTATGTGGACGTGCTGGCAGTCGCCTGAGGCG
>NZ_BADK01000673.1 GCF_000333595.1 Azospirillum sp. B506
GCCGGCCACCCGGCCCATCAGTGCCACGCCCAAAGCTGCGAACAAAGCGTTTCGATTCACCTGAGCACCCATCCGGCGGCCCGCCACACCGGCGGGATGCCGAACTATAGCAGAAGGACAGGTCACAAAAGAATCGCGACGTTGGGGCGAAACCATCCGCTAAACGGGCTCGATTGCCCCAACGGATCAGGACTCCGCACCAAATCGGCGCCTGTTGCCGCGACGACTCACTCCTTCGCCGGCACCGTCCTCAGATAGGTGACGATGGCGGCGCGGTCGTCGGCCGTCAGCTTGGAGGTGGTGTTGCGCACAACCTCTCCCATCGCGCCGCCGGCGACGTCGCCGTCCGGGGTCAGGCCGGCTTCCAGGAACAGCGCCAGATCGCCGTCCGACCAGCCGCCGATTCCCTTGCCCTTGGTCTTGGAGCTGGTGATGCCCGGCACCTTGTCGTTGTCGGGCCCCTGCGGATTGCCGGCGAGATAGCGGTCGGAATCGAGCCCGCCGAGCTGGGTGCGCGGGCTGTGGCATTCGGCACAATGGCCCAGCGCATCGACCAGATAGCGCCCACGGTTCCAGGCCGCCGGCTTACCGGAATCGTCGGGCACCGGGCCGGGAGTCAGGTACATCCACTGCCAGACCGGCACCAGAAAACGCCAGGAGAAGGGCGGAGACAGGTCGTGCGGCTTGTTGGCGGTCGAGGCCACAGGCCGGCTGAGCAGATAGGCCTTCAGGTCCAGCAGGTCGCGGTCGGTCATCCGCGTGTAGCTGGCATAGGGAAAGGCCGGGAACAGCGCGGCACCGTCCGGCCGAACGCCCTCGCGGACGGCCCGGATGAAGTCGGCGTCGCTCCAGCGGCCGATGCCGTTCACCGGATCCGCCGTGATGTTCGGGGTGTAGAAGGTGCCGAAGGGGGTCGCCAGCGCCCGACCGCCCGCCAGCGGCAGGCCGCCACCCTTCTCGTCGGTATGGCAGCCGAGGCATCCGGCGGCGTTGAAGATGTAGGCGCCCCGGCTGACGGCGTCCTTTGCAGCGTCGCCTGTGGGAGCCTCGCCAGCCGCACGCGCACTGCCGCCCGCGACGGCGAGCGGCAGCAGCATTGCAGCGGCGGTCAGGAGGCGCCGCACCGGTCAGTTCTTCTTGACGCGGAAGTCCTCGTGGCAGCTTCCGCAGGTCTTGGAGGTGGCGCCGAGCGCCTGGGCGATCTGCGCGCGGTCGCCGGTCTTGATGGCGGCGTCCAGCTTCTCGGCGGCCGGTTGCACCGCGCTCCAATATTTCTGCGCCTCGGCCCAGTTCTTCCACAGCTCCGGCTTGGCGGCGCTGTCGGCGACACCGACGGCGGTGCCTTCGGGGAAGATCGTCTTCGGGTCCATCTTGGACACCGCCAGCACGGCCTCCGCCCCCTTGGCCGCGTCCTCGGCGGTGGCGCCCTCGTTCTTCACGAACTTGGCGACGGCGCCCATGCCGCCGCCCAGCTTCTTCATGGTCTGCTGCCGGTCCTTGACCTGCGCGGCCGGATCGGCGGCCCCGGCGGCACCCGCCGACATGCCGAACAGCGTGAACATCAGACCGGCGACGGATGCCGCCGCAAGAACATTGACGACCCGGTTGCTCATGTGGTCCCTCCCGATGATGCCGTGGCTTAACGGTGCCTGTGCCGCTGTTGACGCGCCGCCCCCACCCGATATTCCATGGCATTCGCCAGATTTTTTGCGGCCCCGCTTCCGATGGATGGCGGTGGCGAGAAAGGTTGACCCGCGATGAAGAGCCTGTCGTCCGTCTGCGTCTATTGCGGTGCGTCGTCCCGTGTCGCCGATGTCCACAAGGAAGCCGCCCACGCGCTGGGCGACGGGCTGGCCCGCCGGGGCATCCGTATGGTCTATGGCGGCGGCCGGGTCGGCCTGATGGGAATCGCCGCCGACGCCGCGATTGCCGCCGGCGGCGAGGTGGTCGGCATCATCCCGGAGCACATCCAATCGGCGGAGGTGGAGCATACCGGCCTGACCGAACTGCATGTCGTCGACAGCATGCACACCCGCAAGCGCATGATGGTGGAGCGGTCGGACGCCTTCGTCATCCTGCCGGGCGGCCTGGGCACGTTGGACGAAGCCTTCGAGATCCTGACCTGGAAGCAACTGCAGCTGCACGACAAGCCGATCGTCGTCGCCGACGTCGACGGCTACTGGCGCCCGCTGCTTGGACTGATCGACCATATGGTTGCCCAGGGTTTCGCCCGCATCGACCGGTCCGCCCTCTACCGCGTCGCCGATCACATCGACGGCGTGTTCGAGGTTCTGGGGACGATGCCCGAGCCGGCCCATGCGGCCCAGCCCCGGAAGCTCTGAGGCGTCATCGTCCTCTCCAGCGGTTATCCCCAGACTTCCCAGCCTGTGGATAACTTCTGTGCACAGCTTTTGTGGATGGCTCTCCGTCCTTCACCGAGCGTTCGCGTTCTGTTTCTGATACTGTGTCCTTCATGAGCAACCAGACCTCATCGCTGTTCGATCTCCGTCCCTCCGCCGCGGTCAAACCGACGGCCGAGTACCGCACGCCCCCCAACAACGAGGAGGCGGAGCAGGCGCTGCTGGGCGCGATCCTGGTCAACAACAAGGCCTATGAGAAGGTCGGCGAGTTCCTGCGGCCGGAGCATTTCTACGACCCGGCCCACCAGCGCATCTTCGCCGCCATCACCAAGATGATCGACCGCGGCCAGATCGCGAACCCGGTCACGCTGAAGGCCCTGTTCGACAACGATCCCGAACTGGCGGTGGAAGGCGGCAGCGCCTATCTGGCGGAGCTGGCCGCCAACGTGGTGACGGTGGTCAATGCCGGCGACTACGGCAAGACCATCCACGACCTGTTCATCCGCCGGCAGCTGATCGAGGTCGGCACCGACATGGTGAACGAGGCGTACCGCCACGACCTCGACATCACCGCGCTCGACCAGATCGGCGAGGCCGAGAAGCAGCTGTTCGACCTCGCCTCCACCGGCGACGTGCAGGGCGGCTTCGTGGCGTTCGGCGAGTCGGTCAAGCACGCCATCACGACGGCGGAGGCGGCCTTCCGCCGGTCCAGCCACGTCACCGGCGTCACCACCGGCCTGATCGACATCGACCGCAAGCTGGGCGGCCTGCACCCGTCGGACCTGATCATCCTCGCCGGCCGCCCCTCGATGGGCAAGACGGCGCTGGCCACCAACATCGCCTTCAACGCCGCCAAGGCGCACATGCGCTCCAGCGGCCAGGAAGGCGGCGTCGTCGGCTTCTTCTCGCTGGAAATGTCGGCGGAACAGCTCGCCACCCGTATCCTCGCCGACGAGGTGCAGGTGCCCGGCGACAAGATCCGCCGCGGCGAAATCCGCGACACCGATTTCCCCAAGTTCGTCCAGGCCAGCCAGGATCTGGCGCGCTGCCCCTTCTATGTCGACGATACGCCGGCCCTGTCGGTCGCCGCCGTCCGCACGCGCTGCCGCCGGCTGAAGCGGACCTCGGGCCTCAGCATGGTGGTGGTCGATTACCTCCAGCTTCTGCGCGGGTCCTCCTCGCGCGGGTCGGAAAACCGGGTGCAGGAAATCTCGGAGATCACCCGCGGCCTGAAGGCCATCGCCAAGGAGCTGGACGTGCCGGTGGTGGCGCTGTCGCAGCTGAGCCGTGCGGTGGAGCTGCGCGAGGACAAGCGCCCGCAGCTGGCCGACCTTCGCGAATCGGGCTCGATCGAGCAGGATGCCGACGTCGTGATGTTCGTTTTCCGCGAACAGTATTATCTTGAACGCGCCGAGCCTTCGCGCCGGCCCGACGAGAGCGACGACAAGTTCAACGACCGCTATCAGCGATGGCAGCAGCGCCTGGGCGAAGTGCACAACACCGCCGAGGTGATCATCGCCAAGCAGCGTCACGGTCCGATCGGCACCGTCCGTCTCTACTTCGACGGCCAGTTCACCAAGTTCGGCGATCTCGACCAGCATCACCAGACCGACGAGTGACCAGAGTGACGAGCGACCTGACCCTGC
Organism: Azospirillum sp. B506; assembly: GCF_000333595.1. Classification (GTDB taxonomy): domain Bacteria; phylum Pseudomonadota; class Alphaproteobacteria; order Azospirillales; family Azospirillaceae; genus Azospirillum. The sequence goes on from NZ_BADK01000673.1 coordinate 4,007, forward strand.
GCGCCGGCGCCATCCTGACCGTGGATCTCGGCGCCGTCGTCGCCAATTGGACGCAGCTGCGCGACCGCGTGGCCCCGGCGGAATGTTCCGCCGTGGTCAAGGCCGACGCCTATGGGCTGGGGGTGGCGCGCGTCGTCCCGGCTCTGGCCGCCGCCGGCTGCCGGACCTTCGTCGTCGCCCAGCTGGAGGAGGCTCTGGCCGTCCGCCAGGCGCTGGAACCGGTCGCGTCCAACGCGCAGGTCTTCTCACTGGGCGGCCTGCCGCCTGGATATGAGGGCGAGTTCATCGCCAAGCGCATCCTGCCGGTGCTGAACCATCTGGGCGAGATCGCGGCGTGGCGGGCCTTCGCGGCGGCGCGCGGCGAGGTGCTGCCGGCGGTGATCCACATCGACACCGGCATGAACCGGCTGGGCCTCGGCCCTGACGAACTGGACGACCTTGCCGGCCATCCGGAATGGCTGGAGGGCATCGACGTCCGCTATTGGATGACCCATCTCGCCTGTGCCGACGAGTTCGACAATCCGATGACCGGGGAGCAGCGGGAGCGGTTCCGCGGCGCCCTGGCCCGGCTGCCGAAGGCGAAAGCCAGCTTCGCCAACTCGTCCGGCATCTTCCACGGCAAGGACCATCACTTCGACCTCGCCCGGCCGGGCTGCGCGCTCTATGGCGTCAACCCGACCCCGCACCTGCCCAACCCGATGCGCGACACCGTGCGGCTGGATGCCAGGCTGCTCCAGGTGCGCAACTGCAACGCCCCGATGACGGTCGGCTATGGCGCCGCCCACAAGGTCACCGGCCCGGCGCGGATCGCCACCATCGGTGTCGGCTATGCCGACGGTTACCTGCGCTCGCTCAGCGGCAAAGGGCACATCTTCATCGACGGAGTCGCCGCCCCCATCGTCGGCCGCATCTCGATGGACCTCATCACCATCGACGTCAGCGGACTGCCGGAAACCGTCGCCCATCCCGGCCGCATGGTCGAACTGATCGGCCCCAGCCGCCCGGTCGACACCGTGGCGAATGAGGCCGGCACCATCGGCTACGAAGTTCTGACTTCGCTCGGCCGGCGCTATCACCGGGTTTATACATCATGAAAAGCCGTCGCCCGGCCCACATGCCAGCCGGATGAGCCGATGGTCGGGCGACTCTATCGGCCGGCCTGTCCATGTCGGGACTCCGGACGCATGAATTCTCCGCCGACGACGCGATTGCGCCCCTTGTTCTTGGCCTTGTAAAGGTAGGCGTCGGCGGCGGCCAGGATCTCGGGGCGTGGCGGGTTGTCCAAGTGACGAATCGTCAGCACGCCCAAGCTCGCAGTCACCATTTCGGCGGACGGCGACTCCTCATGCGGGATCGCCAGCGTCATGATCCCGGTTCGGATCCCTTCGGCAACCCGCATTGCGCCCTCCAGTTCAGTGGCTGGCAGAATGCACGCGAACTCCTCGCCGCCGAACCGTGCCGCCAGATCGCCCGAACGTTGAACGGTTCTCGACAGCACCCCGGCGATCTGGCGAAGACAATCGTCACCGGCCACATGACCGTAGCGATCGTTGAAAGCCTTGAAGGCATCGACATCGCAGAGGATGAGGGACAGCGGTGCACGGGAGCGCGAATGGTTTTTCAACTCGGCATCCAAGGACGCGTCGAAGCGGCGACGGTTTCCAATCCCAGTCAACGCGTCCGTAAGGCTGAGATGAAGCGCTTTCTCATTCAAAAATCGCCATTCCGCTTCCAGTCTTCTGCGCTCGGTAATATCCCTGACTATGCTGCAATTGTAGAATTTGCCTTTGTACTCAACCAGATTTGCTGTCACTTCGACAGGAACATCAACGCCATCTTTTGTTCTATTTACCGTTTCGATCCTGACCACCCCCTGTTTGACGAGATCTTGCCAATGGTCGCACCATATGTCTTCATTGAACAACGGATCGACGTCCCAGACGCTTTTCCGGCCAAACTCCGCTGCCGAATAGCCGAACATCCGCGTCGCCGCCCGATTGACGAAGACGTACCGCCCGTCCGCATCGAGCCAGATGATCATATCCGAAACTTTATCAACCGAAACCTGGGTCAGCATGGCGCGATGCCGGCATTCCGCCATCGCAGCGAACCCGTTGATGGCAATCGAAAACACTCCCGGTGTTTCCGCCCGGCACCGCACCGTGAGCTCCACGCGGCATGTTGAGCTGTCGGCACAAATGCAGACTGCATCAATGATGGCGCCATGAATGCGACCGGGCGCCTGCATGAACTCCCTGATGGCAGCCCCGCTTGCACTGTCGAGGATGGTGTCAATCGGTCGTCCAAGGAGATCGGCCCGGCAATACCCTGTTCTCGACAGGCACCCGTCTGTGATGTCGAGGACCACTCCCTCCGAAGTGACGGCTACATCGCAGGCGGAGCGGCCCGACTCATGCGCTTCCGCAGACCAGCACGTCTCGCCGGTGAACGCTGGAATGGGGTTGTCCGGCCCCCTTTCGTCGTCTCCACGGTTGTCGTCATGTCGGCCATCCAGCAGCAGCTTGACTCGATCAGACTCCATAGCGTAGCCCACGATGCTCTTGTGTAAAAGTGACGGAAATTGGCCTGCTGCAAGATAATTCCTTATACCGGAGTATGATGCTTTCGATACATATAAGAATCGACTGTGGGAATCGATGCAATTATTACGAGTCTATGCGGGCGGCCCTTCCCGTCACCTGACCGGAGATCCGGACTGACGGCCGCCACGGTCGCGACCGCCGACCGGACCAGCCCACATGGTGCCCAAACGTTCCACCATTGCAAAGTCCAAGGATGACCGCGACGCTCATCGGTGCTATGACCGCTTCGCCCAAATGAGTCTCAAACCAAGGATGCGGGCCGACTGATGGGTTTCCTTGCCGCCACCGGCCGGGCCTTCCTGATTTTCCTGGAAGCGACCGGACGCCTTGCCCTGTTCACCGGGTCCGCCCTGTCGCACTGCGTGCGGCCGCCGTTCTATCCGCGCCAGATCCTGCGGCAGATGATCGACATCGGCTATTACTCGCTGCCGGTGGTCGGGCTGACCGCGCTGTTCACCGGAATGGTGCTGGCGTTGCAGAGCTACAGCGGCTTCTCGCGCTTCCAGGCGGAGGGCGCCATCGCCACCGTCGTCGTGCTGTCGATCACCCGCGAACTGGGGCCGGTGCTGGCCGGCCTGATGGTCGCCGGCCGCATCGGCGCCGCCATGGCGGCCGAGATCGGCACCATGCGGGTGACCGAGCAGATCGACGCGCTCTCGACCCTGTCGACCAACCCGCACAAGTATCTGGTGGCGCCGCGACTGATCGCCGGCCTGACCATGGTGCCGTTGCTGGTGGTGGTCGCCGACATCATCGGCGTGTTCGGCGGTTTTCTGGTCGGCGTCTACCGGCTGGATTTCAACGCCGCCAGCTACATCAACCGCACCTGGGAATTCCTGCAGCCGGTCGACGTGATCTCCGGTCTGGTCAAGGCGGCGATCTTCGGCTTCCTGATCGCGCTGATGGGCTGTTACCACGGTTACCACTCCAAGGGCGGCGCCCAGGGCGTCGGTGCGGCAACCACCAACGCGGTGGTATCGGCCTCGATCATGATCCTGGTGTGGAACTACCTCATCACCGGCCTCTTCTTCTCGACCAAGTGAGCGCCATCGAAATGACCGTTCCCAAGATCGCGCTCAAGAACGTCTATAAACATTTCGGCCCGAAGAAGGTGCTGAACGGCATCGATCTGGAGGTGGCGAAGGGCGAGTCGCTGGTCGTCATCGGCGGCTCGGGCACCGGCAAATCGGTGATGCTGAAGAGCGTTCTCGGCCTGCTGACGCCGGATTCCGGCTCGATCCAGGTCGATGGCGTCGAGACCACCCGCCTGCGCTCGCGCGAGCGCGAGAAGATGCTGCACAAGTTCGGCATGCTGTTCCAGGGCGCCGCCCTGTTCGACAGCCTGACGGTCTGGGAAAACGTCGCCTTCGGCTTGATCCAGGGCGCCCATATGCCGCGTGCCCAGGCCAAGGAGATCGCCGTCGCCAAGCTGGGCGCCGTCGGACTCGGCCCCGACGTGGCGGAGCTGTCGCCGGCGGAGCTGTCGGGCGGCATGCAGAAGCGCGTCGGCCTCGCCCGCGCCATCGCCGACGAGCCGGAGATCATCTTCTTCGACGAGCCGACGACCGGTCTCGACCCGATCATGGCCGACGTCATCAACGAGCTGATCGTCCAGTGCGTGAAGGATCTCGGCGCCACCGCGGTCACCATCACCCACGACATGGCGTCCGCCCGCAAGATCGCCGACCGCATCGCCATGATCTATGAAGGCCGCATCATCTGGACCGGCCACGCCCACGACATCGACAATTCGGGCAACGCCTATGTCGACCAGTTCGTCCATGGCCGGGCGGACGGGCCGATCAAGATGCAGATCAAGGCTCTCTGAGCGGAAGCGGCGGCGATTGATGCAGATCCTGGCAGGGCGTCGGACGCTTGGTTAGAAAAGCGGTCAAGATTCCGCTTTCCGAGGCTCTGCAATGATCGTCTACGCCCTGCACTGCACCTGCGGCCATGATTTCGACCAGTGGTTCGACAATATGGCCGATTACGATGCCAAGAAGGCCGACGGCATCCCCTGCCCGTCCTGCGGCGGCACCGAGGTCGCCAAGGCCATCATGGCGCCGCGCGTCGGCAAGCCCCAGCCGGCACCCGCCCCCGCCTGCGCAGCCGGCGGCTGCGGCGGGGGCGGCTGTCCGATGATGATGTGACGGAGGCGGCGCTCAGCGCCGCCGTGCTTCCGCCGTCAGGCGCGGTCCGGTGGTCAGCTCTTCCCGGCGCCGGGGCGAGCCGAAGCTCGGTTCGACACGGCTTTCGCGTGGCCTATCGTCGTCGACCGGTGCCCGGCTGAGCGGATCGACGCCGCGGCCGCTGCGCCACCATGCGAAGCCGATGCCCCCCAGCGTCGCAGCGATCAGGCCGGCAATGCCGGCCCGTGCCGCGTTGGATTGCCAGATCGACGGGCCTCCACCGACCGCCACAGGCTCTTCCACCGGAACCGCCTTGCCGTCGGGCGTGGTCGCCGCAACCGCCCCACGCGGTGCCGCCTGGGGAGCCGGGCCTTCGGACGCGCTCACCGACGGACGCGGTGCGCCCTGCACTGCCGCAGCCGAAGCCGAAGCCGAAGCCGACGCCGACGGTCGGGATGCAGGAGCCGGAGCGGCGGCCGGCGCGCTGTGGCTGGTCGAAGAAGACGCCGACGAAGAGGAGGAGGAAGGCGACGACACCGGAGCGCCGCCGAACTGGGCCATGCCGCCGACGCTTTCGTTGCCGGCTTCGACCCGGCCGGTCGGCGCGGCGCGCGGCGCCACCTCTTTCTCGTGGCGGGTCTGGCCGATCTGGCTCTTGGACAGGCTGCCATGGTGGGGGCGGCCTTGCCTTCCCGCTCGCCATCATCTTGT
>NZ_BADK01000672.1 GCF_000333595.1 Azospirillum sp. B506
CTGGTCCGTCCGCTGGGGAATGGGCGTTACGAACTGCTGGCCGGCGCAAGGCGGCTGCGGGCGATGCAGGCGCTCGGCCGGGCCGGTGTGCCGGCGGTGTTGGCGACCAACGAAGGCG
>NZ_BADK01000671.1 GCF_000333595.1 Azospirillum sp. B506
ATCAGCCCCAACCCGTGGCCGCGCAGAATGCGGGTAGAGAAGTCCCCGAAGATGGTCTGGCGGCCCTCGGGCGTGTCGAAGCCCTTGGAGATGGCGGTCGCCTACGATCACCAGCCGGCCGCCGCGCTAGGCTATGGAGATGGCGAGCTTCGCATGCTGTCAGCCCTTGATCAGTTAAGCGCGGCCGGCACGCAGGTCCAGCAGGTTGCGGACACGGCCCATGTTGCGGGTGCGCCTGGAGGAGATGCCCTCGCGGCAGCCACTTCATCTCGCTTTCGATCTTGCGGTCCAGCTTGTGGGCGGCGGCGTCCTCCGCCTCGAACACCTCGGCCTGCCAGGTCTCGAACTCGGCAAAGCCGCGGTCGGTGGCGCGCACCGTGCCGCGATCGAGCCACAGCGTCCGCTTGGCCAGCCGGTTCAGGAAGGCGCGGTCGTGGCTGATCAGCAGCAGCCCGCCGCGGAAGGCCAGCAGCTCCTCTTCCAGCCACTCGATGGTGGGGAGGTCGAGATGGTTGGTCGGCTCGTCCAGCAGCATGACGTCGGGGTTGCCGACCAGCGTGCGGGCCAGCGCGGTGCGGCGCGACTCGCCGCCCGACAGGGTGCGCGGGTCGAGATTGCCGTCCACCTGCAGGCGGTCGAGCACCGCGTCGACCCGGTGCGCCTCGTCCTGTTCGTCGGCGGGCAGTCCCTGCACGACATAGTCGTGGACGGTTGCGCAGCCGGTGAAGTCCGGCTCCTGCGGCAGATAGGCGATGCGGGCGCCCGGCTGCACGAAGACGGTGCCGCCGTCGGGGTGGATCATCCCGGCCAGCACCTTCATCAGCGTCGACTTGCCCGACCCGTTGCGCCCGACCAGACAGGCGCGGTCGCCGCGGCCGATCGACAGGTCGATGCCATCGAACAGCGGACGGCCGCCGAAGGTGACGGAGACGCCCTGGAGCGCCGTGATGGGTGCGGGAGGAGCCATGGACCGTTCGTGCGCCGGAAATCGAGGGGAGGGGATGGGTTATAGCGCGCCGTCCCCCTCCACCGCGACCCGGAAAAACGGTTGGGCGGGTTGCGCCCGGAGGAACCGCCCGGGCATCGGGATGGCGTCAGGCCGCTGCCCGGGCGGTCCCGGTCGGCGTCGCTATCTGCTGTTCCTGCATCTTGAAGCCGAAATAGGTGCCGTTGCTGATGCCGGTCAGGGCCAGCAGGTTGGCCGACAGTTCCGGCATGCCGAGCGTGCGGGTGACCTCGTAGAGGAAGGTGAGGCCCAACACGCCGGTCCAGGCCAGCAATTGCAGGCGATGGATGTTGTAGCCGGCGGCGTCGCTCAGCAGATCGGGCA
>NZ_BADK01000670.1 GCF_000333595.1 Azospirillum sp. B506
GGTCGGGCCGGTCAGGTCGGATTCGTGACCGTCTGGTTGACCGCCTTCGGCCCGCGCCGGACGATCACCGCGACGCCGCCGATGGTCAGCAGCCCGCCGATGGCGAGGTTGACCGTCAACGGATCGCCCATCAGCAGAACGCCGCTGGCGACGCCGAAGACCGGAACGGTCAGAAGATATGGCATGGTCTGGTTGACGGAATAGCGCCCCAGCAGGGGATACCACAGTCCATAGGCGACGATGGTGACCCCGACGGCCATATAGGCGATGGACAGCCAGCCGACCCAGCTGGAATTGGCCAGCGCCTCCATCTGCCCATGCTCCATCAGCAGCGACAAGACGAGCAGCTGCGGCATGGCGAACAGCGCCATCCAGCCGTTGACGGCGAAGCCGTTCACCGCCCCGATCAGCTTCATCTGCACGCTCGCCACGGCAAAGGCGAAGCTGGCCGCCAGGATCAGCAGCAGAGAATAGAGCGACTCGCCCAGTCGCGGCTCGCCGGCGATCACCGCCACGCCGGCGAAGGCGGCCGCCATGCCGATGCCGCGGCGCCAGCCCAGCTTGTCCTTGAACACCAGCGCCGCCATCAGGGAGGAGAAGGGCACCTGCACCTGTGCCGCCAGCGAGGCGGTGGCGGCGTCGATCCCCTTGAGGCCGCTGAACATCATCGGGAAATGGATGCTGCCCAAGGTCACCGACAACAGCGCGATCTTCCAGAGCTTGTCCCGCGGCATGCGGAAGAAAGGGATAATCAGCACCGCCACCAGGGCAAAGCGCAGGACCATGACGAACAGCGGCGGAAATTCGGCGAGCGCCCATTTCGCCACCACGAAGTTCAGCCCCCACAGCGCCATCACCACCAGAGCCTGGAGCGTGTGGGCGACGCTCATGCCCGCCCGCCTTCCAACTCCTCGCGCATGGCTTCCAGTTCCAGCCAGCGCTCCTCCGCCGTGGCCAGCGCCGCCTGCTTTGCGTGCAGCTGTTCGCTGGACTTCTGGAATTTGCCGGGGTCGCGGGTGAACAGGTCGGGGTCGGCCAGCGCCTTCTCCAGCTTGGCGATCTCGCCCCCCAGCCCGTCCATGCGGGCCGGCAGTTCGTCCAGCTCGCGCTGGTCCTTGTAGCTCAGCTTGCCGCGCGGTTTGGCGACCGTGGCCGGCGCCTGGGTGGCGGGCTTCGGCTTGGCAGCCGTGGCGGGGACCGCCTTGGCCGGGCGCTGCACCAGATAGTCGGAATAGCCGCCGGCATATTCGGTGGCGGTGCCGTCGCCCTCCAGGGCGATGGTGCCGGTCACCAGCCGGTCGAGGAAGTCGCGGTCGTGGCTGAACAGCAGCAGCGTGCCCTGATAGTCGCCCAGCACGTCCTCCAGCAGGTCCAACGTGTCCATGT
>NZ_BADK01000669.1 GCF_000333595.1 Azospirillum sp. B506
TTTCTGAATGAATTCCTTTGAGAGTTGCCTTATAAGAAAATCCTCGATCGCCTTAAAAGAAACAACGCGATCCTTATTATTTGGCAGAAAATCGAAGAGCGATCCTATTGGAGACTCTTCATAAAATGCGTTCATCCATTCGGCCGGCCCTAAGCACCGATCAAGGCACGCCTTCCATGCAGCAGGAATTTCCCTATTTTTAGGAACCTGCCTTATGATGGCACTTGTGGGGAATAGATACCACATATCGATGGCCTTGGTTCGTGCCACCGCCTGTATAGTTGACCAATCCACCTGGCAGCCGAAAGGATCCAGGAAAAGAACTGCTCTATGCCTTCGTCCAGCAGGATGTTTTTTCCCATGCCAATCTATGGTCGCGCATATGTTAAGAAGAGACCTATTTGCATCTCCGTGAATTATCTCGATGTCCTTATTTTCATAATCTGGCTCTTCAGCAAGCCTTCTGAGTTTTTCCACATTTTTCTTTTTGCTTTCTATGAGTTTAAACGAATGAAACCCATCCTTTATGCCCAATGCACGCCGAACTGATCCTTGAAAGAACTCAACTTGTTGAGGCTCAATTTCAGGAGAAACTTCGAAAAAAGATTGGCCCGCAGAAGGTGAGGGGCTCTTGATCTGGTAGGGCTCCCCTGTTCCAGAAAATGCATCAATGTAGATGCGATGAAAGTCCTGAAATTTAAGCGCGACATTATAAGCCCTTAGGTACTCTTCAATACAGTCAAGTTTTAATCGCGTCCATTCGCCGCCGTGATCACGTTGAACCTGATCGCCCATAATCACTCCTCTGTTCTCTGCAAATCAATGCCGACGCTCAAGGCTTGTCTGGATCTTCGGTCTGCTGGACACGCTCCAGGATCAGCTGCTCGACCAGCAGCTCCAGGGCGGCGACGCGGGCGGTGATGGCGGTTGTCATTGGGCGCACCCTCCTGCGAGGTAGCAGGGTGATTTGGCGAGGCTCTTGGACATCCAATATCTTTGCCTATTCCCCGCCGGATTAATGATCCTTACCCGATAAAACGGTCCGCTTTCGTCAATAACGATCAGATCGGTGCCGTCATTTAGGTAAATGCACTCCCCCACAGCATCTGCCCATCTATCATTCGCCTGCGACATTGCACTGTCGATCTCTCGAAAGAACTCCGGAGACAGGCACGCATATCCGCCTCTTGATTGAATCTTTTCGCCGAATATCGCCGCGTTGGCGGTTGATAACGGCGTAATCACCGCCATTGCCAGCACAGCCAATCTGTATTCCATTATTCCGGTCCCCATGATCCATCAACTTCTTGGCAGAACCATGCACTGATCGCGACAGCAATGCTGCCGGGGAAATCAGCCATTACAAGCTCCCCAGGATAGCGCGGCGGCGCTCGTCGTATTCCTGCTGGGTGATCACCTTGCGGTCGAGGAGGTCTTTGATGGTGGCAAGGCGGGCTTCTGCGGAAGTCGCTGGCGCCGTAGAGACGGCCGGCGCTGCTGGCGCGGCTCCAACGTCGCGGACATCCCAAATCGAACGGATGAAGCTATCGACAGAAGCCTCATCGGAGACGGGCGCCATAGCCTCAACCGTTGTTGCGCAATTACCTTGGTAATGGCTGCGACCTTTGCGTATGAGTCTTCCCATAAAATTATCAAGCGTTGCCGTGTATTCGTATTCCTTCCTTGATCCAGTTTCTTTGAAATACCCACCAGACCGCTGCCATTTTTCTGGCTTCAAAGCACCGTCGTTCAGCGACTCTGCGTCGCTCTGCGTGACACGAGAAAAGTTGAACTTATCATTGCAAACACATCCAATCGCATACTGGTGCAGAGGACTTTTGCCTTTGACCACCAAGCGCTTTGATCCGGCCGGGAGGTCTGAACGGTTCGATTCATCTGCGAACTCGACCGAAACCGGGAAGGCTGCGCGCCAGGGGCACGTCATAGGGAAGGCGGCAAATGCGGCCGTGGTGTTCGTTGCCGACGGCGTTGTTGTTTGGCAGGATGCAAGAGTTAAGGCGCACGCAAATATCGCCGACCGTTGGTATGCGTTCATTCGAGCCCCCAATATCCCGCCGCTGCTCGCTTGGTGGCGAACTGCCCGAAGAACCCGATTGCAGTCCAGACCGCTAGCCCGAGAACGCCACCAACGATCCAAGGCGATCCAATCGCCGCACCCGCGGCGGTGAAAACCACAGCGAAGATCGGCAGACGGTGTACGCCTGAAGCAACGTCCATAAATTCGTCGAATGCACAGAGCGTGGCCCCCAGCCAGAATGCCAGCGCGAGGCCCCAGCCCCAGCCGACCAGCACCAAAGCTGGCCCCAACATGGACGCGCCATTGAAGATCCACCACATCGCCATTCCCCACTTGAACGCGAGCGCCAGCGAATAAGCGCAACCTGACTATGGCAGGGCGGCCGACCCAGGAAAATGCGGGAAAGTTCCCGCACAACCCTTGACGCGGGAAATTTCCCGCATTACTGTTCCCTCCACACCCCACCCGCCTCCACCCGGAGCCCGCCATGCAGCCTCCCACCGACTACCGGTCCTTCGACCAGCTCACCATCGGCGCCGACTGCGCCGAAGCCCGCGTCGGCGGCACCCTGCGCGGCGGCTACGTCATCGGCGACAGCTTCGCCTATTGCGCCCGCGGCTATCACCTCGTGCCGCTGGCCGCCGTTCAAGACCTGAAGCTGCACGGTTTCAAACGGCTCGCGCCCTGAGTTTCGCGGCCCCGCCGCGTCCACCTGCTCGGCGCCGGCCATCCTCGGCGCAGGGCGTTTCCTCCAACTGATCCTCACCGCCGGGGCTTTCCCCGAGGTCCCGGCGGTCTTTCTTCCAGCCCGTTACCCGCTCCGCCCGGCGGGTCGGGTTTGAGTCCGTGAGAGGCCCGGCAACGCATCCCCAGCGTGACCGTCCCCCGGTCAGCCGGGCCTTTCACTCAACCGAAAAAGAGCCGAGCCATGATCGACCCCAGCGAACTTGCCGACCTCCGCCGCCGGCGTGACGAACTGGACCAGCAGATCGCCGACATCGAATACGCCGCAGCCTGTGCTGGAAAGTCCGCGCTCGACCTGCCGATGCAGGAGAACGACGCCAATGCCGCCACCGTGCGCGACTACCTGAAGGGGCTGCTGCTGGGGGTCTGGGAGAAGGGCGAGAGCTTCGACGGGAAGCGCCCGTTCGGCAATAGCGGTTGGGAATACGACCTGTACCGACCGCTCGTCGTCGCTGGGCTGGTGCCCGGCAATGTGGGCGTGAATGCCTTCGGCAAAGAATTCGACCGCGACGCAGCTGACCGGATCATCTGCGAGGCCATCGAGGCCCTGTAACCCCATCGCCCGCCGGCGGGGCGTGATCCCCGGCACCCCTCAACCAACCGAAGAAAGGATGTCTCGGCAGTAGGTGGGAAAACGGCGGGCGACCTTGGCCGGACGCCCGCAACCTCCAGGCTGGTGGACGGTGCAAGCCCGTCGCCGGCCTTGAGGCGTCAGAGGGACGCCGCGGCGTCAGCCGATCCACCGCCTGCATTCGCCATGGCAACGGATCGGCCCCTGGCCGGCGTCGGCGCCTGAGATAGATGGCCGGCTCCCTCGCCCCATTCCACCGCATGAGCGGAGCTTTCCCGATGCGCAAGCGCCCCACGCTTTCCCAGATGAACCGCACCGTCGAGCGCTTCAACCGTGATGTGCCGATTGGTTCTGCCGTCAAGGTTCGCAAGGACAGTGGAGAGGTCGTGCAGACCGTCACCGCCAGCGAGGCTTACGTCCTGAGCGGCCACACCCCGGTGATCTTCCTCCGCGGCATCAGCGGCTGCTACGCGCTCGACCGGGTGACGCCGGCCAGCATCGGAGGCTGATCTATGCGCAAGCCCCACCCCACCATCACCACCATCTGGTGCCCCATCCCCAGCGACGACACCGCCTATGAGATCCGCGGCAGCTATACCGGCTTCGGCGACGCGGTCGAGGTGTTCGATGTCGCCATCCTGATCGACGACCGCTGGCAGGCGCCGCGCAACGCGGTGCTGGATGAGATCCTGCGCAAGGTGTTGCAACCGGCCGCAGAGGAGGCCGCGGCGAAGGTGGCGCGGGAACTGCGCGAAGCCATGCAGATGCAGGCCGTCGAGCACGACGAGCGGTGGCACGACGAGCGCAAGGAACGCCAGCTGGAGCGGGCGCACCAGCGGCTGGCGGCGGAGTGATCGATGCGTCGCCCCGTCACCTCCGCCCAGCTGAACGACCTGCACGCTCGCGGCCTGACCGACCGTCAGTTCCGGCGCGAGGTCTACGCCATCGAGCACGGTGCCGATGCCCTGCGGCTGCTGGACCTCCAGACCCGGCGCGACGTGACGGCCAAGCTCTACGGCGACGCCCTCGGCGCCGCTCGCCTGCGGCTCCGCGACGGGAGCCTCCAGCCCTACCAGCTCCGGACGCTGGCGCACGCCTTCCAGCAGTGGAAGGCCGCCGTGTCGGAGCTTGCCGAATTTCAATCCCGCCGGCCGTCCGTGCCGGCCGCTGCGGAGTGAGGCCCATGGAAACCGCCCTCAATGCCAAGGCCATCGGCCGGGACGAGCTGACCGTCCTACCCTACCGGGTCATCACCACCGAAGGCTCCCGCCGGGTCCGCGGTTGGGTCTGGCAGAGCTGCGGCATCCGCCGGGACCGGGAGAATCGCCGCATCGTCATCGACCACCTGCCGACGGGCGCCCTGATCGGCGTGGCGCCCGACGTCGAATCCGCCCTGCGTGCCGTCGCCGACCTCGACCCGCTGCTGGACAGCAACGCCACCGCCGGCGGTCACGCGCTGACGCCCTCCATCCGGGCTGTCCTGCTGCGACACCGCATCGCCCTTCCGGATCCGGTGGTCCACCCGCTGCCGGATGAGGAGGCTGCCTGACATGGCCGGCCCCTACACCATCACACCCTCGGACGAGACCGCATACGGCACGCTGATCCATCTCCATGGCCGCGTGCTGCTGATCACCGGCATCTCGTCCGATTCCGCCGCCCAGCACAACCGCCTCGCCGAGCTGATGGTCGGCGTGCTGGCCCGCCTCACCCCGGCCGAACAGGCCGAACTTGACGCCATCGTCGGCGCGCATGAGGCGCGCTGGACCCAGGAGACGCCCGCCCCATGAAAACGCTTCTCTTCTACGACACGGAGACGACCGGCCTGCCGGACTTCAAGGCGCCTTCGGACGCCGCCCATCAGCCGCACATCACCCAGATCGCCGCGCTGCTGACCGACGAAGCCGGCAACAAGCTCGCCAGCCTCGACCTGCTGGTGCGCCCCGACGGCTGGACCATTCCACCCGACCTGCAGGAGCTGACCGGGATCACCATGGAGCGCGCCGAACAGGGGGGGGTGCCTGAGATGGTCGCCCTGTCTGCCTTCGAGGCCCTGTGGCGCCGCGCCTCGCTTCGCATCGCCCACAACGAGAGCTTCGACGCGCGCATCCTGCGGATCGGCTTCAAGCGGTTCGCCGGCATCTGCCATCCGGACGAGTGGAAAGGCGGTCCTGCCGCCTGCACCCAGATCCTATCCACGCCGATCCTGAAGCTGCCGCCGACCGAGAAGATGAAGGCAGCCGGCCGAAACCATCACAAGAGCGCGAACCTGCGCGAGGCCTACGAGTTCTTCACCGGCAAGCCGCTGTCCGGCGCCCACAACGCCATGATCGACGTGATGGGCGTCAAGGCGGTGTGGTTCGCCATCCAGGATCGCAACGCGGTTCCGGCGCCGGCCGGCACCGATCTGGCGGAGGCGGTCTGATATGGCTTGCCGCCTCCTTGAATACCACGGCCCGAGCCTGCCGCTCGATGTGCTGGAAATGGTCGCTGAGCGGCGGGCGACGCGTGACGGTCTGCTGTTCCACGACCTGCCGTTCCGGCACCAGCACTCGTACCTGATGGAGGCGCAGGAACTGCTGTTCGCCACGGCGTACGACCACCTCTCGATCGCTGTGCCCACCACGGCTCCAGCGCTTTTCCGATTCGTCCGCACCGCACGGCGCAATGCGGCATTTCTCGCAAACAAGGCGTCGAACCTCCGCCAACGGGCTGAACTCATCCTGAACGGAGCGCCCTGATGAACGCCCCTTCCCGCGCCCCCACCGTCATCCGCTCTTCCTCCCTGTCCGGCTATCCCGATTGCGCGCGCCGATCCGCCTCTAAGCTGTTCCCGGCCGAGATCGCGGCGGCCGGCTTCGATCTGCGCGACCTGCCCTCCAATGTCGGCGCCGCCGTCGGGACCGGGGTCCATGCCGCCGCGGCGCTGATCCTGAAGGAGAAGGCCGCCACCGGCAGCCTGCCGCCAGTCGACGTCGCCACCGAGGCCGCCATCGAGGAGCTTCGCCGCGCCGCCGAGCCGGGCATCACCTATGACCGCGAGACCCCGGCGCTGAACGAGGCCGAGCAGCAGGCCAAGCGCATGGTGGCGGTCTACCGGCACCAGATCGCCCCCGACGTCCAGCCCCTGATCGTGGAGGAGCGGCTGGAGGCGCAGGTGACACCCGACATCATCCTGTCCGGACAGTCCGACGTCATCGCCCGCGAGCCCGGCCGCATCCGAGACCTGAAGGGCGGCAAGACGATGGGCTGCCACGCGCCGCAGATCGGCTCCTACAGCCTGCTCGCCCGCTCCAACGGGATCGAGGTGACGGAAGCCTGTGTCGACTGGATTCAGCGCGTGCCGCTGAAGAAGCCCCAGCCCGACGCCGCCGTCCACCGCTACGACGTTGCCACCGCCGAGACGGCCGCGGTCAATGTGCTGCGCCACATCGAGGGCGACCTGACCACCTTCCGTCACGGCGACCCGGAACGGCATCTGCTGCCGGGCGACCCGTGGGCGTTCGTTGCCAACCCCTCTTCCAAACTCTGCTCGGCGAAATGGTGCCCCGCGTGGGGCACGTCCTTCTGCCGCGAACACGCCGCCATCGAGGAGTGACCGCCAGCATGTCCACAACCGAACAGCAGGATCGCCCGTCACTTGCTTCCGCCCGCGCACCGGAGGACATCCGCCGCGCCGGAAAGCTGGTCGCCAAGCAGGCGGGCGGCGGCACCGTGGCCAGTTTCTTCAACGCCAACAAGGAGACGTTGAAGGCACTGCTCCCCGCGCACATGACGCCCGAACGCATGATGAAGATCGCGCTCGGTGCGCTTCGCACCACGCCCAAGCTGATGGACTGTACCATCGAGAGCCTGTTCGGCTCGGTCGTCGTCTGCGCCCAGATGGGCTTGGAGCCGAACACGCCGCAGGGACACATCTACCTGATCCCTTTCGAAAACCGGAGAAAGCAGACAACCGAGGTTCAGATCATCGTCGGTTACAAAGGGCTGATCGACCTTGCGCGCCGGTCCGGCCAGATCGAGAGCCTGTCGTCTCGCGTAGTCCATGAGCGCGACGAATTCGACATCGACTATGGCACGTCCGATCAGATCATTCACAAGCCGTTCCTGCGCGGCGACCGGGGAAGGATCGTCGGCTTCTACGCCGTCGCCAAGTTGAAAGGCGGGGGCGTCCAGTTCGAGTTCATGTCGGTCGCCGAGGTCAACGCGGTCCGCGACGGGTCACAGGGCTACCAGACCGCAAAGCGCTTCAGCAAAACCAACACCCCGTGGATCAGCAACTACGAGGAGATGGGCAAGAAGACGGTCATCCGCCGCCTGACGAAGTACCTGCCCATGTCGATCGAACTCGCCAACGCCGTCGCGCTCGATGGTCGGGCTGAAGGCGGAGAAACCCAGGGCCTCGACCGGGTGCTGGATGGCGACTTCACCGTCCTTCCCGAAGGTGAAGTGCCGGAGGATGAAGAGGGCGGCCAGGGTGACGACACCCATGGTGACGGCGAGCCTGAACCACAGAAGACCGAAACTGCGAAGCCGAAGCCGGCTGCCGCCAAATCGAAGGCGGAACCCAAGCCCGAACCGAAGTCGGCCCCCGCCCCGAGGACGCACGATCCCGAGACCGGCGAGGTGCTGAACGATGAGATCGGCACCAGCGGCCCAACCACCGATCCGGCCGATGATGACGACCTGTTCGCCGCCACCTGAGCGCCCATCCACCGGAGG
>NZ_BADK01000668.1 GCF_000333595.1 Azospirillum sp. B506
CCGCGGTCGGTGTAGAGCAGCTTCAGCGGCGTGTCGATCAGCCCGAGGCAGGCCAGCGTGGCGTTGACGATGCCCTGACGGCCCAGGATGACCACCCAGGCGAAGGTGCGGACCACCACGCTGGTCAGCAGGGNCAGCAGCACCAGCAGCATGATGAAGCCCCTGGCCCAGCCGGGGGAGCGCTGGTGCAGCCATGCCACCGGATAGCCCAGCAGCAGGGTCAGTGCCGTCACCTTCACCCCCAACCACAGGGTGGACCCCAGCACCCCCAGGCTGAAGCGGTCGCCGAGGAAATTGACATACTGGGTCAGCCCGTAATGGCCGCCCTGCTGGTCGGTCTGGAAACTCAGCGCCAGCAGGATCGCCAGCGGTGTGACGAAGAACAGGACGAAGCCCGCCGCCAGCGGAGCCGCGAGCTTCAGGTCGTAGGTGGTGACGTCGCGCAACGTCGCGGCCATGGGGCGCCTCCTCCGGCTGGCGGGCTTGTGGGATGGTCAGACGCGGATTTCGCGGTTGAACCGCTCGATCCAGGCGGCGCGCTGCTCGTTGATCTTGGCCCAGTCCTGGAACACGAACTTCTTCGCGATCTCGGCATGGTCCTTGGCCAGCGTCTTGGCCAGTTCGCCCTTGATCGCGACCTTGGTGTTGGTCGGCACGATCAGATAGGGCTCCTCCATCAACGTGGCCTGGACCTCCGGCGACAGGGCGGCTTCGATCAGCTTGAAGGCCAGCTCCTTGTTGGGGGAGTTCTTGACGATGTGGATGGTCGTCTTGAAGGCGATGGCGCCTTCCTTCGGGATGACGAACTCCACCGGCACGCCGCGCGCCTTCAGGATCTGGATGGCGTTGAAGTTGCCGGGGGAGATGTCGATCTGGCCCTGCTGGAACAGGGTGGCGAGCTGGCCGGGGTTGGCGGCGACGGCGGCGAGGCTGGGACGCAGCGCCTCGATGGCCTTGAAGGCCGGGTCGATGTTGGCCTCCGACCCGCCATGCATCTTGGCGAGTTCCACCATGAAGCCGGTGCCGAGCGTCGAGTTCAGGTTGGTGATGCCGACGCGGCCCTTGAATTCCGGCTTCCACAGGTCGGCCCAGGAGGTCGGCGGCGTCTTCACCGTTTCCGGGTTGTAGGTGATGCCCACCACCTGGAAGAAGGGCGCCGGCCCCATCGGGACCTGTGCCGCCGGGATCAGGTCCTTGTAGTAGGCGCTCTTTTCGACCGGATAGGGGTCGACGAGATCCTGCGCCACGGCCTGGAGCGCCGGGCCCGGATCGTGCAGCATGACGTCGATCGGCGGGTTCGACTTCGCGGCGTTGACCTTGGCGATCTGGTCGACCGACAGCATCGGGTCGAGGACGATGTTGGCGTTGTCAGCCGCCTTGCGGAAGGCGGGGACAAGCACGGCCTTGTGGGCTTCCTCCCAGCTGCCGGTGAAGGTCGCGAAGACCAGCGGGCGCGCCTGCGCCCAGGTCAGGCCGGGGAAGGCGTGCATGGCACCCAGCGTCAGCGCCGTCTGCATCAGGTTGCGGCGGGTCAGCAGCATCGTTCACTCCTGAAGGTGAGGGGGGCCGAAGGAAAGAGGAGGCGGATGGAGCGGAGGTGGTTTCAGGCCGCGGCGAAGACCGAGGCGAGACGGGGGGCGACCGGCGCCAGCCGCACCGGGGTGCCGGGCGCCAGCAGGTCGGTGCGCTGGATGCGCGGTTCCGACACCTTGACGGCGGTGCCGTCGCCGACGCGGATCTCGTGGACGACGGTGGCGCCCAGCGGCAGCCCCATCTCGACCACGCCGTTCAGCGTCTCGGCATCGGTCGCGGCGGGATCGACGCTCAGATGTTCGGGGCGCAGGCAGACGGTGACGCGGGCGCCGGGCTGCAGAT
>NZ_BADK01000667.1 GCF_000333595.1 Azospirillum sp. B506
TAGATCAGGATCAGCGACAGCATGATGATCAGCACGAAGAACACCACCGCGATGGCCGAGCCGTAGCCGATGTCGTAATAGGTGAGGGCGACGCTGTAGAGATACAGGTTGATCGTCTCCGACGCCGTGCCCGGCCCGCCCTGGGTGATGGTGTAGAGGATGTCGAAGCTCTTCAGCGCGTCGATGCTGCGGATGATGACCGCCACCATCAGAAAGGGCCTGATCATCGGCAGGGTCAGGTAGCGGAAGCGCTGCCAGGCGGTGGCGCCGTCGATCTGCGCGCTCTCGTACGGTTCGGTCGGTAGCGACGCCAGCCCGCCCAGGACGATCAGCATCACCAGCGGCGTCCATTGCCAGGTCTCCACCAGCACCAGCGACAGGATCACCGTGCCGGGGTGATAGACCCATTGCAGCGGCCCGATGCCGACCAGCGACAGCAGGTAGTTCAGAACGCCGAGCTGCGGGTGGAACATCATCGTCCACACCAGGGCGATGGCGACCGGGGTCGCCATCATCGGCATGACGAAGATGCCGCGCAGCAGGCCTCTCGCCGGCAGCCTGGTGTTGAAGGCCAGCGCCGCCGCGGTGCCGAGCACCAGCGGGGCCAGGACCGACAGGGCGGTGTAGACCATCGTGTGGCCCATCGCCTCCAGAAAGCGCACATCCGTCGCCAGACGGACGTAGTTCTGCAGACCGACGAAGCGCTGCTCCTCGCCGATGCGCCATTCCATGGCGCTCATCCACAGGGTGAAGACCCAGGGGAAGACGATGACCCCGACGACGACGACCAGCGCCGGCACGACGAAGGGCCAGTAGGAGGGCCGCAGCCGCTTCGTCCTGCCAACGGAAGCGGCGCCGGCCACGCGGTCGGAAGAGGTCAGGATGCTCACGTCTTCTCGCTACGCTCAAGGATCGGCTTGAAGTCGGCGGTGGCGCGCTTCAGTTCCGCCGCCGGATCGCTGCCGGAGATCATGTTGGTCAGCGCCCCGCCCAGCACGTCGCGGAACTCGGTGACCGGGATGATGACCGGCAGGGCAAGGCGGCTGATCTTCGCCGACTCCACCACGGCATCGACCCAGGCCGCCGGCATCTTCACGCCCTTGCGCACATCGGCGTCAGACAGGACGGAGGTGCGGAACGGCACGCCGGCCCCGGCCTGCAGCAGGCGGGCGCCCATCAGCTTGCCGGTCGCCCACTGGCAGTAGAGATAGGCGGCTTCCTTGTTCTTCGACGCTGCGGTGACACCGACGCCGTCGCCGGTGGTGGCGGCGGCGTGCGCTTTCGGCCCCTTCGGCATCAGGCCGTAGCCGACCTTGCCGACGACGCGCGACTTCTCCGGATCCTCCAGCGGCGGGGCGAAGCCGACGCCGTCGAACCACATGCCGACGCGTCCCTGGAGGAAGGCCGACTGGCATTCCGCCCAGTTGAAGCCGGTGACGCCCGGCGGCGCCGATTTGGTCATCAGCGTCTGGTAGAGCTTCGCCGCCTCGATGGCTTCCGGCGTGTCGGTCAGCAGGTTGCGGTTGGCATCGACGCTGTACTGGTCGTAGCCCAGCAGCAGGCTGGTCCATACCGGTGTGTTGGCGTTCTTCATGCCGCGGGCGACGAAGCCGTAGGTCTGGCTCGCCGGGTCGGTCAGTGCTGCGGCTGCGGCCACCATCTCGTCGAAGGTCTTGGGGAAGGACAGGTTCTTCTTCGCGAACAGGTCCTTGTTCCAATAGACGATCCAGTAATCGACCGAGAAGGGCAGCGCACCGATGCCACCCTCCGGATTGCGGGCGAAGGTCACCCCGGCTTCGGAGAAATCGTCGAGGAAGCCGGCATCGGTCAAGGCCGGGTCCTTGATGAAGGGCGTCAGGTCGGCCAGCCACTTGCCCTTCTCGAACTGGCGCTTCTGGACATGATAGCTGATGTGGACGACGTCGAAGCTCGGCCGGCCGGAGGTCAGCTCGATCACCGCCTTCTGGCGCTGCTGCTGCTCCGGAGTCTGTTCCGACACCACGGTGATGCCGGTCAGCTCCTCGAACTCCTTCTGATACCTCGTCAGCGTCTCGCCGCGCGGGCTTTTGATCAGGTTCACCTCGATCTTGGTGCCGGCATATTTGCGCCAGTCGACCCCGCCGGTGTGGCCGCCACCGGTCTGGGCGAAGGCGGGCAAGCCGATGCCGCCGAGGCCCAGCGCACCGGCTGCAGCGCCCGACGCCAGAAGCCGGCGGCGCGACAAAGACATTCCGTTCGACATCGACATGCACTCCTCCCCGTTATCGCCTGGGCCTTGGGCGCCCGGATTTGCCTGTTGCGGCGGACACTGTGAGCGACACGGATCCGCTCCGCCACCGGTTTGATTGCTTGGTCAACGTATAATTCCTGCGCACTCCTCTTGCAAACGAAAAACATCCTAGTAACATGTTAGTGGTGACGCGGCCGCCAGCCGGCCTACCGTTCCACCATTCCCGGGAGAAATGCAAAGTGATTCAATCCACTGGCCGCTTCGGCCTGTCCTGCGCGCTGACCACGCCCTACCATGACGACGGCAGCGTGGATCTGGCCCGCCTGACCCGGCATGTCGACTGGTGCCTCGCCAACGGCTGCGACTCGGTCACGCTGTTCGGCACCACGGGAGAGGGGCCGCTGCTCGGCCAGGTGGCGCGCGAGCAGATGATCGGCGCGCTGAAGGGCGCCGGCATCGATTTCCGCAGCCATGTGGTCGGCGGCGTCATCGCCGCGTCTCTGCACGACGCGCTCGAACAGGCCAACCAGCTGCTCGATGCGGACGCGCGGGCATTGCTGGTCGCCCCGCCCTTCTATTTCAAGGGCGTGTCGGACGACGGGCTGTTCGCGTGGTTCTCCAGCTTCATCGCCAAGCTGGGCGACCGGGCGCGCGACATCATCCTGTACCACATCCCGTCGGTCACCGCGGTTCCGCTGTCGCTCGACCTGATCGGCCGGCTGAAGGCCGCCTTCCCCCAGGCCATCGCCGGGGTGAAGGATTCCGCCGGCGACTGGGGCTACAGTCAACAGTTGCTCTCCGCCCACCGCCACGACCTCGCCGTGCTGATCGGCGACGAGCGTGTGCTGGCCCAGGCAGTGCGCGACGGCGGCCAGGGCGCCATATCGGGCATGGCGAATCTGGTACCGAACCGGCTGCGCAGGGTGGTCCACCAGGGCTGTGACGATGCCGCGCTGGTCGAATTGGTGGACGCCGTGCTGCGCTATCCGGTCACGCCTGCGGTGAAGGCGCTGCTGTCGCATGCCACCGGCGACAGCGCGTGGTTGACGGTGAGGGCGCCTTTGCTGCCTATGTCGGTGGCGGACACGGCGACGCTCGGCCATCTCTTCGACCGGGTGTTCGCGGATCGGGCCGCCTGACGGGCCTTCCTGACAGGACATCGCACGGATGACGACCTCCGCCAAACGCGACCGGGAAGCGGTCAACCTGCGCAGCCGGGCTTACGAGAGCTTCACCCGCCGGCTGCTGGCGGACGAGATCCGTCCCGGGCAGTTCATCTCGCAGCGCGAGCTGGTCGAGTTGACCGAACTGCCGCTGGGGGCGATCCGTGAGCTGATCCCGCGGCTGGAGGCCGAGGGGCTGGTGAAGACCGTGCCGCAACGCGGGATGCAGGTCGCCCATGTCGACCTCAACCTGATCCGCGACGCCTTCCAGTTCCGCCTGTTCCTGGAGCGGGAAGCGGTGGCGGTCTTCGCCCAAGAGGCGCCGGAGGCGACGGTCCGCCGGCTGCTGGAGGACCACGAACGCATCATCGCCGCCTGTGCCGAAGCCGAAGAGAGCGGCGGCGGCATCCAGCCCGCCCTCCTGCAGGAGGCGCAGGACATCGATTGGGCCCTGCACCTGACGATCATCGACGCGCTGGGCAATGCCATCATTTCCGATGCGTACCGGGTCAACCAGATCAAAATCCGGCTGATCAAGCAGTCGAAGACCCGGCTGAACACCACGGTGCTGGTCCCGACGATGCGCGAGCATCTGGCCATCATCCACGCCATCCTGGCCCGCGCCCCCGACCGGGCCAAGGACGCCATCGGCACGCACATCCTCAGCGCCCGCGACCGTGCCATCGGCATGCGCTGACGACCTCCAAACCCGTGAGCAGGCCGGCGTGGCCGTCTACGCCCCACCGTTCAGCGCCAGGAGGACGGCATTGGCGGTTAGGCGGCTGTGGGCGCCCAGGAGATTGCCGGCGGCCTCCGCGTCACGGCGCCGGAGTGCCGCCATGAAGCCCTCATGCTCGGCCAAGGAGCTGCGCCAACGCTCCGCATCGTCATTGGCCAGCGACCGCGCCCGCAGGATCTTCGAGGCGAAGCCGCTTTGGGTGGCTTCGAGGGACGGGTTGCGCGCCATCGCGACGATCCGGGCATGGATCCGGCGGTTCGTCGTGAAATAGCCCGGCCGGTCACCGGCGGCAAACTGGGCGACGAGTTGGGCGTGGAGCCGGTCGAGGTCGGCGAACTCCTCCGCCGTACCCCTTTGGCAGGCAAGCCGACCCGCCAGCATCTCCAGCGCCTCCAACACCTCGAACACATCGGCGATCTCCTGCGGATCGATCGGCGTCACCACGGCGCCACGGTGCGGGCGAAGCTCCACCAGCCCGTCCGCCGCCAGGACGCGCAACGCCTCCCGCAAAGGCGTGCGGGAAATGCCGAGCTGATCGCACAGCTTGACCTCCGGCACCCGGCTGCCCGGCCGCAACGCGCCAGCCAGGATCATCGCGCGCAATTCCGCGACGGCAGCGTGATGCAGCGTTTCACGGCGGATCGGCCCGGCGCCGGCCTTCACGGTATTCTGGGTGTCCATGGTCGATCCGGCAATGCGTTCAGTATGCCGCTTGATTGTGCAGCGGCGCACTGACGATGCCATGCGCTGAAAAATCAGGCAAGCACGGGCACAGGGAACCCGCAAAAATTACCAAGTTAACTTATTGATAAAAAAGATTTATCTGTAAATCGTCATTTTGTATACAATCTGGCACATGCTTTGCGATAGATGGTCATTGCGCGCCTGACTCCAAAAATCAGAAGCCGAGGACCGAACATGAACACGCCCGACCTGACCAAGCGCGTCCTTCTGGGGATGCTGACCCCGTCGTCCAACACGGTGCTGGAACCGGTGACCTCAGCCATGCTGAGCGGTCTGCCGGAGGTGTCGGCCCATTTCGGCCGCTTCACCGTCAAGGAGATCTCGTTGCGCGCCGCCGCGCTGGACCAGTTCACCGATGCGCCCTTCCTCGACGCCGCCCGCCTGCTGGCCGACGCAAGGCTGAACGTGATCGGCTGGAACGGGACCTCGGCGGGCTGGCTCGGCTTCGACGCCGACGAGCGGCTGTGCCGGACCATCGCCGAGGAGACCGGCATCCCGGCCTGCACCTCGATGCTGGCGCTGAACGAGATTCTGGCAACCACCGGCCGCAAGCGCTTCGCCATCGTCAGCCCCTATCTGGATGAAATCCAGGAGCGGATGATCGCGAACTACAACGCCGCCGGCTTCGAGGTGGTGGGGGAGCGGCATCTGAACGACCGCGGCAACTTCTCCTTCTCGGAGATCGCCGAAGAGCGGATCGAGCGCCTGTGTGCCGAGGTGGCGGAGGCGAAGCCGGAGGCCATCGCCATCATCTGCACCAACATGCGCGGCGCCCCGGTGGCCGAACGGGTGGAGCAGGCACTGGGCATCCCCGTCTACGACACCGTATCGACCGTGGTGTGGAAGGCGCTGCGCATGACCGGCGTCGACACCCGCCGGGTCGAGGGCTGGGGCAGCCTGTTCCGGGAACTGCACGGCTGACGATGGCTTGCAAAAGAGCGGGGAGGAAACGGTTGCTACCCCGCCCGCCGGGCCTTCGCCGAGGCGCAGGCCGCGGCAACCACCTCGCCGGTGCGGCCGACATGGTGCATGAACAGGCGCTGGGCCGTCCCGCCGTCGCGGGCCTCCAGCGCCGCCAGGATCTCGCGGTGCTCCAGCACCGATTCCTTCCAGCGGCCCTGGGCGCCCAGCGCGAAGTAGCGGGCACGCGCCAGCCGGCCAAGCAGCCGGTCATGCGCATCAACCAGGGCCGGGTTCTTGGCTCCCGACACGATCAACCGATGGATCTTCTGGTTGATCGAGAAATACTCCTCCAGCGCGCCGGCTCCCTGCAGGGCTTCGATCCTCTCCTGGAAGCCGCGCAACCGGCGCAGGTCGGCAGCGGTCATCCGCTCGGCGGCCAGCCTCGCGGCGAAGCTCTCGATGCAGCCCTCGGCCTCGAACAGGTGGATCAGCTCGTCGGCGTCGAGCGGGGCGACGATGGCGTTGCGGTTGGGACGCAGCATCACCAGCCCGTCGGCCGCCAGCAGCTTCAGCGCCTCGCGCAACGGGGTGCGGGAGATGCCGAGCTTCTCGCTCAGTTCCGGCTCGATCAGGCGGGCCGACGGCGCCAGCTGGCCATAGATGATCATGGCGCGCAGGCGCTCAACCGCCATCTCCGCCAGCGGCGGGGGCGGCACCGTGCGCCGCCGCCGGGGGGCCGCTTCGGTTTCGGAAGCTTCCCGAGGAAGATCGTTGTCCATGCTCATCCCGGCTGTCCTTGCCCGCCGGCAGCGAGCACCGTTTCGATATGGGCGGCGAAGCGCAGCACCCGCCGGTCCAGCCCGCGCGGGGCGACGACCTGCACTCCCACCGGCAGCCCGTCACGGCCGAGGCCGCAAGGCAGGCTGATGGCGGGAACCCTGGCATGGTTGAACAGCGGGGTGAAGACGGCATGCGCCCGTGGTGGCACCGTCTGTCCGCCGATGGTCTCCGGTCCCAGCCGGTCGAGCGGCCAGGCGACGCAGGGCGTGGTCGGGCCGACCAGCAGATCGGCCTCCGCAAAGAAGCCGGCGAGCGCGCGGGCAACCTCCACCCCCAGCAGTTGCGCCGCCGCGACCTCCGCCCCCGTCAGGGTCAGGCCGCGGTCGATCTGCGCGGCGATGTCAGGATCGAACAGGGCCGGATCGCGGCGGAAGGCATCGCCGTAGAGGGCGGCCAGCCCGGCATGCTGCAACGGCATCAGAGCGGTTTCCGTCACCCCGGCCGGCCAGGGCGGATCGCGCCGGACGATGTGCACCCCTGCCCGTTCCAGCGCCTCGACCGTGCTTTCGACCGCCAGCCGCACATCCTCGTCCACCGGGGCCTCCAGACCGAAGCGCGGGCTGAAGGCGACGGTCAGGCGTTCCAGAGGACGGATGTCCGCCGGGGCGATGGCGACGGAGTCGGGATCGCGCGGATCGGGGCCGCACAATGCCTCGAACAGCAGTGCCGCATCGGCGACATCGGCGGCGATGGGAGCCATCACGGCGATGCCGGTGAAGGGTTCGGGGAAGCCCGGACCATAGGGGATGGCGCCGAAGGACGGCTTGAACCCGACCGCGCCGACATGGGCGGGCGGGCGGCGGCTCGACCCGCCGGCATCGGTGCCGAGCGCCAGCGGCACCAGCCCGCCGGCCACCGCCACGGCCGGCCCGCCGCTCGACCCGCCGGGGGTCAGGCTCGGGTCCTGCGGATGGCGCGTCGGCCCGAACAGCGGGTTGGTGGTGACACCCTTGCAGGCGAATTCGGAGCTGTTGGCCATGCCGAGGATGACGGCACCGGCCGCGCGCAGCCGCTCCACCGCGATGGCGTCGGCGGGAGCGTGGAAGTCGGCGAACAGGCGCGAGCCCTGGGTGACGCGCCGGCCGGCGACCCAGATGGTATCCTTGACCGCGACCGGAACGCCGGCCAGCGCCGGCAGGTCTCCGGCGGCCAGCCGGCGGTCGACGGACTCCGCCTCGGCCAGCGCCCGGTCGGCATCGACGGTGACGAAGGCGTTGAGCGCAGGATTGCCGGCGGCGATGCGGGCAAGCGCCGCCTCGGTCTCGGCACGGGCGCTGCTGCGGCCAGTGCGGACGGCCTCGGCCACGGCAGTCGCGCGCGGGGAGCGGGTCATCGACGGCCTCCCAGAAGGCTGAGGCCGGCCAGTGCCGCCAGCACTCCTACGAAAACATAGCCCATGGCGAGGCTGCTGACCGCGGCGATGGCGACCAGCAGCATCGGCCCGGCGATCAGCCCGGCAAAGCCGCCGACCATCACCGCCCCGGTCGCCTCGCCGATCCGGCCGGCAGGCGCCAGCCGGGCGACCTCCGCCAGGAAGACGCCGTTCCAGCCGCTGGCGGTCAGACCGAACAGGAAGGTCGCCATCGCCAGCACCGGGAAGGGCAGAGCCGCACCGGCCAGAGCCACAAGGATCGACGCCGCCGCCATGCCCAGCCCCAGCAGGCCGACCAGCCGGTGCGGCGCCACCCAGCGCGAGGCGACGACACCCCAGCCGAGCCGCCCGGCCAACCCGCCCGCCTGTCCGGCGGCCAGCGCCACCCCGGCGGCGACATGACCAAGCCCCAACTCCGCCACCGCGAAGACGACGAAGAAGCCGTTCAGTGTCAGCTGACTCGCCGAATAGGGAAAGGCGGCCAGCGCGATGCGCCGCAGCGCCGGGTCGTCGCGCAGCAGCCGCAGCGCCGCGCCCAGGCCGAAGCCGGCCGCTGCGCTGCGGGTCAGCGGATCGTAGGCAGGCCGCAGCCGTTCGAAGACAGGAACGCAGGCGAGTGCCAGCGCGGCGATGGCGATATAGCCGGCACGGGGGTCGGCGACGGTTGCGAGGACAGGCAAAACCAGCGACCCGGCCATGGCGCCGATCTGGTTGCCGGTCTGGCGGACGGAGAACACCATCGGCCGGTCGGCCTCCCGCACCAGCCGGCCGAGGATGGTGGCGCTGGCCGGCGTCTCGGGTCCGCAGGCCAGCCCGATGGCGATCCCGGCCGCCAGGAGGGCCGCCGCACCGCTGCCGAGCGTCGCGCACAGCATGGCCGCGGCCACCGCCACCGCGCAGAAACTGGCGACCCGGAAGGATCCCAGCCGTCCGGCCAGCACGCCGCCGCAGAGCGACGCCGCCATCCCGACCGCGAAGCCGGTGGTGGTGAACAGCCCCAGCCCGGCCGGGTCGATCCCCATGCGCGGCGCCAGCACCCCCGGTGCGAACAGGGCCAGCGCGACCAGCGCCTGCAGGCCGGTCATGCCGATCAGCGCCGGCAGCAGCGGCGGCAGGGCCGGGGGTGGCGCCGGGGGTGGCGCCGGTGCCGTCGTCTCGGCTAGCATTGCCCGGTACCGGTAGGAGGAGCGGCATGGCGGGCGGGATTTCGATACACGGCGTGGACGTGGCGCGCGGCGTCGCCGCAGAGGGCATGCGGGTGGAGCTTTACGCACTGATGCCCGAACGCCGGCTGCTGGCGGCGGGCGAACTCGGCGCCAACGGGCAGCTCGACCATCCCAGCGTGCGCGGCGAGGGCATCGCCAAAGGCCCGCACGAGGTGCTGTTCCATGTCGGCGACTGGCTGCGCGCGGTGGGTTATGCCGGGGAGCAGACCCGCTTCCTCGACATCGTTCCGTTCCGCTTCGTCGTCTCCGACCTCGACCGCCATCTGCATCTGCCCTTCAAATTCACGCCCTATGGGGTTTCTCTCTTTCTGGGTGTATGACACGGCTCAGGTCAACCGTTTGGAAAGGCCGGCCACGCGCTCCATCACCAGCATCAGGGCGATGGTCGCGACGATCAGCACGCCGGACAGCGCCGCGACGGTGA
This sequence comes from Azospirillum sp. B506, assembly GCF_000333595.1. Lineage (GTDB taxonomy): Bacteria > Pseudomonadota > Alphaproteobacteria > Azospirillales > Azospirillaceae > Azospirillum. The sequence continues at coordinate 9,642 of NZ_BADK01000667.1, forward strand.
CGTCCAGCCGGCCTTCCAGATCCTGCCACATGCGGATCGGCAGCATGTCGGTGGCGGCGTCGCGCAGGAACAGCGACACGGGGACATTGTCGAAGGACGCCATGAAGGCGATGAAGCCGCCGGCCATGATGCCGGGCCGGATCAACGGCAGGGTGACGCGGCGGAAACCGTACCAGCGCCCGGCCCCCAGGCTCGACGAGGCCTCCAGCAGGGACGGGTTCATCTGGGCCAGCGACGCCACCGTGTTGCGGACCACGAAGGGCACGGAGACGACGGTGTGGCCGATGATCAGCGTCAGCGGCGACACCGGAACCCCGATCATCGAGAAGAACATCAGCGACGACAGGCCGAAGGCAAGCGCCGGCAGCACCAGCGGCGACAGGAACAGGCTGTCCAGCACCCTGGCCGTCAGCGTCGGCGAGCGGGCGATGCCGAGCGAGGCGGAGACGCCGAGCAGGACCGACAGGCCGGTGGCCCAGGCCGCCACCTTCAGGCTGTTCATCATGGCGAACTGAAGCTGCCAGGCGTTCCACAGCTCGGCATACCAGCGCAGCGAATAGCCGGGCGGCGGGAATTTCAGGGAATAGCCGCTGGTGAAGGACACCCAGATCACCACCACCGTCGGGGCGACCAGCAGGACCAGCGCCGCAAGCGCGATGCCGGTCATGACGATGCGGAAGCTGAGCGCGTCGAAATCGATGCGGCGGCTGCCGGAGACCGGCCTTGCGTAGTCGGACATCGCTGCCTCCCCGGATCAGGCGTTGGCATAGCCGCGCGACAGGCGGCCCAGCGCGTTGAAGATCGACACCACCACCAGCACCGACACCAGGAAGACGATGGAGATCGCCGCGGCGAAGGGCCAGTTCTGCAGGGTCGAGGCCTGCTGGTAGATGTACATCGGCATGAACAGCA